>NZ_JAFEJA010000002.1:312500-617062 GCF_016919245.1 Streptomyces zhihengii | reverse complement strand
GGCGGCGGTTCCGACGCCGCCGGTGGCGGCGTGGACGAGGACGGATTCGCCGGGTTGTGCCGCGGCGACGTCGACGAGTCCGTAGTAGGCGGTGACGAAGGCGACGGGCACGGTCGCGGCCTGGCTGAACGTCCAGCCGTGCGGGATGCGGGCGAGCTGTCGGCGCGGTGCGGTGGTGAGGTTGCCGAGGCCGGCGGTGACGAGTCCGAAGACGCGGTCGCCGGGGGCCAGGTCGGTGACGTCGGAGCCGGTCTCGACGACGATGCCGGCGGCCTCGGTGCCCATGGGGGCCGGTTCCGGGTACATGCCCAGGCCGATGAGGACGTCGCGGAAGTTGACGCCGGCCGCGCGGACCGCGACGCGGACCTGGTCGGGCTCCAGCGGGGGCGTGTCGGCGGGGACCAGGGCCAGGTTGGCCAGGGTGCCGGGTCCGGTGGTGTCGAGGTGCCAGGCCGGTGCGCCGGCGGGGAGCGGCAGGGCGTCCGGGGCGGGCACGCGGACGAGGCGGGGTGCGCGGAGTTCGCCCGCGCGCAGTGCGAGCTGGTGTTCGCCGCGGTCGGCGGCGTCGCGGACGGCGGCCCAGTCCGTGTCGGGGCCGGGAGGTTCCTCGGTGTCGAGGAGGACGAAGCGGTCCGGGTTCTCGGACTGGGCGGTGCGGACGAGTCCCCATACGGCGGCGCCGGCGAGGTCGGTGGCGGTGGCGTCGCCGGGTCCGGTGCCCATGGCGCCCCGGGTGGCGATGACGAGCCGCGCGGCGGCGGGCCGGTCGCCGGACAGCCAGCGCTGGATCAGTCCGAGGACGGCGGCGGTGGTCCGGTGGACGTTCTCGGTGAGGTCGCCGGCGGCCGGTTCGACGGGGCACACCACGAGGCCGGTGCCGGCCGTGTCGAGGTCCTCGGTGGCCGGTCCGTCGGGCAGGAAGCTCACGTCGGCCGGTGTGCCGGAGGCGGTGGGGGCCGGCAGCGCGGTCCATTCGACGGCGAACAGCGACGAGCCGGCCGTGCGGGCCGCCGTCAGCTGACCGGTGGCGACGGGGCGCAGGGTCAGCGACCGTACGTCGGCGACGGGGTGGCCGTCGCCGTCCGCCACCTGGATCGAGACCGTGTCGCGGCCGGCGCCGGTCAGGCGCACCCGCAGGGCCGTGGCGCCGGTGGCCAGGAGTGTCACGCCGGACCACAGGAACGGCAGGGGGGTGGCGCCGGTGTCGTCGAGGAAGCCGCCGATGGTCGCGGCGTGCATGGCGGCGTCGAGGAGAGCGGGGTGGAGGTCGAATCCGTCGGCGTCGGGTGCGGCCTGCGGCGGCAGGACGACGTCGGCGTAGACGGCGTCGTCGGCCCGCCAGGCGCGGCGCAGGCCGCGGAACACGGGTCCGTAGTGGTATCCGGCGTCGGCCAGCGTGGTGTCGTAGTAGCCGTCGAGGCCGACGGGTTCGGCGCCGGGCGGCGGCCAGGCCGTCAGGTCGACGTGTGCGGTCCCGGCGTCGGGTGCGAGCAGGCCGGAGGCGTGGTGGAGCCAGCTTCCGTCGCCCGCTTCGGGCTGGGAGTGGATCGACATCTCGCGCTCGCCGGCCTCGTCGGGGCGGCCGACGCGGACCTGGACGCGGACTCTGCCGGTCTGTGGGACGGCGAGGGGGGCGTGCAGGGTGAGTTCGCCGATGGTGGCGCAGCCGGCCTCCCGGGCGGCGCGCAGGGCCAGTTCGACGAAGCCGGTGCCGGGGAGGATCGCGGTGCCGAGGACGCGGTGGTCGTCGAGCCAGGGCTGGGCGGACAGCGACAGGCCGCCGGTGAGGACCAGGCCGCCGTCGTCGGCGAGCGGGACGGCGGCGGTGAGGACGGCGTGGCCGGTGTCGAGCTGACCGGAGGCGCCCGCGTCGCCGGCCCGGGGGGCCGACCGCAGCCAGTACCGTTCGTGCTGGAACGCGTAGGACGGCAGGCCGATGCGCTTGCCGCCGTGGCCGGCGAGTGCCGCGGCCCAGTCGACGTCGCCGCCGCGGGTCCAGGCGGTGGCGACCGCGTGCAGCAGTGTGGCGGTCTCGGGGCGGTCGTCGCGCAGGAGCGGGGTGACCGTCGTCGTGCCGGCGTCGTCGCGCTCGGCGAGGGTGTGCTGTGCCATCGCGCTGAGCACGTGGCTGGGGCCGATTTCGAGGAACCGGGTGGTTCCGTGGTCGGCGAGCCAGGACACGCCGTCGGCGAACCGGACGGCGTAGCGCACGTGGCGCACCCAGTAGGCGGGTGAGCACAGCTCGTCGACGGGCACGGGTGCGCCGGTCAGGTTGGACACGACGGGGATGCTCGGCGGGGCGAGGGTCACGGTGGCGGCGACGGCGGCGAACCGCTCCAGCATCGGGTTCATCCGCGCGGAGTGGAAGGCGTGCGAGACCCGCAGCCGGGTGGCCTTGCGGCCGGAGAGGGTCCAGCGGGCGGCCAGTTCGGCGATGGCGTCCTCGTCGCCCGACAGCACCAGGGCGGAGGGGCCGTTGAGGGCGGCGATGCCGACGCGTCCCTCGTAGGCGGCGAGGGCGTCGACCGCTTCGGCCTCGGTGGCGGCGACGGCGAGCATGGCGCCGCCGGGCGGCAGTTCGGCCATCAGCAGGGCGCGGGCGGTGACGAGCCGGCAGGCGTCGTCGAGCGACAGGACGTCGGCGACGTGGGCGGCGGCGAGTTCGCCGATGGAGTGGCCGAGGAGGTGGTCGGGCCGGACGCCCCAGGACTCCAGCAGCCGGTAGCCGGCCACTTCGAGGGCGAACAGGGCGGTCTGGGTGTAGGCGGTGCGGTCGAGGAGGGCGGCTTCGCCGGTGCCGGGTCCGGCGAACATCACCTCGCGCAGCGGGTGGTCGAGGTGCGGGTCGATGCGGGCGCAGACGGCGTCGAGGGCGTCGGCGAACACGGGGAACGCCTCGTACAGGTCGCGTCCCGCGCCGGGGCGCTGGGAGCCCTGGCCGGAGAACAGCACGGCCAGGCGGCCGTGTCCGGTGGTGCCGGTGACGACGGCGGGGTGGGGGCGGTCGGCGGCGATCGCGTCGAGGCCGGCGAGCAGGGTGTCCCGGTCGTCGGCGAGGACGACGGCCCGGTGTGCCAGGCCGGTGCGGGTGACGGCCAGGGAGTGGGCGATGTCGTGGATGGCGGGGAGGTCCGTGCCGTCTGCGGCGAACGCGCGGAGGCGGGCGGCCTGGGCGCGCAGGGCGGCGGGGCCGGCGGCCGAGACCGGCAGCGGCACGGGTCCGCGGGCGGGCTGTCCGGCGGGGAGGGTGCCGGGAGCGGTGTCCGCGCCGGCGGGGGCGGGGGGTGCCTGTTCCAGGACGACGTGGGCGTTGGTGCCGCTGACGCCGAAGGACGACACGGCGGCGCGGCGCGGCCGGCCGGCTTCGGGCCAGGCCCGGTTCTCGGCGAGCGGCACGACGGTGCCGGCGGACCAGTCGACGTGGTCGGTCAGTTCGCGCAGGTGCAGGGTGCGGGGCAGTACCCCGTGGTGCATGGCGAGGACCATCTTGATGACGCCCGCGACGCCGGCGGCGGCCTGGGTGTGGCCGATGTTGGACTTCAGCGAGCCGAGCCACAGCGGTTCGGCGTCGCCGCGGTCGCGGCCGTAGGTCGCCAGCAGCGCCTGGGCCTCGATCGGGTCGCCGAGGGCGGTGCCGGTGCCGTGGGCCTCGACGGCGTCCACGTCCGCGCCGGTGAGCCGGGCGTTCGCCAGGGCCTGGAGCACGACCCGCTGCTGTGCGGGCCCGTTGGGGGCGGTGAGTCCGTTGGAGGCGCCGTCCTGGTTGACCGCGCTGCCGCGCAGGGTGGCCCAGACGCGGTGTCCGTGGCGCCGCGCGTCCGAGAGGCGCTCCAGCACCAGGACACCGACGCCTTCGGACCAGCTGGTGCCGTCGGCGTCCGCGGAGAACGGCTTGCAGCGGCCGTCGGCCGCCAGGCCACGCTGCCGGCTGAACTCGACGAACCCGTCGGGGGTGACCATCACCGCGACGCCGCCGGCCAGGGCGACGGTGCACTCGCCGTTGCGGAGCGCCTGGCCGGCCAGGTGCAGGGCGACCAGGGAGGACGAGCAGGCGGTGTCGACCGTGATCGCCGGGCCCTCCAGGCCGTAGGTGTAGGCGATGCGGCCGGACGCCACGCTGGTGGCGGTGCCGGTGAGGATGTGGCCCTCGATGCTGTCCGGCAGCCGGGTCGCCCGGCCGTAGCCGGAGGTGGTGACGCCCATGAAGACGCCGCCGGGAACGCCCTTGAGTGCGGCGGGGTCGACGCCCGCGTCCTCCAGCGCCTCCCAGGACGCCTCCAGCAGGAGCCGCTGCTGCGGGTCCATGGCCAGCGCCTCGCGCGGGGAGATGCCGAACAGCTCTGTGTCGAAGTCCCCGGCGTCGGGCAGGAAGCCGCCGTGGCGGGTGTAGGTCGTCCCCTCGCGGTCCGGGTCGGGGTCGTAGAGCGCGTCGATGTCCCAGCCGCGGTCGGTGGGGAAGTCGGTGATGGCGTCGACGCCGTCGGACAGCAGCCGCCACAGGTGGGCCGGGTCGGTGGCGCCGCCCGGGAAGCGGCAGCCCATGCCGACGATGACGATCGGGTCGTCGTCGACGGCGGGGGCGGCCACGGCCACGGGGGCTGCGGTGCCGGCGAGGCCGCGGGCGAGGTGGCCGGCCAGGATCCGCACGCTGGGGTGGTCGAAGACGGCTGTGGCGGACACCGCGACGCCGGTCGCCGCCCGCAGCCGCTTGCCGAGGTCGACGGCTGTGAGCGAGTCGAAGCCGAGGTCCTTGAACGAGCGGCCCGGGTCGATGCTGTCGGCGTCCGAGTGCCCGAGGACCGCGGCGACCTGGGCGCGGACCACGGCGAGCATGTCCTCTTCGCGCTCGGCGGCCGTCAGGGAGGCGAGGCGGCGGGCCTGGTCCGGCTGGTGGTCCCGGCCGGCCGGCTCCGGCGCGGGCTGCATGTCCGGCAGGTCGGCGAGCAGGCGGCTGGGCCGCGCGGAGGTGAAGGCCGCGACGAACGCGGGCCAGGTGATGTCGGCGATCGTGACGCACCCGTCGCCGTGGTCGACGGCACGGTCCAGGGCGGCGCGCGCCATCCCGGGAGCCATCGCGGACAGCCCCCGGCGGTGCAGGTGTTCCAGGTCGTGGCCGTGCGACGCGCGTGCGCCGTCCTCCCAGGGCCCCCAGGCGACGCAGGTCGCCGGCAGGTTGCGGCACCGGCGGAACTCGGCGAGGGCGTCCAGGCAGGCGTTGGCGGCCGCGTAGGCGCCCTGACCGGCACCGCCCCACGTGCCGGCGACGGAGGAGAAGAGGACGAAGGCGTCCAGCGGGGTGTCGCCGAGGGCGTGGTGCAGGGCGGTGGCACCCAGGACCCTGCCTGCCAGCGCCCGGTTGCACCCTTCGGGATCGGTCTCGTGGACGGGGTCCGAGGACGGGACGGCGGCGGTGAACACGACGGCGGAAAGCGGGACTTCGGCCGGTATCGCGGCCAGCAGCTCCCGGACGGCGTCCGGGTCGGTGACACGGCAGGCGTGAACCGTCACCGGGACGCCGGTGGCGGTCAGTTCGGCGGCGAGTTCCGCGGCCGCCTCGTCGTCGGGTCCGTTGTCGCTGACGAGCAGCAGGCGTGCCGGGCCCCGGTCGGCGGCCCAGCGGGCGGCATGCGCACCCAGCGGACCGTCGGCCCCGGTGACCAGCACGGTACCGCGGGGCCGCCACCGCTCCGCGGGCGTCTCGTGCAGGGGCGCACGCCGCAGCCGGCGGGCGTAGGCGCCGGAGGGGCGCAGCGCGACCTGGTCCTCTCCGGTGCCGCCGGCCAGGAGGGCGGCGAGCCGGCCGCCGGTCCGCGCGTCGAAGGTGGCGGGGAGGTCGATCAGCCCTCCCCACAGACGGGGATGCTCCAGTGCGACGACCCGGCCGAGGCCCCAGACCTGCGCCTGGACGGGGGCGTCCAGCCGGTCGGAGCGGCCGGTCGAGACCGCCGCCCGGGTGGCGGTCCACACCGGGACGCCGAAGTCCGCGATGCCGAGGGCACGCACCAGGGTCACCGCGGCCGCGACCCCGGACGGGGTCTCCGCGGTGGGAAGGCCGTCGTCGGCGAGGGCGGCGAGGTTGAGCACGCCGGCGAGGTCCGGGCCGGCCATGTCGGCGAGCCGGGCGGCGAGTTCGGCGGGGTCGGTGTCCTGGGCGCCGATGGCGAACTCGACCACGGTGGCACCGGCGCGCCGGAGTTCGGCGGTGACGGAGCCGGCCGTGCCGGCGGTGAAGGCCGTGCCGGCCGTGCCGGCGGTGGGGAGGGCGACGAGCCAGGTGCCGGACAGCGCGGCGGACGTCGGCAGGCCGGTGAGGGGCTTCCAGGTGACCTGGTAGCGCCAGGTGTCGATGATCGAACGCTGACGGCGTTCGCGCCGCCAGGACGCCAGCGCCGGGACCACCGACCCCAGCACCCCCGGCGCCTCCGACAACCGCAACGTGCCCGCGAGTTCGTCCAGGTCCTCCCGCTCGACGGCATCCCAGAAACGGGACTCCACCGGGTCGCCGACGGCCCCCTGAACCGGCAGCGCAGGGGCGTCGAGCCAGTACCGCTGGCGCTGGAACGCGTAGGTCGGGAGGGGGACGCGGCGGCCGGTGAGGACCGTCGTCCAGTCCACGTCGACGCCCGCCACCCACGCCTCGCCGAGAGCGGACAGCACCCGGCGCAGCCCGCCCTCGTCCCGGCGCAGGGTGCCGAACACAGCGGCGCCGGTGCCGGTCGCGTCGACGGTCTCCTCGATCCCAACCGTCAACACCGGGTGGGCGCTGACCTCGATGAACGTGCGCATGCCCTGGTCGAGCAGGGACCTGACCGCGGTCTCGAACTCCACCGTGGAACGCAGGTTGTCGAACCAGTACTGAGCATCCAGTGCGCCCTCGACGGCGGCACCGGTCAACGTGGAGAACATCGCCACCGAACCGACCGCCGGACGCACCTCCGCCAGATCCGTCAGGATCCGCTCCCGCAACTCCTCCATCTGCGGCGAATGCGACGCATAGTCCACCGGAATCCGCCGCGCACGGACACCCCGGCGCTCACACTCAGCCACCAGCGCGTCCAGCGCCTCCACAGAACCCGAAACCACCGTCGACGACGGGCCGTTCACCGCCGCCACGGACACATGCCCGTTCAGCCCGGAGGCCAGCTCCTCAACCGCCGCGCGCCCGGCCGCGACGGACACCATGCCGCCGCCACCCGCGACCGCCAGCAGCGCCCGCGACCGCAGAGCCACCACCCGAGCCGCATCCTCCAACGACAACCAGCCCGACACACACGCCGCAGCGATCTCACCCTGCGAATGACCGACCACCACCGACGGCGAGACACCCGCCGACCGCCACACCTCGGCCAGCGACACCATCACCGCCCACAACACCGGCTGGATCACATCCACCCGGTCCAACGGCTCATCGTTCAACAGCACAGCCGTCAACGACCAGTCCACATGCGGCGCCAACGCGGCCTCGCACTCGGTGAGCCGCTCCCGGAACACCGGAGACGACTCCCACAACTCCCGCGCCATCCCCAGCCACTGCGAACCCTGACCCGGGAACACGAACACCACACCACCACCGGCACCACCGGCAGCCGCACCGGCCCCCGAGACCGCGGACAGGCCGGTAAGAAGCTCGTCCCGGCCCTCACCCACCACCACCGCACGGTGCTCGAAGCCGGCGCGGCCGGCCGCCAGCGACCAGCCCACGTCCGCCGCGTCCAGTGCGGGGTCGTCGGTGAGGAAGGTCTCCAGCCGCTCCATCTGGGCCCGCAGTGCGGCCTCGGACTTCGCCGACACCACCCAGGCCGTGGCACCCGCGGCCGGGGCTGCCGGAGCCGGCGCCGGTGCCGGCTCCGTGCCGGCCGCCTGCTCCAGGATGATGTGGGCGTTGGTGCCGCTGATCCCGAAGGAGGACACGCCGGCGCGTCGCGGGCGGTCCACCTCGGGCCAGGAACGCGCCTCGGTCAGCAGTTCCACCGCGCCGGTCGACCAGTCCACCTGGGTGGACGGCTCGTCGGCGTGCAGCGTCGCCGGCAGGACGCCGTGCCGCATCGCCATGACCATCTTGATCAGACCTGCCACGCCCGCGGCCGCCTGGGCGTGACCGATGTTCGACTTGACGGAGCCCAGCCAGAGCGGCTCGCCGTCCTCGTGGCGTTCCTGGCCGTAGGTCGCGAGCAGCGCCTGCGCCTCGATCGGGTCGCCCAGCCGGGTTCCCGTGCCGTGGGCCTCGACCACGTCGACGTCCGCGCCGGTGAGCCGGGCATGCGTCAGCGCCTGGCGGATCACCCGCTGCTGCGACGGACCGTTCGGCGCCGTCAGACCGTTCGACGCACCGTCCTGGTTGACCGCGCTGCCGCGGACGACGGCCAGGACCTGGTGCCCGTTGCGGCGCGCGTCCGACAGCCGCTCCAGCAGCACGAGGCCGACGCCCTCGCCGAGGCCGAAGCCGTCGGCCCCGGCACCGAAGGCGCGGCACCGGCCGTCCTGGGAGAGGGCGCGCTGGCGGCTGAACTCGACGAACAGCCCGGGGCCCGTCATCACGGTGACGCCGCCGGCGAGGGCGAGGTCGCAGTCGCCGTTGCCGAGGGCCTGGACCGCCAGGTGCGTCGCCACCAGGGACGACGAGCACGCCGTGTCGATCGTGACGGCGGGGCCCTCCAGGCCGAGGGCGTAGGCGACGCGGCCGGACGCGACGCTGCCCAGGGCGCCGATCAGCCGGTAGCCCTCGGAGCCCTCCAGCGGCTGGTCGAGTCGCGGGCCGTACTCCTGGGTGGCCGTGCCGGCGAAGACCCCGGTGCGGCTGCCGCGCAGGGTCGTCGGGTCGATGCCGGCGCGTTCGAACGCCTCCCACGCGGTTTCCAGCAGTACGCGCTGCTGGGGGTCCATGGCCTGGGCCTCCCGCGGCGAGATTCCGAAGAACGCGGGGTCGAACTGGTCGGCGTCGAGGAGGAATCCGCCGTCGCGGGTGTAGGAGTGGCCGGCCCGGTCCGGGTCCGGGTGGTAGAGCGCGTCGAGGTCCCAGCCGCGGTTGTCGGGCAGGGTGGTGATGACATCGCCCTGCTCGGTGACGAGCCGCCAGAGGTCCTCGGGCGAGGCCACGCCGCCGGGGTACCGGCAGGCCATGGCGACGATGGCGACGGGCTCGCCGGTGCGGGCCGTCGTGGGCGGGACCACGACGGCGGTCTTCGCCGGCTGCCGCAGCAGCCGGGCGATCAGTTCCTCGGCAAGGGCGTTCGGGGTGGGGTGGTCAAAGGCGATGGTGCTCGGCAGCCGCAGTCCGGTCACGGCGTTGATCCGGTTGCGGAACTCCACCGCGATGAGGGAGTCGAAGCCGAGGTTCTTGAACGCCTGGGCGGCGTCCACGTCGGCGGAGTCGGAGCGGCCCAGCGCGGCGGCGGCGTGGCGGCGGACGAGTTCGAGCACCGTGCGGTGCCGGTCGGCGTCGGGCAGGGCGACGAGGTCGAGGCCGAGGCCGGTCATGGCCTCCGGGGCGGCGGCGCGCCGGAGGGTGGCGCCGACGAGGCCGCGGAGCGGCGCGGCGACGGCGTCGGGGTCCTCCTGTGCGGCGGCCCGCAGCTGCGGCAGGCTCAGCCGGGCGGGTGCGAGGAGCGGTTCGCCGCCGGGCAGCGCGAGGTCGAACAGGGCGAGTGCCTGGTCGGGGGACATCGGGGCGAATCCGGTGCGGACCAGGCGGGCCCGGTCGGCGTCGCCGAGCCGGCCGCCCATGCCGGCGTCGTCCCACAGTCCGGACAGCAGCGAGACGGCGGGCAGGCCGAGGGCGTGCCGGTGCTGGGCGAGGGCGTCGAGGAAGGCGTTGGCCGCGCTGTAGCTGGCCTGTCCGGGGGTGCCGATGGTGCCGGCGAGCGAGGAGACGAGGACGAAGGCCGCGAGGTCGAGGTCCGCGGTGAGTTCGTGCAGGCGCCAGGCGGCGTCGGCCTTGGGCCGCAGTACGGCGGCGAGCTGGTCGGGGGTGAGGGTGTGGACGGGGGCGTCGTCGACGATGCCGGCGGCGTGGACGACCACGCGCAGCGGGTGGGCGGCGGGGATCCCGGCGAGCAGCGCGCCGAGTGCCTCCGGGTCGGCGACGTCGCAGGAGGCGATGGTGATCTCGGCGCCGAGCGCGGTGAGTTCGGCGGCGAGGTCGCCCGCTCCGTCGGCGTCCGCGCCGCTGCGGCTGGCGAGGACGAGGTGGCGGGCGCCGTGCGTGGTGACGAGGTGCCGGGCGATGAGCCGGCCGAGGTCGCCGGTGCCGCCGGTGATCAGGACCGTGCCGTCGGAGTCGACGGGGCTTTCCTGGGCGGAGGTGGTGGCGCGGGCGAGCCGTTGGGCCAGCACGCGCTCGCCGCGCAGGGCGAGTTGCGGCTCGTCGCGGTGCAGCGCGGCGGCCGGTGCGCGGTCGGCGGGGGTGTCGGCGTCGAGGTCGACGAGGAGGAACCGCCCGGGGTGTTCGGCCTGGGCGCTGCGGATCAGGCCGCGGGCCGTGGCGGCGGCGAGGTCGTGGACCTCTTCGCCGCTGCCGGTGGCGACGGCGCCGCGGGTGAGCAGGACGAGCCGGGTGTCGGTCAGCCGGTGGTCGGCGAGCCATGCCTGGACCAGGGCCAGCGTGTCGAGGGCGGTGCGGTGGGCGCCGGCGACGGGGTCTCCGGCGTTTCCGTTGTCCCCAGCACCTGCGGCGTATCCCTCGTCCCTGGTGTCTCCGGCGTCCCCGGTGGCCCCGGTGAGGTGGAGTGCGACGGCTTCCGGGGCCGCCTCTCCGTCGGTGAGGGCGGCCTGCAGCGCGGCGAGGTCGAGGTAGTGGCGGGCGAAGGCGCCGGGGGTGGCGGCGGGTTCGCCGATGAGGGCCCAGTCGCCGGGCGCGGCCGGGGCGCCGGCGTCGTGGAGCGGCACCCACTCCAGGTGCCACAGGGGGTCCGGGGAGGTCACCGCGGCCTGGAGCTGCTGCTGGTCGACCGGGCGCAGGGCGAGCGCCTCGATGGTCGCCACGGCGGCGCCCGAGGGGTCGGTCAGGTCGACGGTGACCGCGCCGTCGCGGTCGGGGGCGCCGATGTGCGCCCGCACGGCGCTCGCTCCCGTGGCGTGCAGCCGGATGCCGCTGAAGCTGAAGGCCAGCCGGGGGGCGGCCGGGGTGCCGTCGAGGGGCAGCAGGGCGTGCAGGGCGGCGTCGAGCAGGGCCGGGTGGAGTGCGAACCCGGTGCCCTGCTGCGGCTCGGCGCCGGGCAGGACGGCCTCGGCCCAGATCTCCTCGCCGTCGCGCCAGCAGGCACGCAGCCCCTGGAACGCGGGGCCGTAGGCGTAGCCGAGTGCGGCGAGCCGGGTGTAGGCGCCTTCCAGCGGGACGGCTGTCGCGCCGGGGGGCGGCCAGGCGGCCGGGGCCGGCCGGGGTGCCGGGGCGGGGCCGGTGGCGCCGAGGGCCGCGGTGGCGTGCCAGGTCCACGGCACCTGCTCGGTGCCGGTGGCGCGGCGGGAGTGCACGGTGAGGGGCCGCCGGCCGGTGTCGTCGGGCGGCAGCACCACGATCTGCAGTTGGAGCGGGCCGTCCTCGGGCAGGATCAGCGGTGTCTGGAGGGTGAGTTCGTCGACGTGGGGGTGTTCGCACCGCCGGCCCGCGTACAGCGCGAGGTCGATGAGGGCGGAGCCGGGCAGCACGGTGCGGCCGAGGAGTGTGTGTTCGGCCAGCCAGGGCTGGGTGGCCGTCGAGAGGCGGCCGGTGAGGACGAGGGTGCCGTCCTCGGCGATGTCGACCATGGCGCCGAGGAGCGGATGCCCGGCGTCGTCCAGACCGAGGGCGTCGGCTCCGGCGCGCGTCGGGGTGGCGGCGAGCCAGAAGGTCTCGCGCTGGAAGGCGTAGGTGGGCAGCGGCACCGTGCGGGCCGGTGCCGGGAACACGGTGGTCCAGTCGACGGGGACGCCGTGGGTCCACGCGTCGGCGACGGCTGAGGTGAACCGGGTGCGGTCGCCGTGGTCGCGGCGGAGGGTGCCGAGCGCGGCGCCGGGCCGTCCGACGGCTTCGAGGGTGTCGGCGACGGCCGTGGTCAGCACCGGGTGGGCGCTGGATTCGAGGAACACGTCGTGGCCCGCCGCGCGCAGGGCGCGCACCGCCGGGTCGAAGCGCACGGTCTCGCGCAGGTTGCGGAACCAGTAGTCGGCGTCCAGACGTGCGGTGTCCAGCGGCTCGCCGGTGACGGTGGAGTAGAAGGCGACGTCGCCGGTGCGGGGGGCGAGGTCGGCGAGCGCGTCGAGCAGTTCGTCGCGGAAGGGCTCCATGTGGGGCGAGTGGGAGGCGTAGGCGACCGGGAGGCGGCGGGCGCGGATGCCGTCGGCCTCGGAAGCGGCGAGGAGTTCGCCGAGGGCGTCGGCGTCGCCGGAGACGACGGTGGCGGAGGGGCCGTTGACGGCGGCGACGCCGATCCGGCCGTTCCACCGTGCCAGCCGGGCCTCCACCTCGGCGGCGGGCTGCGCGACGGACACCATGCCGCCGGTGCCGGCGAGACGGTGCACGTAGCGGCTGCGCAGGGCGACGATCCGGGCGGCGTCGGCCAGGGACAGCCCGCCGGCGACATAGGCCGCCGCGATCTCGCCCTGCGAGTGCCCGACGACCGCCGCCGGCTCCACACCCACCGAACGCCACAGCGCCGCCAGCGACACCATGACCGTGAACAGCGCAGGCTGGACCACATCGTCCCGGTCCAGCGACGGCGCACCCTCCGCACCCCGCAGCACATCGACCAGCGACCAGTCGACGAACGGCGCGAACGCCGCCGCACACGCCTCGACCTCACCCCGGAACACCGCACTGGAATCCAGCAGCGGGACGGCCATGCCGGCCCACTGGGAGCCCTGGCCCGGGAAGACGAACACGGGTCCGCCCGGGGCGCCGGCGGTGGCCTCGGTGAGGCCCGGCGCGGGAAGTCCGGCCGCCAGCGCGTCGAGCCCGGCGAGGGCTTCCCCGATGTCGGTCGCCACGACGCAGGCACGCCGGTCGAACGCGGCACGGCCGGTGGCCAGGCTGTACCCGAGGTCCGTGAGGTCGAGCTCCGGGCGGGCGCGCAGCGCCTCGGCCAGCCGGCCGGCCTGGGCGCGCAGTGCCGCGTCGCCGCGGGCGGAGACCGGCACGGGCACGGCGGCCGGCTCGCTGCCGCCGTCCGCGGCGAGCGGCCCGGCCTGGTCCGGTGCGGTGAACACGGCCCAGTCGACGGGGGCGCCGTGGGTCCACGCGGCCGCCATGGCGGCCCTGAACTGGGTGTGGCCGCCGTGGTCGCGGCGGAGGGTGCCGAGCGCGGCGCCGGGCCGTCCGACGGCGCCGAGGATGTCGGTGACGGACCTGATGAGCAGCGGGTGGGCGCTGATCTCGAGGAACACGTCGTGGCCCGCCGCGCGCAGGGCGCGCACCGCCGGGTCGAAGCGCACGGTCTGGCGCAGGTTGCGGAACCAGTAGTCGGCGTCCAGGCGTGCGGTGTCCAGCGGCTCGCCGGTGACGGTGGAGCAGAAGGCGACGTCGCCGGTGCGGGGGGCGACGGTGGCGAGCACGTCGAGCAACTCGTCGTGGAAGGCCTCCACATGGGGCGAGTGGGAGGCGTAGTCGGAGCGGACGCGACGGAGTCTGATCCCGTCGGCGTCCAGGGCTGCGAGGAGTTCGTCGAGGGCGTCGGCGTCGCCGGAGACGACGGTGGCGGAGGGGCCGTTGACGGCGGCGACGCAGATCCGGCCGTTCCACCGTGCCAGCCGGGCCTCCACCTCGGCGGCGGGCAGCACGACGAAGGCCATGGCGCCGGTGCCGGCGAGGGTTCGTCCGTACCGGCTGCGCAGGGCGACGATCCGGGCGGCGTCGGCCAGGGACAGCCCGCCGGCGACATAGGCCGCCGCGATCTCGCCCTGCGAGTGCCCGACGACCGCCGCCGGCTCCACACCCACCGAACGCCACAGCGCCGCCAGCGACACCATGACCGTGAACAGCGCAGGCTGGACCACATCGTCCCGGTCCAGCGACGGCGCACCCTCCGCACCCCGCAGCACATCGACCAGCGACCAGTCGACGAACGGCGCGAACGCCGCCGCACACGCCTCGACCTCACCCCGGAACACCGCACTGGAATCCAGCAGCGGGACGGCCATGCCGGCCCACTCGGAGCCCTGGCCCGGGAAGACGAACACGGGTCCACGCCGGTTGGCGGCGGTCCCTTCGGTGAGGCCCGGCGCGGGAAGTCCGGCCGCCAGCGCGTCGAGCCCGGCGAGGATGCCCTGCCGGTCGGCCGCGACGACGGACCCGCGCCGGTCGAACGCGGCGCGGCCGGTGGCGAGAGGGTCCCCGAACTCACCGAGGCCGGGCTCGGGCCGGGCGCGCAGCGCGTCCGCCAGCCGGGCGGCCTCGGTGCGCAGTTCGGCGCCGGTGGGTGCGGAGAGCAGCACCGGCGCGGTGGCCGGCTCGCTCCCGCCGTCGGCGCCGGACGGCTCGGCACCGCCTTCGAGGATCAGATGGGCGTTGGTGCCGCTGATGCCGAAGGAGGAGACGGCCGCGCGGCGCGGCCGGTCGCGCCGCGGCCACGGCGTCGGCTCGGTCAGCAGCCGCAGATCGCCGGCACTCCAGTCGACCTTGTCGGTGGGCGCGTCGATGTGCGGGGTGCGGGGCAGCACGCCGTGCCGCAGGGCCAGCACCATCTTGATGACACCGGCGACACCGGCGGCGGCCTGGGTGTGCCCGATGTTCGCCTTCACGGAGCCGAGGAGCACCGGGTGGCCGTCCGCGCGGCCTTGGCCGTAGGTGGCGAGCAGTGCCTGGGCCTCGATGGGGTCGCCGAGGGCGGTGCCGGTGCCGTGGGCCTCGACGGCGTCCACGTCGGCGCCGGTCAGCCGGGCGTTGGCCAGCGCCTGGTGGATGACCCGTTCCTGGGAGGGGCCGTTGGGCGCGCTGAGGCTGTTGGAGGCACCGTCCTGGTTGACGGCGCTGCCGCGGATGACCGCGAGGACGTCGTGGCCGAGGCGCCGGGCGTCCGAGAGGCGTTCGAGGACGAGCAGGCCGGCGCCCTCGCCCCAGCCGGTCCCGTCGGCCGCGGCGGCGAACGGCTTGCAGCGGCCGTCCGGGGCGAGGCCCTGCTGGCGGCTGAACTCGGTGAACATGCCCGGGGTCGCCATCAGCGTCACACCGCCGGCCAGCGCCATGTCGCACTCGTCGGCGCGCAGCGCCTGAGCGGCGAGGTGCAGGGCCACGAGCGAGGACGAGCACGCGGTGTCGATGGTCACGGCCGGGCCCTCCAGGCCCAGCACGTACGCGATGCGGCCCGAGGCGACACTCGCCGTGCCACCGGTCAGCAGGTGGCCTTCCAGGTCCGGCGGCGCCTCGTGCATGCGGGGGCCGTAGTCCTGGGCGATGGCGCCGACGAACACACCGGTCCGGCTGCCGCGGAGCGAGTCCGGGTCGACGCCCAGGCGCTCGACGGCCTCCCAGGCGGTCTCCAGGAGCACCCGCTGCTGCGGGTCCATGGCCAGCGCCTCGCGCGGCGATATGCCGAAGAACGCGGCGTCGAAGTCGCCGGCGCGTTCGAGGAAGGCGCCTGCGGGCCGCAGGGTGCCGTCGGGGTTGCGGACGGCGTCGCGGTAGATGTTCTCGGCGTCCCAGCCCCGGTCGGTGGGGAAGCCGCCGATCGCGTCGCCGTCGTCGAGCAGGAACTGCCAGAGCTGTTCCGGTGTCTCGATCCCGGCGGCGTAGCGGCAGCTCATCGCGACGATCGCGATCGGCTCGGCGGGGTCGCCGGACGCGTTCGGCGCGACGGGCGCGGTGGGGCCGGTGGTGCCCAGCAGCCGGTCGCGCAGGTGGGCGGCGAGCCGCGCGGGCGTCGGGTGGTCGAACAGCAGCGAGTCGGGCAGCGGCAGCGCGAGGGCCGTGGAGAGCCGGTTGCGCATCCCGACGGAGGTGAGCGAGTCGAAGCCGAGGTCGTGGAAGGGCAGCCGGGTGTCGACGTCGTCCGGGGTGGCGTGGCCGAGCAGGGCGGCGACGTGGTCCTGGACGAGGCGCAGGAGTGCGCGGGTGTCGGTGCCGGCCGGGGGCGGCACGGGCACCGGCGCGTCGGTGGCGGACGCGGCCGGGGAGCCGATCGCCGGCGCCGGCCGGGAGGTGTGCGGGCGGGCCGCGTGACCGTCGAGCCAGTAGCGCCGCCGCTGGAACGCGTAGGTGGGCAGGGCGACGGGGGCCGGCCGGTGGGCGGCGAGCAGTGCGGTCCAGTCCACGTGCACGCCCGCCGCGTGGAGGCGTCCCACGGCGCCCAGCAGCGACTCGGCCTCGTCGCGGCCGTCGTGGAGTGCCGCGGTCGGCACGAGGCCGCCTGCGCGGCCCGCGGCCGCCAGGCCGGCGAGGACGTCGTCGGGGACGAGTGCGAGGCAGCGGGTGACGCCCAGGGCGGCGGTGGCGGCGGCACCCTCCGCGAACGGGACGGTGTCGCCGATCCGGCGGAGCCAGTACGCGGGCTCCCGCAGGAGCTGCGGTTCGGCCGGCGCACCGGTCAGGGCGGACAGGACCGGGAGGCTCGGCGGACGGAACGTCAGTCCGGCGAGCAGCGCGCCGAATTCCTCCAGGCCCGGCTCCGCCGGTGCCGTCGTTCCGTCTCCGGCGGTCAGGGTCCCGATCAGGCGGCCGTGCCCGGCCACCAGCGCGCAGGCGTCGGCGAGCGACAGGATCCCGGACGCGTGCGCCGCGGTGACCTCGCCGAGCGCATGGCCGAGGAGCACGTCCGGGACCACGCCCCACGACTCGACGAGCCGGTACAGGGCGACGTCGAGGGCGAACCGACCCGCCCGCGCCCACACGGTCCGGCCGGCATCGGCGCCGGTTCCGGTGCCGCCGGTGGCTTCGGCGCCGTCGGTGCCGTTCATGGCTTCGGTGGCTTCGGTGCCGTTCATGGCATCGGTGGCTTCGGTGAGGATCTCGCGCAGCGGACGCTCCAGCAGGGGGTCCAGGTGCGCGCACACCGCGTCGAAGGCCTCAGCGAAGACCGGGAACGCCGCGTGGAGCGCCGCCCCCGTGCCGGGACGCCGCACCGCCTCCCCGGTGAACAGGAAGGCCTGCCCGCCGGGTTCGGCGATGCCGTCCACGACGCCCGGGTCGCGCTCCTCCCCGATCAGCTTGTCGAGCCGGCCCAGCAGGTCCTGCCGGTCCCGGCCGACCACGACCGCGCGGTGGTCGAACGCCGAACGGGTGGTGGCCAGGGAGTACCCGACGTCGGCGGGGCGCAGGCCGGGACGGTCCAGGAGGTGGTCCCTCAGCCGCCGCGCCTGGTCCCGCAGCGCCTCGCCGGTCCGCGCGGACAGCGGCCAGGCCACGGGCGTGTCCGGTGCGACGGGCCGCTCGGCGGTCTCCGGCCGGGGCCGCTCCCATCCGGTCAGCACCAGGTGGCAGTTCGTGCCGCCCATGCCGAAGGAGCTCACTCCGGCGATGCGCGCCCCCTCGTCCGAGGGCCACGGCGCCAGCTCGGTCTGGACGCTCAGACCGAGCTCGTCGAGCGGGATCGCGGGGTGCGGGCGGGCGAAGTTGAGGCTGGGCGGGAAGGCGCCGTTGCGCAGCGACAGCGCCGCCTTCAGCAGCCCGACAGCACCGGCGGCACCCTCCAGGTGGCCGACGTTGGTCTTGGCCGATCCGACCCGCAGCCTGTCGTCCGCCGGGCGTCCCGCGCCCAGCACGGTACCGAGGGCGTGCGCCTCGACGGGGTCGCCGACCGCCGTTCCGGTGCCGTGCAGCTCCACGTACTGCACCTGCTCGGGGGAGATCCGCGCAGCCCGGTACGCGGCACGCAGCACCTCGGCCTGGGCGTCGGTGTCGGGCGCGGTCAGGGTGGCGCCACCGCCGTCGTTGTTGACGGCGCTGCCGCGGATGACGCAGTGGATCTCGTCCCCGTCGGCGACGGCCCGGGACAGCGTCTTGAGGGCGACGACGACGCCGCCCTCACCGCGGACGAAGCCGTTGGCGCGGGCGTCGAAGGTGTAGCTGCGGCCGTCGGGCGACAGCGCGCCCATGGCCGCGCGCGCCACGGCGCTCTCCGCGGCGATGTTGAGGTGGACGCCGCCGGCGAGCGCGAGCGTCGACTCGCCCCGGCGCAGGCTCTCGCAGGCCAGGTGCACGGCCACCAGCGAGGACGCCTGCCCGGCGTCGACGGTCATGCTCGGGCCGCGCAGGCCGACGGCGTAGGAGACCCGGTTCGCGATGATGCCGCGCTGCACACCGGTCAGCGCGTGCTGGTTGCCGGCGGCGCGGCCGGCACGGTGGCTCAGGGTGGCGTAGTCGTCGTTCATGACACCGACGAACACACCGGTCCGGCCGCCGGTCAGCCGCTGCGGGACGATGCGCGCGTCCTCCAGGGCCTCCCAGCTCAATTCCAGCACGAGGCGCTGCTGCGGGTCCATCGCCGCGGCCTCGCGCGGCGAGATGCCGAAGAATTGGGGGTCGAACTCGTCGACGCGCTCCAGGAAACCGCCGCGACGCAGTACGGGGTCCGCTTCCGGGTCGTCCTCGGCAAAGTCCCACCGGTGCCCGGGAATTTCGCCGACGGCGTCCACGCCATTCCGGAGGAGTTGCCAGAAGGCATCCGGGGTAGGAGCACCGGGGAGCCGGCAGGCCAGTCCGACGACGGCCACCGCTTCATACGTTTCGGCAGAGATCTCAGGCATGGAAACTCGAACCACCTCTGAATGCGCCATGGATATCGCTGCCATAAACCGGCCCGGAACCAGACCCTAGCCACGCCGTGTCGGAGCACCAACCCCTATAGGTGTCTGACCAGCCCCTACGGGCCTTCCGCGGCCCTCCGGAAGAGGATTCGCACCCCCCGCGGCAGGGGGATGCGGGACGGGCCGCGGCGCGCCGCAGGGGCACCGCGCCGCCGAAGTCCCGTGTCAAGGGCGCCCTGAGCTGCCCGGCTCGACGGTTCGTGCCGTTCGGACCCGGCGCCGGGCGGACGGCCCGGGCGACGGCTTTAGGGGTTCACGGTAGGGGCGGTGCACCGGGTAGGGTCACCCCTCAGTGGCACGGTCCTTCCTCATCGGACAGGGGAAACGGGATACCACCGGGGCGGGCGACGACAAGCCGGAATCCACCTCTCCGACGACGTGACGCCGACACCGCAGCCGACCGGTCGCGGAGAATTCCCCGTGGATTTCCCATCGACCATTCGTGCGGTATTCACGTTCCATTCGCGCCGCATACGTGAAGCCGCCGCCACACCGTCGTGACGCACCCGCAGCAACGTGCTCCAGACGCACCGCCGACCGTTCACCATTCCCCGGCGGGGATTCCTTCGGGCCGGACCCGCCTGGGGTCGAATAGGGGTTGTCGAATCAATGCTTTGACCTCCTAATATCGTCCCGGTCTCTGTTCTCCGCCGCTCTCGGGCTGCTGAGTCGGGTCGCTGCGGGCTACTGGGTCTTGGCTTGACACTTCCACCCACTGCCCCGGAAATAAGGTGGATTCGGGTGGAAAACGAAGAGAAGTACGTCGAGTACCTGAAGCGCGTGATGGCGGATCTCCGTCAGACCCGCAGCCGCCTTCAGGCGGCTCAGGACCGGGAGAACGAGCCGATCGCGATCGTCGCGATGGGCTGCCGGTTCCCCGGCGACGTGCGCTCTCCCTCCGACCTGTGGCGACTGGTCAGCACCGGCGGCGACGGCATCACCCCGTTCCCCGACGACCGCGGCTGGCCCGTCGGTGAGCTCGACGGCACGGCGGCGCTCGGCGGATTCGTGCACGACGCCGGGGAGTTCGACGCCGGCCTGTTCGGCATCAGCCCGCGCGAGGCCCTGGCCATGGACCCGCAGCAGCGCCTCCTGCTGGAGACCGCCTGGGAGACGTTCGAGTCGGCCGGCATGAACCCGCGCTCGCTCCGCGGCGGACGCGTGGGTGTGTTCGCGGGCGCGTCGCCGTCCGGCTACGGCAGCAACGGCGTCCCGGGCGCCGAGGGGCACCTGCTGACCGGCACCGCGCACAGCGTGGTCTCCGGCCGCCTCGCCTACGTCTTCGGGCTGGAGGGCCCGGCCGTGACGGTGGACACGGCGTGCTCGTCCTCGCTGGTCGCCCTGCACCTCGCGGCGCAGGCGCTGCGGAACGGCGAATGCGACCTGGCCCTCGCCGGCGGCGTCACCGTGATGGTCACCCCGGGCGCGTTCGCCGAGTTCGACCGCCAGGACGGCCTCGCCTCCGACGGCCGCTGCAAGTCCTTCGCGGCCGGTGCGGACGGAACGGGCTGGGCCGAAGGCGTCGGCCTGCTCCTCGTCGAGCGACTCTCCGACGCCCGGCGCAACGGACACCAGGTGCTGGCCGTGGTCCGCGGCAGCGCCGTCAACCAGGACGGCGCCAGCAACGGACTCACCGCACCCAATGGCCCCTCCCAGCAGCGCGTCATCCAACAGGCCCTCGCCAACGCCCGCCTGACCACGACGGACATCGACGTCGTCGAGGCCCACGGCACCGGCACCCGGCTGGGTGACCCGATCGAGGCGCAGGCGCTGCTGGCGACCTACGGCCAGAACCGCGGCGACGGCCGGGAGCCGTTGTGGCTCGGCTCGATCAAGTCCAACATCGGCCACACGCAGGCGGCCGCGGGCGCCGCGGGTGTGATCAAGATGGTCATGGCCCTGCGGCACGGGCTCATGCCGGCGACACTGCACGTCGACGAGCCGTCGCCACAGGTGGAATGGTCGACCGGTGCGGTGGAACTGCTGACCGAGGCGCGTTCCTGGCCCGAGGCCGGCCGCCCGCGGCGCGCGGCGGTGTCCTCGTTCGGCATCAGCGGCACCAACGCCCACGTCATCCTGGAGCAGGCGCCGGAGCCCGCCGAGCCGGAGTCCGGCGATCGGGAACCGGGCGAACGGGAGACGGGCTCCGAGCTGTCGGCGACCCGCCCCGGCCTCGTGCCGTGGATGCTCTCGGGGAAGTCCGAGGCCGCGCTGGCGGCACAGGTCGAGCGGCTGCGGTCGTTCACGGCGCAGCGCCCCGAGCTGGACGCGGTGGACGTGGCCTGGTCGCTGGCGACCAGCCGGGCCGCTTTGGAGCACCGTGTGGTGCTGGCCTCCGGTGGGGATGCGCTCGCCGCGGGTGTCGCGGGTGAGGGGCGGACGGCGTTCCTGTTCACGGGGCAGGGTTCGCAGCGGGCCGGTATGGGCCTGGGGCTGTATGAGCGGTTCCCGGTGTTCGCGGATGCCTTCGACGCGGTGTGCGCACGGCTCGACGTGCGGCTGGAGCGTCCGCTGCGGGCAGTCCTGACCGAGGGCGCCGACCTCGATCAGACGATGTGGGCGCAGGCGGGGCTGTTCGCGCTGGAGGTGGCGCTGTTCCGGCTCGTGGAGTCGTGGGGCGTGACCCCGGATGTGCTGTTGGGGCACTCGCTGGGCGAGATCAGCGCCGCGCACGTCGCCGGCATCCTCGACCTGGACGATGCGTGTGTGCTGGTGGCCGAGCGGGGCCGGCTGATGCAGGCGCTGCCCGAGGGCGGCGGGATGCTCGCGGTGCAGGCCGGTGAAGCGGAGGTCGCGGACTCCGGTCTGGACATCGCTGCGGTGAACGGGCCGCGGTCCGTGGTCCTGTCCGGTGCTGTCGAGGCGATCGAGCGGTATACGGCCGAGTGCGCGGAGCGCGGCCTGCGGTTCAGTGTGCTGTCCGTGTCGCACGCGTTCCACTCCGCCCTGATGGAACCCATGCTGGACGAGTTCGGCCGGGTGCTGCACGGGCTGACCTTCAGCCCGGCGGAGATCCCGGTCGTGTCCAACCTGACGGGCGCCGTGGCCGAGGCCGGTGACATGGAGCGGCCGGAGTACTGGCTGAACCAGGTCCGTGGCACGGTGCGTTTCGCGGATGGTGTCGCGGCCGTCGCGGAGTTGGGTGTGACGCGGTTCGTGGAGCTGGGCCCGGACGGAGTGCTGTCCGGGATGGCTCAGGAGACCGTCGGCGACGCGGTGTTCGTGCCGGTTCTGCGCAAGGACCGCGATGAGAGCGACACCGCACTCACGGCACTGAGCCGTCTCTGGGCGACAGGTGTCGGCATCGACTGGGGCGGGGTGTACGCCGGCTGGGGTGGCCGGTTTGTCGATCTGCCGACTTATGCATTCCAGCGTGAGCGGTTCTGGCCGGAGGCTGCGATCGCGGCCGCTGGTGCGGGCGAGTTGGTGGACGCCGCGTTCTGGGACGCGGTGGAGCGTGAGGATCTTCAGGAGCTCGCCGGTCTGGAGTCGGCGCTGCCGGCCCTGTCGGCGTGGCGGCAGCGTCACCGGGAGCGGTCGACGCTCGACTCCTGGCGCTACCGCATCACGTGGAAGCCGCTGGACGGCATGCCGCCGGCCGCACTGACCGGCCTGTGGGCGGTCGTCGGCACGGAGGACGCGGAGGTCTCGGCCGCGCTGGCCGCCGCGGGCGCGACCGTGGTGCACGTGCCGGTGGGCGAGGTGGCGCAGCTGTCGGACGTGGCCGGTGTGGTGCTGATCGCCACTGGTGCGGCCGAGACGCTGGCCGTGGTGCAGGGGCTGGGCGAGGTGTCGGCGCCGCTGTGGGTGCTGACACGGGGTGCGGTGTCGGTCGGCGGTTCCGACCGGCCGGGCAATCCGGATCTGGCTGCGGTGTGGGGTCTGGGCCGGGTCGCGGCACTGGAGGTTCCCGGTCGCTGGGGCGGTCTCGTCGATCTGCCCGAGGTTTTGGACACCCGTGCCGGTTCCCGGCTCGCCGGTGTCCTCGCCTCCGGTGGCGGTGAGGACCAGGTCGCCGTGCGTGGGACCGGTGTGTTCGGCCGCCGTCTGGTGCGGGCGGTGTCGGCCGGCGTGGTGGACGAGGCGTGGAACCCGAGCCCGTCCGGCACCGTGCTGATCACCGGCGGCACAGGGGCCCTGGGCGTCGAGGTCGCACGCTGGCTGGCCGGCCAGGGTGTTCCGCACCTGGTGCTGACCAGCCGTGGTGGTGTCGCACCCGAGGGCCTGGTCGAGGAGTTGGCGGCGCTGGGCGCCCAGGTGACGGTCGCCGCATGTGACGCCGCCGACCGGGAGACTCTCGCCCGGGTGGTTGCGGGTATCCCGACGGAATGGCCGCTGACCGGCGTGGTCCACGCTGCGGGTGTGCTGGACGACGGCATGCTGGACGGTCTGTCCCCGGAGCGTCTGGCGTCGGTGATGAGGCCGAAGGCCGACGGCCTGGCCGCCCTGGACGCCGTGACGGCCAGCCTGCCGCTGGAGTGGCTGGTCGTCTTTTCGTCGATGGCGGGAACCGTGGGCAATGCCGGGCAGGCGAACTACGCCGCCGCGAACGCCTGGGTGGACGCCTGGGTGCAGCAGCGCCGTGAGCGTGGCCTGCCGGCCGCGTCCATCGCCTGGGGCCCGTGGGCCGAGAGCGGCATGGCCGCCGACAGCACCCTCGTCCGACGCCTCCACCGCGGCGGAATGCGTCCGCTGGACGCGAACCTCGCCCTGCGCCTGTTCGCCGAAGCCATCCACTTCGGCGGCACCGACATCACCGTCGCGGACATCGACTGGCAGAACTTCCTGCCTGCCTTTACCTCGGTACGCCCGAGCCCGCTGCTGACGGAACTCCTGGAATCCTCGGCCACGGTGCTGCCCGCGGAAGGTCCCGAGTCGGGGCTGCGGGAACAGCTTTCGGGTCTGTCGGAGGGCAAGCGTCGTCAGATCCTTCTGGATGTGGTCCGGGGGCAGGCTGCCGCGATCCTCGGGCACACCGGCGCACAGTCGGTGGAGCCGCAACGCGCTTTCCGGGACCTCGGCTTCGACTCCCTGATGGCGGTCGAACTCCGCAACCTGCTGACCGCCGCCACCGGGCTGTCACTGCCGACCACCCTCGTCTTCGACCACCCGACCCCCGACGCCCTCGTCGGTCATCTCCTCACCGAACTCGCCGGTGCGACTGCCGGCATCGCCGTGATGCCGCCGTCCGTGACGCAGTCGGCGAGCGACGAGCCGCTGGCGGTCGTGGGTATGGCGTGCCGGTTCCCGGGCGGGGTGACCTCGCCGGAGCAGTTGTGGGACCTGGTGGCCGGCGGGGTGGACGGTCTGTCGGTGTTCCCGGCGGACCGCGGATGGCCGACGGAACTGACCGGTGTCGCAGGTGGCGTCGGCGGATTCGTCCACGACGCAGACCAGTTCGACCCCGCCCTGTTCGGGATCAGCCCACGCGAGGCCCTGGCCATGGACCCGCAGCAGCGCCTGCTGCTGGAAGCGGCGTGGGAAACGTTCGAATCCGCCGGAATGGACCCCCGGTCGCTGCGCGGACGCAGTGTTGGCGTGTTCGCGGGCACGAACGGCCAGGACTACGCCCATCTGCTCGCCGTCTCCGACGATCAGGGTGACGGGCACGCCGCTGTCGGGAACGCGGCGGCCGTGCTCTCCGGCCGGATCTCGTACGTGTTCGGCCTCGAAGGCCCGGCGGTGACGGTGGACACCGCCTGTTCGTCGTCCCTGGTGGCCCTGCACTGGGCCGGTCAGGCACTGCGGTCCGGGGAATGCGAACTCGCACTCGTCGGCGGTGTCACCGTGATGGCTACGCCGGGTGCGTTCGCCGAGTTCGACCGGCAGGACGGACTCGCCTCCGACGGCCGCTGCAAAGCCTTCGCCGCGAGCGCCGACGGCACCGGCTGGGGCGAAGGCGCAGGGCTGCTGCTGGTCGAGCGGCTCTCCGACGCCCAGCGCAACGGGCATCACATCCTCGCCGTCGTCCGGGGCAGCGCCGTCAACCAGGACGGGGCCAGCAACGGCCTCACCGCACCCAACGGCCCCTCCCAGCAGCGCGTCATTCAGCAGGCCCTCACCAACGCACGACTGGCGACCACGGACATCGACGCGGTCGAGGCCCACGGCACGGGAACCCGCCTCGGTGACCCGATCGAGGCCCAGGCCCTGCTCGCCACCTACGGCCAGGGCCGCGAGGACAGCGAGCCGCTGTGGCTGGGGTCGATCAAGTCGAACATCGGCCACACGCAGGCCGCCGCCGGTGTCGCCGGCGTCATCAAGATGATCATGGCGCTGCGGCACGGAGTGCTGCCCCCGACCCTGCACGTCGACGAGCCCTCCCCGCAGGTGAACTGGTCGACCGGCGCGGTGGAACTCCTCACCGAGGCACGCTCGTGGCCCGAGACCGACCGTCCGCGCCGCGCGGGCGTGTCCTCCTTCGGCATCAGCGGCACCAACGCCCACGTCATCCTCGAACAAGCACCTGAACCGCAGCCTGTACAGGACTCTGCGGGGACGCACACCCCCGGACTGGTGCCGTGGGTGGTGTCGGCGAAGACCGAGACCGCGCTCCAGGCACAGGTCGAGCGCCTGCGAGCCTTCACGGCCGACCACCCGGACCTCGCCTCGGTCGATGTCGGCTGGTCGCTGGCGACCACCCGCGCCGCCCTGGAGCACCGTGCGGTCGTCACCAAGGACGTCACTACCTTCGCCTCGGACATCGCCACCGAAGGCCGGACCGCATTCCTGTTCACCGGCCAGGGCTCCCAGCGCACCGGCATGGGACTCGGGCTCTACGAACAGTTCCCCGTGTTCGCCGACGCCTTCGACGCCGTCTGCGCCC
This sequence comes from Streptomyces zhihengii, assembly GCF_016919245.1. Taxonomy (NCBI): domain Bacteria; kingdom Bacillati; phylum Actinomycetota; class Actinomycetes; order Kitasatosporales; family Streptomycetaceae; genus Streptomyces; species Streptomyces zhihengii. The sequence continues at coordinate 591,528 of NZ_JAFEJA010000002.1, read as the reverse complement.
GCCTCGACCTGCGCCTCGAACGCCCCCTGCGCGACGTCCTCACCGACGGAACCGACCTCGACCAGACCATGTGGGCCCAGGCCGGCCTCTTCGCCCTCGAAGTCGCCCTCTTCCGCCTCGTCGAATCCTGGGGCGTGACCCCGGACGTCCTGCTCGGCCACTCCCTCGGCGAAATCACCGCCGCCCACGTCGCCGGCATTCTGTCCCTGGACGACGCGTGCGTAATGGTGGCCGAACGCGGCCGCCTGATGCAGGCACTCCCCGCCGGCGGCGGCATGCTCGCCGTCCAGGCCACCGAAGCCGACGTCACCGACTCCGGACTCGACATCGCCGCCGTCAACGGCCCCACCTCCATCGTCCTCTCCGGCAGCATCGAAGCCGTCGAGCGCTACGCCGCCGAATGTGTCGAGCAGGGCATCCGGCACAACACCCTCACCGTGTCGCACGCGTTCCACTCCGCCCTCATGGAACCCATGCTGGAGGAGTTCGGCCGCGTCCTGAACGGCCTGACGTTTCACCCCGCACGCATCCCGGTCGTCTCCAACCTGACCGGCGCCGCCGCCGAACCGGGGCTGATGCAGGAACCGGACTACTGGCTCCGCCAGATCCGCAACGCCGTCCGCTTCGCCGACGGCGTCACCGCCCTCCACACCATGGGCGTCACCCGCTACCTGGAGCTCGGCCCGGACGGAGTCCTCTCGGGCATGGCCCAGGACACCGACACCGCCACCGACGCCGTCTTCGTCCCCGTCCTGCGCAAGGACCGCGACGAGACCGACACCGCCCTCACCGCCCTCGGCCGCCTCTGGACGACCGGTGCCACCGTCGACTGGCCCGGGGTGTTCGCGGGTTGGGGCGGGCGGACCGTCGACCTGCCGACGTATGCCTTCCAGCGGGAGCGGTTCTGGCCGCGGCCGGGTGTGATCAGCGGGGACGCGGGGGCACTCGGTGTCGAGGCTGCCGGGCATGCGTTGCTGGGGTCGGTGGTGCCGCTGGCCGACGGTGACGGTGCGCTGCTGACCGGCCGCCTGTCGGTCGAGACACACTCGTGGCTCGCCGACCATGTGGTGCTCGGTCAGATCGTGGTCCCCGGCACGGCGCTCGTGGAGATGGCATTGCGGGCCGGGCAGGAAGTGGGCTGCGGCCTGCTCCGGGAGCTGGTGTTGCAGGCGCCGTTGGTGCTGCCGGAGTCCGGCGGGGTCCAGGTGCAGGTGCGGGTCGAGGGTCCGGACGCCTCGGGCGACCGGCCGGTGCACGTCCATGCCCGTGCCGTGGGCGCCGACGAGTGGGTCCTGCACGCGGCGGGTTTCCTCGCCGCATCGGAGACCGCGGCGGCCGGGTTCGGTCTGGAGGTGTGGCCGCCGCAGGGTGCGGTCGCGGTGGACGTCGACGGGTTCTACGACGTCATGGCGGCCGGCGCGGGCTTCGGCTACGGCCCCGTGTTCCAGGGCGTCCAGGCGGTCTGGCGTGACGAGTCCGCTGTGTACGCCGAGGTGCTCCTGCCGGAGCCGGGCGTGGCGCAGGTCGACATGCTCGGCATCCACCCGGCCCTGCTCGACGCCGCCCTGCATCCGTCCGGATTCGTACTCGGACGCGGTGACGGTGACGGTGTGACCTCCGGGCCGCGCCTGCCGTTCGCGTGGTCGGGGGTGGAGCTGTTCGCCGTCGGGGCGACCACCCTGCGGGTGGCCATCCGTCCCTCGGGCGAGGGCATCACCGTCCAGGCCGCCGACGGTGCGGGTGCGCCGGTCGCGGTCGTCCGTTCGCTGATGCTGCGGGCGGTGTCGCCGGACCAGTTGTCGCCCGCCCGGCAGGCCGATGACGCGCTGTTCGCGGTCGAGTGGGTCCCGCTGCCCTCGGGGACCGCGTCCGGCGAGGCGGACTCCGTCGAGTGGACCGTGCTGGAAGCCGGTGACGGCCCGGTCGAGCAGGTGCTCGGCGAGATCCTGCACCGGGTGCAGGAGTGGCTGGCCGAGGACGGCCCCGAACAGGCACGCCTGGCTGTGGTGACCCGCGGTGCGATGCCGGCCGGTCGTCGCGGTGCGGTGGATGCCGTGGGTGCGGCGGTGTGGGGTCTGGTGCGTTCGGCGCAGTCGGAGCACCCGGACCGCATCGTCCTGGTCGACACCGACCCGGCCGACGGCTCCCCGGCGGACCTGTCCCTGCTGACCGCCCTGGACGAGCCGCAGATCGCGGTCCGCGACGGCGCGCTGCTGGCACCCCGGCTGACCCGGCCGGCCGGTGACGGACTGGTGCTGCCGGACGGGGACTGGCGTCTGCTGCCGGGCGCCGACGGCACGCTGGAGTCCCTGCACGTCCAACCGGTCGAGATGCCGCCACCCGGGCCCGGTCAGGTGCGCATCGCCGTCCGCGCCGCCGGAGTGAACTTCCGCGATGTCCTCCTCGGGCTCGGGATGTATCCGGAGCCGGGTGTGATGGGTTCCGAAGCGGCCGGTGTGGTCGTGGAAGTCGGCCCCGGTGTCGAGGATCTGCACGTCGGTGACCGGGTGTTCGGGTTCTTCACGGGCGTCTTCGCCACCGAGGCCGTGACCGATCGGCCACTGCTGGTGCGGGTGCCGGAGGGCTGGTCCTGGGCGCAGGCGGCGTCCCTCCCGCTGGTCTTCGCAACGGCCTGGTACGGCCTGCGGGACCTGGCAGGGGCCGACGCGGGTGATGCGGTGCTGATCCACGCCGCGGCCGGCGGTGTCGGCATGGCCGCCACGCAACTCGCCCGCCACTGGGGCATGGAGGTGTACGCCACCGCGAGCCCCGGGAAGTGGCCCACCGTCGTCGCCAACGGCGTCGACCCGGCACGGATCGCGAACTCCCGGGACCTCGCCTTCGAGGACCACATCCGCACCGCCACCGGCGGACGCGGTGTCGACATCGTCCTCAACTCCCTCGCGGGCGACTTCCTCGACGCCTCCCTGCGCCTCCTCGCCCCCGGCGGCCGGTTCGTCGAGATGGGCAAGACCGACCTGCGCACCGGACTCGACGTCCCGTACCACGCCTTCGACCTGTCCGACGCGGGCCCCGACCGCATGGGCGCCATCCTCACCGAGATCGTGGCCCTCTTCGAACAGGGCACACTCGCACCGCTGCCGCTGACCGTGTGGGACACGCGCGAAGCCGTCACCGCCTGGCGCCACATGGCCCAGGCCAGGCACATCGGCAAGAACGTCCTCACCGTCCCCACGCCCCTCGACCGGGACGGCACCGTCCTGATCACCGGCGGCACCGGCACCCTCGGCGGACTCCTCGCCCGCCACCTGACCACCGAACACGGCATCCGCCACCTCGTCCTGCTCTCCCGCCAGGGGCCCGACGCCCCCGGGGCGGCCGACCTGACGGCCCAGCTCGCCGAACTCGGCGCCGACGCACGGGTGGTGGCGTGCGACGCCGCCGACCGCGACGCCCTCGCGGCGGTCCTCGCCGACATCCCCGCCGAGGCCCCGCTCACCGGTGTCGTCCACGCCGCCGGCGTCCTCGACGACGGCATCGTCACCGCCCTCACCCAGGAGCGACTGGACACCGTCCTGCGCGCCAAGGCCACCGCCGCCGTGAACCTCGACGAACTCACCCGCGGCACGGACCTGTCGATGTTCGTCCTCTACTCCTCCGTCTCCGCCACGTTCGGCGCACCGGGACAGGCCAACTACTCGGCCGCCAACGCCTACCTCGACGCCCTCGCCGTCCGGCGCCGCGCCGAAGGCCTGCCCGGCCTGTCCCTGGCCTGGGGCATGTGGCAGCAGGCCAGCACGATGACCGGCACCCTCGCCGAGACCGACCGGGCCCGGGCGACGAGCGCGGGCACCGCGCTCTCCACCGAGCAGGGCCTCGCCCTCTTCGACACTGCACTGACACGTCCCGCCGCGCACATGGTCCCGATCAACCTCGACCTCGCCGCGGTGCGGACCGCCGACCCGGCAGCCCTTCCGGCGCTGCTGCGCGGCCTGGTCTCCCGCCGTGTCCGCCGTGCTGCCGCCCAGCAGTCGGGCGCCGGTACGGCACTGGCGCAGCAACTGCAGGCCGTGCCCGAGGCGCAGCAGCGGCAGCTGCTGCTGGAGCTGGTGCGCACCAGCGCGGCGACGGTCCTGGGCCACGGCTCGGCCGACGCGGTCGGCGAGCGCCAGTCGTTCAAGGACCTCGGCTTCGACTCGCTCACCGCGGTCGAGCTCCGCAACCGGCTCAACGCCGCCACCGGGCTGCGGCTTCCCGCGACCCTGGTGTTCGACTACCCCAGTCCCGTGGTCCTCGGCGACTACCTGCTGTCGCAGTTCTCCGGTGCCTCCGACGCCCGGCCCGTCGCGCCGCGCCCCGTCTCGGCCACCGCGGACGACGAGCCGATCGCCATCGTGGGCATGGCCTGCCGCTATCCGGGCGGGGTGACCTCGCCCGAGCAGTTGTGGGACCTGGTCGCCGAGGGCGTGGACGGCATGTCGGCCTTCCCGGCCAACCGTGGCTGGCCGGTCGACCTGACCGGTGCCGCCGGCGTTCTCGGCGGATTCGTCCACGACGCGGACGAGTTCGACGCCGGCCTGTTCGGCATCAGCCCGCGTGAGGCCCTCGCCATGGACCCGCAGCAGCGGCTGCTGCTGGAAGCGGCATGGGAGACGTTCGAATCGGCCGCCATCGCGCCGGCGCAGGTGCGGGGATCCTCGACGGGCGTGTTCATCGGGTCGTCGTCCTCCACCTACGGGATGGGCATGCAGTTGCCCGAGGGAGCCGACGGCCATCTGCTGACGGGCAACGCACCGAGTGTGATCTCGGGTCGCGTCGCCTACACCTTCGGCTTCGAGGGACCCGCCGTGACGGTGGACACGGCGTGCTCGTCCTCGCTGGTGGCTCTGCACTGGGCGACGCAGGCCCTGCGCGCCGGTGAGTGCGACATGGCGCTGGCCGGCGGCGTCACCGTGATGGCCTCCCCCGGCATTTTCGCCGAGTTCGACCGCCAGGACGGACTGGCTTCCGACGGCCGGTGCAAGGCGTTCGCCGCGGCCGCCGACGGAACCGGCTGGTCCGAGGGGGTCGGTCTGCTGCTGGTCGAACGGCTCTCCGACGCTCGGCGCAACGGACACCGGATCCTCGCCGTGGTCCGCGGCAGCGCCGTCAACCAGGACGGCGCCTCCAACGGTCTGACGGCGCCGAACGGCCCGTCGCAGCAGCGGGTGATCCGTCAGGCGCTGGCGAATGCGCGACTGGCGGCCACCGACATCGACGTGGTCGAGGCGCACGGCACGGGCACCCGGCTGGGTGATCCGATCGAGGCGCAGGCGCTGCTGGCGACGTACGGCCAGGACCGGGACGAGAGCGGGCAACCGCTGTGGCTGGGCTCGGTCAAGTCGAACATCGGTCACACGCAGTCCGCGGCGGGAGTCGCGGGTGTGATCAAGATGGTCATGGCGATGCGGCACGGCCTGATGCCGGCGACCCTGCACGTCGACGAGCCGTCCCCGCAGATCGACTGGTCGGCGGGATCGGTGGAGCTGCTCACCGAGGCGCGCTCGTGGCCCGAGACCGGTGACCGTCCGCGCCGCGCGGCCGTGTCCTCCTTCGGTATCAGCGGCACCAACGCCCATGTGCTCCTGGAGCAGGCACCGGAGCCGGAGACCGAGCCGGCTGTTGCGCCGGTGCCGGTACCGGGAGTTGTGCCGTGGGCGGTGTCGGCGAAGTCCGAGGCCGCGCTCCGCGAACAGGTGGAGCGGCTGCGGTCGTTCGTGGCAGAGCGTCCGGCGTTGGAGCCGGTGGATGTCGCCTGGTCGCTCGCGACCACCCGCAGCGCGCTGGAGCACCGGGTGGTACTCGCCTCCGGTGGGGACGTGCTCGCGGCGGGCATCGCGGGTGAGGGCCGGACGGCGTTCCTGTTCACGGGACAGGGGTCGCAGCGCGCCGGCATGGGCCTGGGGCTGTACGAGCAGTTCCCGGTGTTCGCCGACGCCTTCGACGCGGTGTGCGGTCGGCTGGATACCCGGTCGGAGCGTCCGCTGCGGGAGGTTCTGGCCGACGGCGTCGGTCTCGACGGGACGGCGTGGGCGCAGGCGGGGCTGTTCGCGCTGGAAGTGGCCCTGTTCCGGCTCGTCGAGTCGTGGGGCGTGACCCCCGATGTGCTGCTGGGGCACTCCCTGGGTGAGATCAGTGCCGCGCACGTGTCCGGGATCCTGTCGCTGGACGACGCGTGCGTGCTGGTGGCCGAGCGGGGCCGGTTGATGCAGGCGCTGCCCGCGGGTGGCGGCATGCTCGCCGTCCAGGCGACCGAAGCCGAGGTCGCCGACTCCGGTCTGGACATCGCCGCCGTCAACGGCCCGAACTCCGTTGTGCTGTCGGGCACTGTCGAGGCGATCGAGCGGTATGCGGCCGAGTGCGCCGAGCGCGGCCTGCGGTTCAGTGTGCTGCCGGTGTCACACGCGTTCCACTCCGTGCTGATGGAGCCCATGCTGGCGGAGTTCGCCGGCGTGTTGTCCGGGTTGACGTTCAACCCGGCGCGGATTCCGGTCGTGTCCAACCTGACCGGGGCGGCGGCCGGGCCCGGGCTGATGCAGGAGCCGGAGTACTGGCTCCGCCAGGTCCGCCAGGCGGTCCGCTTCGCCGACGGCGTCACCGCCCTCCGCGCCATGGGTGCGACACGGTTCGTGGAGCTGGGCCCGGACGGCGTCCTCTCCGGGATGGCCCAGGAGACCGCCGGCGAGGCGCTGTTCGTCCCCGTTCTCCGTAAGGACCGTGAGGAGACCGACACCGCCCTGACCGCGCTCAGCCGCCTGTGGACGGCGGGCGTCGACATCGACTGGCACGGCGTGCTCGCCGGCTGGGGCGGCCGGATTGTCGATCTGCCGACATACGCCTTCCAGCGTGAGCGGTTCTGGCCGGAGGCTTCGGCCGTATCGGCTGGTACTGGCGCGCTGGTGGACGCCGCGTTCTGGGACGCGGTGGAGCGTGAGGACCTTCGGGAACTCGCCGGGCTGGAGTCGGCCCTGCCCGCATTGTCTGCCTGGCGGCAGCGTCACCGGGAGCGGTCGACACTCGACTCCTGGCGCTACCGCATCACCTGGAAGCCCCTCGACGGCCTCCCGTCGACGACGCTCACCGGCACCTGGGCGGTCGTCGGATCCGAGGACGCGGAGATCTCCGAGGCGTTGTCCGCGGCGGGCGCCACGGTGGTGAGCGTGCCCGTCGAGGAGGTTGCTCAGCTGTCGGACGTGGCCGGTGTGGTGCTGGTCGCCACTGACGTGGCCGAGACGCTGGCCGTGGTGCAGGGGCTGGGCGACGTGTCGGCGCCCCTGTGGGTGCTGACGCGCGGCGCGGTGTCGGTCGGCGGTTCCGACCGACTGGGTGACCCGGACCAGGCTGCGGTCTGGGGCCTGGGCCGGGTCGCGGCACTGGAAGTACCCGGTCGCTGGGGCGGTCTCGTCGACCTGCCCGAGACCGTGGACGCCCGGGCGGGCGCCCGACTCGTGAGCGTTCTCGCCGGTACGGGTGAGGACCAGGTCGCGGTGCGTGGGACCGGTGTGTTCGGCCGCCGTCTGGTGCGGGCGGTGTCCGCCGGGGTGGTGGACGAGGCCTGGAACCCGACTCCTTCGGGGACGGTCCTCGTCACCGGCGGTACCGGTGCGCTGGGTGCGGAGGTGGCCCGTTGGCTGGCCGGACGGGGTGTTCCGCATCTGGTCCTGACCAGCCGCGGCGGTGTCGCACCCGAGGGCCTGGTCGAGGAACTGACGGCTCTGGGCACACAGGTGACGGTCGCCGCGTGCGATGTGGCCGACCGCGATGCTCTCGCGGCCGTCGTCGCGAAGGTGCCGGCCGAGTGGCCGCTGGCGGGTGTGGTCCACGCCGCGGGCATCCTGGACGACGGCATGCTGGACGGCCTGTCGCCGCAGCGCCTGGCGTCGGTGATGAGGCCGAAGGCCGACGGCCTGGCCGCCCTGGACGCCGTGACGGCGGGCCTGCCGCTGGAGTGGCTGGTCGTGTTCTCGTCCATGGCGGGAACGATCGGCAGCGCCGGGCAGGCGAACTACGCCGCCGCGAACGCCGCGGTGGACGCCTGGGTGCAGCAGCGCCGTGAGCGTGGCCTGCCGGCCACGTCGATCGCCTGGGGCCCGTGGGCCGAGAGCGGCATGGCCGCCGACAACGCCCTTCTGCGGCGCCTCCACCGCAGCGGAATACGCCCGCTGGACGCGAACCTCGCCCTGCGCCTGTTCGCCGAAGCCGTCCACTTCGGCGGCACGGACATCACCGTCGTGGACATCGACTGGGACCGCTTCGCCCCCGCGTTCGCGTCGGTGCGTCCCAGCCCCCTGCTGACCGAGGTCGCGGGAGCGGCTCCACTGCCGGGAGACGCCGCCGGTCCGGGAACCGGTCTGCGGGAGCAACTCGCCGGTGTGCCGGAGGGCAGGCGGCGCCAGGTCGTCCTGGAGCTGGTGCAGGGGCAGGCTGCCGCGGTCCTCGGGCACTCGGGCGCGCAGGCGGTGGAGCCGCAGCGCGCGTTCCGGGACCTCGGCTTCGACTCCCTGATGGCGGTCGAACTGCGCAACCTGCTGGCCGCGACCACAGGACTGTCGCTGCCGACCACGCTCGTCTTCGACCACCCCGACCCGACCGTTCTCAGCGACTACCTGCTGACGCAGTTCCTCGGCGCGAACGTCGCGCTGCCGGACAGGGCGCGGTTGGTGCCCGCCGCCACCGGCCACGACGAACCGGTAGCGATCGTGGGCATGGCCTGCCGCTACCCCGGGGGTGTCACCTCGCCGGAGCAGTTGTGGGACCTCGTCGCCGACGGGGTCGACGGCATCACTCCGTTCCCGGAGGACCGGGGCTGGCCCGTCGGCATGCTGGACGGCACGGCGGCGCTCGGCGGATTCGTGCACGACGCCGGGGAGTTCGACGCCGACCTGTTCGGGATCAGCCCGCGCGAGGCGCTCGCCATGGACCCGCAGCAGCGCCTGCTTCTCGAAACCGCCTGGGAGACGCTGGAATCAGCGGGCATGAACCCTCGGTCCCTGCGCGGACGTGACGTGGGTGTGTTCGCGGGCGCGTCGCCGTCCGGCTATGGCAGCAACGGCGTCGCCGGCTCCGAGGGGCACCTGCTGACCGGCACCGCGCACAGCGTGGTCTCCGGCCGCCTCGCCTACGTCTTCGGGCTGGAGGGCCCGGCCGTGACGGTGGACACGGCGTGCTCGTCCTCGCTGGTCGCCCTGCACCTCGCGGCGCAGGCGCTGCGGAACGGTGAATGCGACCTGGCCCTCGCCGGCGGCGTCACCGTGATGGTCACCCCCGGCGCGTTCGCCGAGTTCGACCGCCAGGACGGCCTCGCCTCCGACGGCCGCTGCAAGTCCTTCGCGGCCGGTGCGGACGGCACCGGCTGGGCCGAAGGCGTCGGCCTGCTCCTCGTCGAGCGACTCTCCGACGCCCGGCGCAACGGACACCAGATCCTGGCCGTGGTCCGCGGCAGCGCCGTCAACCAGGACGGCGCCTCCAACGGACTCACCGCACCCAACGGCCCCTCCCAGCAGCGCGTGATACGCCAGGCGCTGACGAACGCCCACCTGACCGGTGCGGATGTGGACGTGGTCGAGGCCCATGGCACCGGCACGCGTCTCGGAGACCCGATCGAGGCGCAGGCGCTGCTGGCGACCTACGGCCAGGGTCGTGACGACAGCGAGCCGTTGTGGCTCGGTTCGATCAAGTCGAACATCGGCCACACGCAGGCGGCGGCGGGTGTCGCCGGCATCATCAAGATGATCATGGCCATGCGACACGGCCTGCTGCCGTCGACACTCCATGTGGACGAGCCGTCGCCGCAGGTGGACTGGTCCGCCGGTGCGGTGCGGCTCCTCACCGAGGCACGCCCCTGGCTCGCCGTCGACGACCGTCCGCGGCGCGCGGCGGTCTCCTCGTTCGGCATCAGCGGCACGAACGCCCACGTCATCCTGGAGCAGGCTCCGGAATCGGAGCCCGCGGCGCTCGACGCCGCGGGGCCGCTGCCGGGAGCGGCCCCGTGGGTGGTGTCGGCGAAGTCCGAGGCCGGGCTGCGGGCGCAGGTCGAGCGGCTGCGGTCGTTCACGGCGCAGCGCCCCGAGCTGGACGCGGTGGACGTGGCCTGGTCGCTGGCGACCACGCGTGCGGCGTTGGAGCATCGGGTGGTGCTGGCCTCCGGTGGGGATGCTCTGGCCGCGGGTGTCGCGGGTGAGGGGCGGACGGCGTTCCTGTTCACGGGGCAGGGTTCGCAGCGGGCCGGCATGGGCCTGGGGCTGTATGAGCGGTTCCCGGTGTTCGCGGATACCTTCGACGCGGTGTGCGCGAGGCTCGATCTGCGACTCGAACGCCCCTTGCGGGAGGTTCTGGCCGACGGTGTCGGTCTGGACGGGACGGTGTGGGCGCAGGCGGGTCTGTTCGCGCTGGAGGTGGCGCTGTTCCGGCTCGTGGAGTCGTGGGGCGTGACCCCCGATGTGCTGCTGGGGCACTCGCTGGGTGAGATCAGTGCCGCGCACGTGTCCGGGATCCTGTCGCTGGACGATGCGTGTGTGCTGGTGGCCGAGCGGGGCCGGTTGATGCAGGCGCTGCCCGAGGGTGGCGGGATGCTCGCGGTGCAGGCTGGTGAAGCGGAGGTCGCGGACTCGGGTCTGGACATCGCGGCGGTGAACGGGCCGCGGTCCGTGGTCCTGTCCGGTGCTGTCGAGGCGATCGAGCGGTATGCGGCGGAGTGCGCGGAGCGCGGTCTGCGGTTCAGTGTGCTGTCGGTGTCGCACGCGTTCCACTCCGCCCTGATGGAGCCGATGCTGGCGGAGTTCGGCCAGGTGCTGGGCGGGTTGACGTTCAACCCGGCGGAGATCCCGGTCGTGTCGAACCTGACCGGTGAACTGGCCGAGCCGGGGCTGATGCAGGAGCCGGAGTACTGGCTCCGTCAGGTCCGTGGCACGGTGCGCTTCGCGGATGGTGTCGCGGCCGTCGCGGAGATGGGTGTGACGCGGTTCGTGGAGCTGGGCCCGGACGGAGTGCTGTCCGGGATGGCCCAGGAGACCGTCGGCGACGCGGTGTTCGTGCCCGTCCTGCGCAAGGACCGCGACGAGACCGACACCGCACTCACCGCGCTGAGCCGTCTCTGGGCGGCGGGTGTCGATGTCGACTGGACCACGCTCTTCACGGGCTGGGGCGGCCGGTTTGTCGATCTGCCGACTTATGCGTTCCAGCGTGAGCGGTTCTGGCCGGAGGCTGCGATAGCGGCTGCTGGTGCGGGCGAGTTGGTGGACGCCGCGTTCTGGGACGCGGTGGAGCGTGGGGATCTTCAGGAGCTCGCCGGTCTGGAGTCGGCGCTGCCGGCCCTGTCGGCGTGGCGGCAGCGTCACCGGGAGCGGTCGACGCTCGACTCCTGGCGTTACCGCATCACGTGGAAGCCGCTGGACGGCATGCCGCCGGCCGCACTGTCCGGCCTGTGGGCGGTCGTCGGCACGGAGGACGCGGAAGTCTCGGCCGCGCTGGCCGCCGCGGGCGCGACGGTGGTGCACGTCGCCGTCGAGGAAGTGGCGCAGCTGTCGGACGTGGCCGGTGTGGTGCTGGTCGCCACTGGTGCGGTCGAGACGCTGGCCGTGGTGCAGGGGCTGGTTGAGGTGTCGGCGCCGTTGTGGGTGCTGACGCGCGGCGCGGTGTCGGTCGGCGGTTCCGACCGGCCGGGCAATCCGGATCTGGCCGCGGTGTGGGGCCTGGGCCGGGTCGCGGCACTGGAAGTACCCGGTCGCTGGGGCGGTCTCGTCGACCTGCCCGAGGTTTTGGACACCCGTGCCGGTTCCCGGCTCGCCGGTGTCCTCGCCTCCGGTGGCGGTGAGGACCAGGTCGCCGTGCGTGGGACCGGTGTGTTCGGCCGCCGTCTGGTGCGGGCGGTGCCATCCGGGGTGGTGGACGAGGCGTGGAACCCGACTCCTTCGGGGACGGTCCTCGTCACCGGCGGTACCGGGGCCCTGGGTGCGGAGGTGGCCCGTTGGCTGGCCGGACGGGGTGTCCCGCACCTGGTCCTGACCAGCCGCGGCGGTGTCGCGCCCGACGGCCTGGTCGAGGAACTGACGGCTCTGGGTACACAGGTGACGGTCGCCGCGTGTGACGTCGCCGACCGCGATGCTCTCGCGGCCGTCGTCGCGAAGGTGCCCGCCGAGTGGCCGCTGACCGGCGTCGTGCATGCCGCGGGTGTGCTGGACGACGGCATGCTGGACGGTCTGTCCCCGGAGCGTCTGGCGTCGGTGATGAGGCCGAAGGCCGACGGCCTTGCCGCCCTGGACGCCGTGACGGCCGGCCTGCCGCTGGAGTGGCTGGTCGTCTTTTCGTCGATGGCGGGAACGGTCGGCAATGCCGGGCAGGCGAACTACGCTGCCGCGAACGCCTGGGTGGACGCCTGGGTGCAGCAGCGCCGTGAGCGCGGTCTGCCGGCCGCGTCCATCGCCTGGGGCCCGTGGGCCGAGAGCGGCATGGCCGCCGACAGCACCCTCGTCCGACGCCTGCACCGCGGCGGAATACGTCCGCTGGACGCGAACCTCGCCCTGCGCCTGTTCGCCGAAGCCATCCACTTCGGCGGCACGGACATCACCGTCACGGACATCGACTGGGAACGCTTCGCCCCCGCCTTCGCGTCAGTGCGCCCCAGCCCGCTACTGGACGGGATCACCTCGTCCACGGCAACGGCGGCCATACCCCTGCCGACCGCTGCCCGATCCGAGCTGCAAGAGCAGCTTTCGGGTCTGTCGGAGGGTAAGCGTCGTCAGGTGCTTCTGGATGTGGTCCGGGGGCAGGCTGCCGCGGTTCTCGGGCACTCGGGTGCGCAGGCGGTGGAGCCGCAGCGCGCGTTCCGGGATCTGGGCTTCGACTCCCTGATGGCGGTCGAACTGCGCAACCTGCTGACCGCCGCCACCGGGCTGTCGCTGCCGACCACCCTGGTCTTCGACCACCCGACCCCCGAGGCCCTGGTCGGTCATCTCCTCACCGAACTCGCCGGAACCGGCGGTGTGGTGGTGCCGGCAGCGGTGACGGCTCCGGTGGGTGCGGACGAGCCGCTGGCGGTCGTGGGTATGGCGTGCCGGTTCCCGGGCGGGGTGACCTCGCCGGAGCAGTTGTGGGACCTGGTGGCCGGCGGGGTGGACGGTCTGTCGGTGTTCCCGGCGGACCGCGGATGGCCGACGGAACTGGCCGGTGTCGCGGGTGGTGTCGGTGGATTCGTCCACGACGCTGCCGACTTCGACCCCGCTCTGTTCGGGATCAGCCCGCGCGAGGCCCTGGCCATGGACCCGCAGCAGCGCCTGCTCCTGGAAGCGGCGTGGGAAACCTTCGAGTCGGCGGGCATGGACCCCCGGTCGCTGCGCGGACAGAGCGTGGGTGTGTTCGCGGGCACGAACGGCCAGGACTACATGCACCTGCTCGCCGTCTCCGACGATCAGGGTGACGGACACGCCGCCGTCGGCAACGCGGCCGCCGTGCTCTCCGGCCGGATCTCGTACGTCTTCGGGCTCGAAGGCCCGGCGGTGACGGTGGACACCGCCTGTTCGTCGTCCCTGGTGGCCCTGCACTGGGCCGGTCAGGCACTGCGGTCCGGTGAGTGCGAACTCGCGCTCGTCGGCGGTGTGACCGTGATGGCCACGCCGGGTGCGTTCGCCGAGTTCGACCGGCAGGACGGCCTCGCCTCCGACGGCCGCTGCAAGGCCTTCGCCGCGAGCGCCGACGGCACCGGCTGGGGCGAAGGCGCCGGCCTCCTCCTCGTCGAGCGGCTCTCCGACGCCCGGCGCAACGGACATCACATCCTCGCCGTCGTCCGGGGCAGCGCCGTCAACCAGGACGGCGCCTCCAACGGCCTCACCGCCCCCAACGGGCCCTCCCAGCAGCGGGTGATCCGTCAGGCACTGGCGAACGCCCGCCTCACCGGCGCCGACATCGACGCGGTCGAGGCCCACGGCACGGGAACCCGCCTCGGTGACCCGATCGAGGCACAGGCCCTGCTCGCCACCTACGGCCAGGGCCGCGACGAGAATCACGAGCCGCTGTGGCTGGGGTCGATCAAGTCGAACATCGGCCACACCCAGGCCGCCGCGGGCGTCGCCGGCGTCATCAAGATGATCATGGCGCTGCGGCACGGCGTGCTGCCCCCGACCCTGCACGTCGACGAGCCCTCCCCGCAGGTCGACTGGTCGACCGGCGCGGTGGAACTCCTCACCGAGGCACGCTCGTGGCCCGAGACCGACCGTCCGCGCCGCGCGGGCGTGTCCTCCTTCGGCATCAGCGGCACCAACGCCCACATCATCCTCGAACAAGCACCGACACCGCAGTCGGCACCGGTCGTGGAACGGCCTCACATGCCCGGACCGGTGCCGTGGGTGGTGTCGGCGAAGACCGAGACCGCACTCCAGGCACAGGTCGAGCGCCTGCGAGCCTTCACGGCCGACCAGACCCAGGTGAACCCGGTGGACATCGCCTGGTCGCTGGCGACCACCCGCGCCGCCCTGGAGCACCGCACAGTCCTCGGCTCGGACACCACCATCCTCGCCACGGACATCGCCTCCGAAGGCCGGACCGCGTTCCTGTTCACCGGCCAGGGCTCCCAGCGCACCGGCATGGGACTCGGGCTCTACGAACAGTTCCCCGTGTTCGCCGACGCCTTCGACGCCGTCTGCGCCCGCCTCGACCTGCGCCTCGAACGCCCCCTGCGCGACGTCCTCACCGACGGAACCGACCTCGACCGGACCATGTGGGCCCAGGCCGGCCTCTTCGCCCTCGAAGTCGCCCTGTTCCGCCTCGTCGAGTCCTGGGGCGTGACCCCGGACGTCCTGCTCGGCCACTCCCTCGGCGAAATCACCGCCGCGCACGTGGCGGGCATCCTCGACCTCGACGACGCCTGTGTGCTGGTGGCTGAGCGGGGCCGGCTGATGCAGGCGCTGCCCGCCGGTGGCGGCATGCTCGCCGTCCAGGCGACCGAAGCCGATGTCGCCGACTCCGGACTCGACATCGCCGCCGTCAACGGCCCCACCTCCGTCGTCCTCTCCGGCAGCATCGAAGCCGTCGAGCGCTACGCCGCCGAATGTGTCGAGCAGGGCCTCCGGCACAACACCCTCACCGTGTCGCACGCGTTCCACTCCGCCCTGATGGAACCCATGCTGGAGGAGTTCGGCCGCGTCCTGAACGGCCTGACGTTCCACCCCGCACGCATCCCGGTCATGTCGAACCTGACCGGCGCCGTCGCCGAGCCCGGCGCCATGCAGGAACCGGCGTACTGGCTGGAGCAGATCCGTCGGACGGTCCGCTTCGCGGACGGCATCGCATCTCTTCACGCCTTGGGCGTTACGCGCTACGTCGAGCTGGGCCCGGACGGAGTCCTCTCGGGCATGGCCCAGGACACCGACACCGCCACCGACGCCGTCTTCGTCCCCGTTCTACGCAAGGAGCGGGACGAGACCGAGGCCGCGCTGGCCGCGATCAGTCGCCTCTGGGCGGCGGGTGTGGATGTCGACTGGCCCGGGGTGTTCGCGGGTTGGGGTGGGCAGGTTGTCGATCTGCCGAGGTATGCGTTCGAGCGGGAGCGGTTCTGGCCGCGGGCGAACCCGGGCAGCGGTGATCTGCGGGCTGTCGGTCAGGCCGGTTCCGGGCATGCGCTGCTGGGTTCGGTGGTTCCGCTGGCCGAGGGTGACGGTGCGTTGCTGACCGGTCGTCTGTCGGTGGAGGCGCTGCCGTGGTTGGCTGATCATGTGGTGCTCGGGCGGGTCGTGGTGCCTGGGACGGCGCTGGTGGAGATGGCGCTGCGGGCGGGGCAGGAGGTGGGCTGTGGTCTGCTGCGGGAGCTGGTGCTCCAGGCGCCGCTGGTGCTGCCGGACTCCGCCGGGGTCCAGGTCCAGGTGCGGGTCGAGGACCCGGACGCCTCGGGCGACCGCCCCGTGCAGATCTACGGCCGGGTCGACGGGGCCGAGGGGTGGACGTTGCACGCGACGGGCTTCCTGGCGGCGTCGGATGCCGGGGTGCCCGGGTTCGATCTTGAGGTGTGGCCGCCGGTCGATGCCGTTCAGGTGGACACCGACGGCTTCTACGACACGCTGGCGGACGCGGGCTTCGGCTATGGTCCGGTGTTCCAGGGCGTGCAGGCCGCATGGCGTGACGGGACCGGTGTGTATGCCGAGGTGACCGTCCCGGACGCGGTGGACGGCTTCGGCATCCACCCGGCCCTGCTGGACGCCGCACTCCACCCCTCCGGTCTGATCCTCGGTGACGCGGAAGCTTCCGGGCCGCGGCTGCCGTTCGCCTGGTCGGGCGTGGAACTCTTCGCCGTAGAGGCGACCACCCTGCGCGTGGCGATTCAGCCCGACGGCGACGGCGTGAGCATCAAGGCCGCCGACGGCACCGGTACCCCGGTCGCCTTCGTTCGCTCACTGATGTCGCGGGTGGTGTCGGCGGAGCAGCTGCCCACGTCCGCCCCCTCCGATGACGCACTGTTCGCGGTGGAGTGGGTCGCACTGCCGTCCGCCCCCACCTCCGCCCAGGCGGCGGACGCGTTCGACTGGACGGTGCTGGAGGCCGGTGACGGCCCGGTCGAGCAGGTGCTCGGCGCAGTCCTGCACCGGGTGCAGGAGTGGCTTGACAACGAGAACGCGTTCGGGTCGCGTCTGGCGGTGGTGACGCGGGGCGCCATGCCCGCGACGACCGACGGTGTCGTGGACCCGGCGGGTGCGGCGGTGTGGGGTCTGGTGCGCTCGGCGCAGTCCGAGCACCCGGACCGCATCGTCCTCGTCGACACCGACCCCGCCTGGGACAAAGAGCCGGACCTGTCGCTGGTGGCGGGCGTGGACGAGCCGCAGGTCGCGATCCGTGACGGCGTGCTGTTCGCGCCCAGGCTGGTGCGTGCCAACGGCATCGGGGAGCGGGAGGTGTCCCTGGTCGGGGACGGCACCGTGCTCATCACCGGCGGAACGGGAACCCTCGGCGGGCTCCTCGCCCGCCACCTGGTCACCGAACACGGCGTGCGCAACCTGCTGCTGCTGTCCCGCAAGGGCCAGGAAGCCCCCGGCGCAGCCGACTTGGTCACCGAACTCGACGAACTCGGCGCAACCGCACAGGTCGTAGCCTGCGACGCGGCCGACCGCGACGCCCTCGCGGCGGTCCTCGCCACCATCCCCGAAACAGCGCCGCTCACGGGTGTCGTGCACGCGGCCGGTGTTCTCGACGACGGCATCTTCACCGCTCTGACCCCCGAGCGCCTGGAGACCGTGTTGCGGGCGAAGGCCACCGCGGCGGTGAACCTGGACGAGCTGACCCGCGACGCCGACCTCGCCCTGTTCGTGCTCTACTCGTCGGTCTCGGCGACGTTCGGCACCGCCGGGCAGGCCAACTACTCCGCCGCCAACGCGTTCCTCGACGCCCTCGCCGTGCGCCGCCGGGCCGAGGGACTGCCGGGTCTGTCCATCGCCTGGGGCCTGTGGGAGCAGGCCAGCGCGATGACCGGGCACCTCCAGGACCGGGCCGGCCGAGGACTCGGCCCCGGCCTGTCCAGCGAACAGGGCCTGGCCCTGTTCGACACCGCCCTGCGCACCGAGTTGGCCGGCGTGGTCGCGATGCCGATCGACGTCACCGCCCTGCGCACCCTCGACGCGGCCACACCCGTCCCGGCGCTGCTGCGCGCCCTCGCCCCCACCAGTGGTGTCCGCCGGGCCCGCCGCACCGCCGCCGCCGCGGGCGACACGCACCTGCTGCGCCGCCTGACCGGCCTCACCGGCCTCACCGGAGGCGAACGGACCGTCCTGCTCCAGGACGTGGTCCGCACCGAGGTCGCCCACGTCCTCGGACACACCACCACCGACGCGATCGGCGAACGCCAGGCCTTCAAGGACCTCGGCTTCGACTCACTCACCGCCGTCGAACTGCGCAACCGGCTCAACACCACCACCGGACTGCGCCTGCCCGCCACCCTCGTCTTCGACTACCCCAACGTCCACGCCCTGGCCACCCACCTCGACCAGACCCTCACCGGCACCGACGAACCCGCCACCACCAGGCGCCCCGCCACGCCCGCAAGGCCGGCACTCGCCAACGAACCGATCGCGATCGTGGGCATGTCGTGCCGCCTGCCCGGAGGGGTGACGTCGCCGGCCGGTCTGTGGGACCTGGTCACCGCCCGCCGCGACGGGATGAGCGCCTTCCCCGACGACCGCTGGTGGGACGTCGCCTGGAGCGGCGTCGAAGGCGTCGGCGGGTTCGTCACCGGCGCCGGTGACTTCGACGCCGCCCTGTTCGGCATCAGCCCCCGCGAAGCCCTCGCCATGGACCCCCAGCAACGCCTCCTCCTCGAAGGCGTCTGGGAAGCCTTCGAGTCCGCCGGCCTCGACCCGCTGTCCCTGCGCGGATCCTCCACCGGCGTCTACGCCGGCATCATGTACCACGACTACGCCCAGAGCCTGGGCATGGTCCCCGACGGCGTCGACGCCTTCCTCGGCACCGGCAACGCCGGCAGCGTCCTCTCAGGCCGCGCCGCCTATGTCTTCGGACTCGAAGGCCCCGCCGTCACCGTCGACACCGCCTGCTCCTCCTCCCTCGTCGCACTCCACCTCGCCGCACAAGCCCTCCGCAACGGCGAATGCGACCTCGCCGTCGCCGGCGGCGTCACCGTGCTCTCCACCCCCAGCGTGTTCGTCGACTTCGCCCGCCAGGGCGGCCTCGCCGCCGACGGACGCTGCAAATCCTTCGCCGCCGCCGCCGACGGCACCGGCTGGTCCGAAGGCGCCGCCATCCTCCTCGTCGAACGCCTCTCCGACGCCCAGCGCAACGGACACGACATCCTCGCCGTCATCCGCGGCAGCGCCGTCAACCAGGACGGCGCCTCCAACGGCCTCACCGCACCCAACGGCCCCTCCCAACAACGCGTCATCCAGCAAGCCCTCGCCAACGCACGCCTCACCGGCGCCGACATCGACGCCGTCGAAGCCCACGGCACCGGCACCCGCCTCGGCGACCCCATCGAAGCCCAAGCCCTCCTCGCCACCTACGGCCAGAACCGCGACGAGAACCACGAACCCCTGTGGCTCGGCTCCATCAAGTCCAACATCGGCCACACCCAAGCAGCCGCCGGGGCCTCGGGTGTGATCAAGATGGTGATGGCCCTGCGCAACGGCGTGCTGCCGGCGACGCTGCATGTCGACGAGCCGTCGCCGCAGGTGGACTGGTCCATCGGTGCTGTGGAGCTGCTCACCGAGGCACGGTCGTGGCCCGAGACCGGTGACCGTCCGCGCCGCGCGGCCGTGTCCTCGTTCGGCATCAGCGGCACCAACGCCCACGTCATCCTGGAACAGGCACCCGCACCTAAGCCGGCACCCAAGCGAGCCCAGGAGATCGTGCCGACTCATGCGCAGCGGCCCGTGCCGTGGGTGCTGTCCGGAAAGACCGAGGACGCGCTGCGGGCGCAGGTCGAGCAGTTGCAGTCGTTCCTGGGCGAGCGTCCGGAGGTGGACGTCCTCGACGTGGCCTGGTCGCTCGCGACCACCCGCGCCGCCCTGGAGCACCGCGTGGTCCTCGCCGCCGACGGGGACGTTCTGGCCACCGGTGTTGCTGACGAAGGCCGGACGGCGTTCCTGTTCACCGGCCAGGGATCGCAGCGCGCCGGTATGGGACTCGGGCTCTACGAGCAGTTCCCGGTCTTCGCCGACGCGTTCGACGCGGTCTGCGCCCGCCTCGACGCACGACTCGAACGCCCCCTGCGCGAGGTTCTGACCGACGGCGCCGACCTCGACCGGACGATGTGGGCCCAGGCCGGCCTCTTCGCCCTCGAAGTCGCCCTCTTCCGCCTCGTCGAGTCCTGGGGCGTGACCCCGGACGTCCTGCTCGGCCACTCCCTCGGCGAGATCACCGCCGCCTACGTCGCCGGCATCCTCGACCTCGACGACGCCTGCACCCTCGTCGCCGAACGCGGCCGCCTGATGCAGGCGCTGCCCGACGGTGGCGGCATGCTCGCCGTCCAGGCCACCGAGGCCGACGTCGCCGACAGCGGCCTGGACATCGCCGCCGTCAACGGCCCGACCTCCGTCGTCCTCTCCGGCGACCTCAAGGCCATCGAGGGCTGCGCCGCCCAATGCGCGGAGGACGGGCGCCGGTTCACCGTCCTCACGGTCTCGCACGCGTTCCACTCCGCCCTCATGGAACCCATGCTGGAGGAGTTCGGTCGCGTCCTGAACGGCCTGACGTTCCACCCGGCACGGATCTCCGTCGTCTCCAACCTGACCGGCGCCGTCGCCGAACCGGGGCTGATGCAGGAACCGGACTACTGGCTCCGTCAGGTCCGCCAAGCCGTCCGCTTCGCCGACGGCGTCACCGCCCTCGAAGCCATGGGCGTCACCCGGTACCTGGAGCTGGGACCGGACGGAGTCCTCTCCGGAATGGCCCAGGACACCACCGTCACCGACGCCGTCTTCGTCCCCGTCCTGCGCAAGGACCGCGACGAGACCGACACCGCCCTCACCGCGCTCAGCCGCCTGTGGACGTCCGGCGCGGTTGTCGACTGGACGAACCTGTTCACGGGCCGGGTCGTGGAGTTGCCGACGTATGCCTTCCAGCGTGAGCGGTACTGGCCGCGGCCCAACCTGGGCACCGGCGACCCGCGCACGGTCGGCCAGTCCGGATCCGGTCACCCTCTGCTGGGTTCCGTGGTGCCGCTGGCCGACGGCGACGGGGTGTTGCTGACCGGACGGCTCGCCGTCACCACGCAGCCGTGGCTGGCCGACCACCTCGTCATGGGCCGGGTCGTGGTGCCCGGTGCCGCGCTGGTGGAGATGGTGCTGCGGGCCGGGCAGGAAGTCGACTGCGGCCTGCTCCGGGAGCTGATCCTCCGGGCGCCGCTGGCGCTGCCCGAGACCGGCGGGATCCAGATCCAGGTGCGGGTGGAGGGCCCCGATGCCTCGGGCGACCGCCCGGTGCACATCCATGCCCGCGCCGAGGGCACCGACGAGTGGACACTCCACGCCTCCGGAGCACTGGCGGAACAGGCCGACACCGCATCCGACTTCGACCTGAGCGTCTGGCCGCCGCAGAACGCGGCCCCGGTCGGCATCGACGGCTTCTACGACGCGATGGCCGACGCGGGCCTCGGCTACGGTCCTCTGTTCCAGGGCGTGCAGGCGGCCTGGCGTGACGAGTCGGGCGTCTACGCCGACGTGGCACTCCCGGACACCAACGAGACGGTCGAAGGACTGGGCATCCACCCCGCCCTGCTGGATGCCGCACTGCACCCCTCCGGACTCCTCCCCGGCGCGGACGGCGCGGAGGCTTCCGGGCCTCGGCTGCCGTTCGCGTGGTCGGGTGTGGAGCTGTTCGCCGTCGGGGCGACCACGCTGCGCGTGGCGATCCGGCCCGACGGCGACGGCGTGGCCATCGAGGCCGCCGACGGCACCGGAGCGCCGGTCGCCCTCGTCCGGTCACTGACGCTGCGGGCGATGTCCCGGGAGCAGTTGCCCGCGGCGGGGTCGGCCGATGACGCGCTGTTCGCGGTGGAGTGGGTCCCGCTGCCCTCGGGGAACGCCTCCGGCGAGGCGGATTCCGTCGAGTGGACGGTGCTGGAGGCCGGCGACGGCCCGGTGGAACAGGTCCTCGGCGAGGTCCTGCACCGGGTGCAGGAGTGGCTGGGCGAGGACGGCCCCGAACAGGCACGCCTGGCCGTGGTGACCCGCGGTGCGATGCCGGCCGGTCGTCGCGGTGCGGTGGAGGCCGTGGGTGCGGCGGTCTGGGGTCTGGTGCGCTCGGCGCAGTCGGAGCACCCGGACCGCATCGTCCTGGTCGACACCGACCCGGCCGACGACTCGCCAGTGGACCTGTCCCTGCTGACCGCCCTGGACGAGCCGCAGATCGCGGTCCGCGACGGCGCGCTGCTGGCACCCCGGCTGACCCGGCCGGCCGGTGACGGACTGGTGCTGCCGGACGGGGGCTGGCACCTGCTGCCGGGCGCCGACGGCACGCTGGAGTCCCTGCACGTCGCGACGGTGGACGTCCAGCAGCCGGGCCAGGGTCAGGTGCGGGTCGCGGTCCGTGCCGCGGGCGTGAACTTCCGTGACGTGCTCATCGGGCTGGGCATGTATCCGGTGCCCGGTGTGATGGGTTCCGAGGCGGCCGGTGTGGTCGTGGAGGTCGGTCCCGGTGTCGAGGACCTGCGCGTGGGTGACCGGGTGTTCGGGCTCTTCGACGGCGGGTTCGTCACCGAGGCCGTGACCGACCGGCGGCTTCTGGTGCGGGTGCCGGAGGGCTGGTCGTGGGCGCAGGCGGCGTCGCTGCCGTTGGTGTTCGCGACGGCCTGGTACGGGCTGCGGGACCTGGCAGGGGCCGACGCGGGTGATGCGGTGCTGATCCACGCGGCGGCCGGCGGCGTCGGCATGGCCGGCGTGCAACTGGCGCGCCACTGGGGCCTGGAGGTGTATGCCACCGCAAGCCCCGGGAAGTGGCCCACCGTCGTCGCCAACGGTGTCGACCCGGCACGGGTCGCGAACTCCCGCGACCTGGCCTTCGAGGAGCACATCCGCACCGCCACCGGCGGGCGCGGTGTCGACATCGTCCTCAACTCCCTGGCCGGCGAGTTCCTCGACGCCTCCCTGCGCCTGCTCGCCCCCGGCGGCCGGTTCGTCGAGATGGGCAAGACCGATGTGCGGACCGGACTCGACGTCCCGTACCACGCGTTCGATGTGTGGGACGCGGGGCCGGATCGGCTGGGCGCCATCCTGGCCGAGGTCGTGGCGCTGTTCGAGCGGGGTGTGCTGGAGCCGCTGCCGCTGACGGTGTGGGACATGCGCGAGGCCGTCACGGTGTGGCGTCAGATGGCCCAGGCCAGGCACATCGGCAAGAACGTGCTGTCCTTCCCTGCTCCGGTCGACCGGGACGGCACCGTCCTGATCACCGGCGGCACCGGCACC
Source organism: Streptomyces zhihengii (assembly GCF_016919245.1). Classification (NCBI taxonomy): domain Bacteria; kingdom Bacillati; phylum Actinomycetota; class Actinomycetes; order Kitasatosporales; family Streptomycetaceae; genus Streptomyces; species Streptomyces zhihengii. The sequence continues at coordinate 568,642 of NZ_JAFEJA010000002.1, read as the reverse complement.
CTCGGCGGGCTCCTGGCCCGCCACCTGGTCACCGAGCACGGCATCCGCCACCTGGTGCTGCTGTCCCGCCAGGGGCCCGACTCCCCTGGCGCGACCGCCCTCACCGCCGAACTCGCCGAACTCGGCGCCGACGCAAGGGTGGTGGCGTGCGACGCCGCCGACCGGGACGCCCTCGCGGCGGTGCTGGCCGCCATCCCCGAGACAGCGCCGCTCACCGGTGTCGTGCACGCCGCCGGCGTCCTCGACGACGGCATCGTCACCGCCCTCACCCCGGAACGCCTGGAGAAGGTGCTGCGGGCCAAGGCCACCGCCGCCGTGAACCTCGACGCACTCACCCGCGACGCGGACCTGTCGATGTTCGTCCTCTACTCCTCGGCGTCCGGGACCTTCGGCGCACCGGGGCAGGCCAACTACTCGGCCGCCAACGCCTACCTCGACGCCCTCGCCGCCCGCCGGCGGGCGGAGGGGCTGCCCGGTCTGTCCCTGGCCTGGGGCATGTGGCAGCAGGCCAGCACGATGACCGGCGCGCTCGGCGAGACCGACCGGGCGCGGGCGACCAACGCCGGTACCGCGCTCTCCACCGAGCAGGGCCTCGCCCTCTTCGACACGGCACTCGGACGGGCCGAGGCGCACCTGGTGCCGATCCATCTCGATCTGGCCGCGGTGCGGAGCGCCGATCCGGCCGGTCTTCCGGCGCTGCTGCGCGGTCTGGTGTCCGGACGGGTCCGGCGCGCGGTCGCCCAGCAGTCGGGCGCCGGTATGGCGCTGGCTCAGCAACTGCAGGCCGTGCCCGAGGCCCAGCAGCGGCAGCTGCTGCTGGAGCTGGTGCGCACCAGCGCGGCGACGGTCCTGGGCCACGGCTCGGCCGACGCGGTCGGCGAGCGCCAGTCGTTCAAGGACCTCGGCTTCGACTCGCTCACCGCGGTCGAGCTCCGCAACCGGCTCAACGCCGCCACCGGGCTGCGGCTTCCCGCGACCCTGGTGTTCGACCATCCGACGTCGGAGAAGCTCGTCGAGTTCCTCGCCGTGGAGCTGCTTCCCCGGCAGGAGATGGCCGTCACGGCCCTGCTCCTCGACAGGCTCCAGGAGATCGAGGCCGGTCTGGCGCAGACCGCCGACGCGGATGCCCGGACGAAGCTCGTCCGGCGCCTGGAATCCATGATCGCCAAGTACGGCGACGACGGCACGCAGCAGATCGCCGGCCCTTCGGTCGTCGACGCACTCGACAAGGCGACGGACGACGAGATGTTCGCGTTCATCGACAGGGAGCTCGGCGATGAGCAGCCGTAGTTCCCGGATCCGACCACGACACACCAAGAGGCCCTGATGTCCGACGAGATGAAACTGCGGGACTATCTCAAGCGGGTCACGGCCGACCTGCACACCACCAAGCAGCGGCTCCGGAACATCGAGGCGGCGGAGCGCGAGCCGATCGCGATCGTCGGGATGTCGTGCCGGCTGCCGGGCGGTGTGGTCTCGCCGGAGGGGTTGTGGGACCTCGTCGTGGACGGCGGGGACGGGATCACGGACTTCCCGGACGACCGCGGGTGGGATCTGGCCTGGGGCGGGGTGTCCGGGGTCGGTGGGTTCGTCGCCGGTGCCGGGGACTTCGACGCGGAGCTGTTCGGGATCAGTCCGCGGGAGGCCCTGGCGATGGACCCGCAGCAGCGTCTGCTGCTGGAGGGTGTGTGGGAGGCCTTCGAGAACGCGGGGCTGGACCCGTTGTCGCTGCGGGGCTCGTCGACCGGTGTGTACGCGGGGCTGATCTACCACGACTACGCGTCGAGCATGAGCGCGTTGCCGGAAGGGGTGGAGGCGTTCCTGGGCACGGGCAACGCCGGAAGTGTGCTGTCGGGGCGTGTGGCCTACGCCTTCGGGCTGGAGGGTCCGGCGGTGACGCTGGACACCGCGTGTTCGTCGTCCCTGGTGGCGTTGCATCTGGCCTGCCAGGCGCTGCGGTCGCGTGAGTGCGATCTGGCGGTGGCCGGCGGTGTGACGGTGCTGTCCACGCCGAGTGTGTTCGCGGACTTCGCGCAGCAGGGCGGGCTGGCGTCGGACGGGCGGTGCAAGGCGTTCGCCTCCGCCGCCGACGGCACCGGCTGGTCGGAGGGCACGGCCGTGCTGGTCGTCGAGCGGCTCTCGGACGCCCGGCGCAACGGGCACCATGTGCTGGCCGTGGTGCGGGGCACCGCGGTGAACCAGGACGGCGCGTCCAACGGGCTGACCGCCCCGAACGGCACCTCGCAGCAGCGGGTGATCGGGCAGGCGCTGGCGAACGCCCGGCTCACCGGCGCGGACGTCGACGTCGTGGAGGCCCACGGGACGGGCACCCGTCTGGGGGACCCGATCGAGGCGCAGGCGCTGCTGGCGACGTACGGCCGGGAGCGGGGGCCCGACGGCGAGCCGTTGTGGCTGGGGTCGGTGAAGTCGAACATCGGTCACACCCAGGCGGCCGCGGGTGCGGCGGGTGTGATCAAGATGGTCATGGCGATGCGGCACGGCGTCCTGCCGGCGACGCTGCACGTCGACGAGCCGTCCACCCAGGTGGACTGGACGGCGGGCGCTGTGGAGCTGCTCACCGAGGCGCGTCCCTGGCCCGGGGCGGGCCGTCCGCGCCGCGCGGCGGTGTCCTCGTTCGGCATCAGCGGCACCAACGCCCATGTCATCCTCGAACAGGCCCCGGATCCCGCCGACGAGGTGGCACCGGCGCGCGTGGTGCGGCCGGGGACGGTGCCGTGGCTGGTCTCGGCGAAGACGGCGGCGGGGCTCCGGGAGCAGGTGCAGAACCTGCTGTCGTTCATCTCCGAGCGGCCCGGTCTGGACCCGGTGGACGTGGGCTGGTCGACCGCGACGACGCGGGCAGCGCTGGAGCACCGCGCGGTGCTGACGGGCGCGACGGGCGAGCAGATGACGTCCGGCCAGGTCGGCGGCGGTCGGCTGGCGTTGCTGTTCACCGGCCAGGGCTCCCAGCGCGCCGGTATGGGGCTGGAGCTGTACGGCGCGTTCCCGGTGTTCGCGGGAGCGTTCGACGCGGTGTGCGCCCGGCTGGACGCGCGGCTGGAGCGTCCGCTGCGCGACGTCCTGGCCGACGGCGCCGACCTCGACCGGACCATGTGGGCGCAGGCGGGCCTGTTCGCCCTCGAAGTGGCCCTGTTCCGACTGGTCGAGTCGTGGGGTGTCACCCCCGATGTGCTGCTGGGGCACTCGCTGGGCGAGATCAGCGCCGCGCATGTCGCCGGCATCCTGTCGCTGGACGACGCGTGCGTGATGGTGGCCGAGCGGGGCCGGCTGATGCAGGCGCTGCCCGAGGGTGGCGGGATGCTCGCCGTGCAGGCGGGCGAGGCCGATGTCGCCGGCTCCGGCCTGGACGTCGCCGCCGTCAACGGCTCGGACTCCGTCGTCCTGTCCGGCGGCGTGGACGCGATCGAGCGCTACGCCGCCGTGTGCGCCGAGCAGGGCCGCCGGTTCACCGTCCTGTCGGTGTCGCACGCGTTCCACTCCGCTCTCATGGAGCCGATGCTGGAGCGGTTCGCCGCCGTGCTGTCCGGGCTGACGTTCCACCCGGCGCGGATTCCGGTGGTCTCCAACCTGACCGGCGCCGTGGCGGAACCGGGTCTGATGCAGCGCCCGGAGTACTGGCTGGAGCAGGTCCGGCGGACGGTGCGGTTCGGTGACGGCGTCGCGACGCTGGACGCCATGGGCGTGACCCGGTGCCTGGAACTGGGCCCGGACGGAGTGCTGTCCGGGCTGGCGCGCGAGACCGCCGGGGAAGCCGTCCTCGTACCGCTGCTGCGCAAGGACCGGGACGAGACCGCCTGTGCGATCGGCGCCGTGGGCCGGCTGTGGACGGCCGGTGTCGAGATCGACTGGGCCGGGGTGTTCGCGGGCTGGGGCGGGCGGGTCGTCGATCTGCCGGCGTACGCGTTCCAGCGTGACCGGTACTGGCCCGAGCAGGCCGCGGCGCCGGCCGGCCACTCCGACGTCGCGGACACGGAGTTCTGGAACGCCGTGGAGCGTGGCGACCTGCGGGAGCTGGCGGGCCTGGAGGCCGCGCTGCCGGCGCTGACGTCCTGGCGCCGGCAGCGCCGGGAGCAGGCCGCCGTCGACTCGTGGCGCTACCAGATCGCCTGGAAGCCGCTCACCGGACTGTCCTCGGCCTCTCTTTCCGGCACCTGGGTGGTGTGCGGGCGCGCGGACGGCGATGTCGTGGCGGCCCTGGAGGCGGCCGACGCGACGGTCGTGGTGGCCCCGGCCGACGAGGCGGCCTCGGTACCGGACGTCGCCGGTGTCGTGCTGGTCGCCGAGGGCTGGGCGGACGTGCTGGCCTCGGTGCACGCCCTGCGTGACGCCGCCGCGCCGCTGTGGGTGCTGACCCGGGGCGCGGTGTCCGTCGACTCGTCGGACCGGCCGGCGGACCCGCCGTCGGCGACGGCGTGGGGCCTGGGGCGGGTCGCCGCGCTCGAACTGCCGCACCGCTGGGGCGGCCTGATCGACCTGCCCGCGCAGTGGACCGAGCAGACGTCCGCGCGGCTCGTCGGCGTCCTCGCCGACGGCGCCGAGGACCAGGTCGCCGTCCGTGGGCCGGTCGTCTACGGCCGCCGCCTGGTGCGTGCCACTCCGGCGCGCCGGACCGCCCCGGAGTGGAACCCCGCCGGGACGGTCCTGATCACCGGTGGGACCGGCGCGCTCGGTGCGGTGGTGGCGCGCTGGCTCGCCGGCCGCGGCGCTCCGCGTCTGGTGCTCACGAGCCGCAGCGGCGTGGCCCCGGAAGGCCTGCTGGAGGAGCTGGCCGCGCTCGGCACGCGGGCGACCGTGGTCGCGTGCGACGTCACCGACCGGGACGCCCTCGCGGCGGTGATCGCCGCGATTCCGGAGCAGTGGCCTCTCACCGGTGTGGTCCACGCAGCGGGGATAGACGAGCCCGCGGCGCTGGAGGGGACCGGCCCGGACGCGATGGCCCGGGTGATGCGGAGCAAGACCGAGGGCACCGTCCTGCTGGAGGAGCTGACCCGGGACCTGCCGCTCGACCAGTTCGTGGTGTTCTCCTCGATCGCGGCGACCTGGGGCAGCGGCGGCCAGGGCGCGTACGCGGCCGGCAACGCGTTCCTGGACGCCTGGGCACAGGGCCGCCGTCATCGCGGACTGCCGGCCACCTCGATCGCCTGGGGCCCGTGGGCCGGGGCGGGCATGGCCGCCCGGGGCGAGGCCGAGCAGCTGCTGCGCCGTCAGGGGCTGTCCCCGATGGACCCGGACCTGGCCGTGCTCGCGCTGGCGCAGGCGATCGAGCAGCAGCAGGCTTGTGTGACCGTCGCCGATGTGGACTGGTCCCGGTTCGCCTCGACGTTCACCCTGGTGCGGCCGAGCCGGCTGCTGTCCGACCTGTCGGAAGCCGCCGCGGCGGCCGGCGGCGCCGTCCCCGGCAGCGGCTCGCACGCCGGGGACGAACTCCGGACGCAGCTCGCCGGCTCCCCCGTCGCCGAGCACCAGCGGATCCTCCTCCAGTTGGTCCGGGACGCCGTCGCGACCGTCCTGCAGTACCCCGACCCGCAGGCCCTCGACCCCGGACGCGCGTTCAAGGACCTCGGGTTCAGCTCGCTCACCGCCGTGGAGCTGCGCGACCTGCTGGTCGCCCGCACCGGGCTGCAACTGCCCACCACCCTGGTGTTCGACTACCCGATGCCGCTGGCTCTGGTGCAGTACCTGACGGGCCAGTTGCTCGGCGAGGCCGACCGCTCCCCCGCGACGCCGACGCCGACGCCGACACGGGCCGACACCCGGGAGCCGCTCGCGATCGTGGGCATGGCCTGCCGCTACCCCGGCGGCGTGACCTCCCCGGAAGCCCTGTGGCGGCTGGTCGTCGACGGGGAGGACGGCATCGCGCCGTTCCCCACCGACCGTGGCTGGCCGAGCGCCGCATCCGGCCGCATCGTGCAGCTGGGTGGATTCGTGGACGACGTCGCCGGGTTCGACGCCGGCCTGTTCGGGATCTCGCCGCGCGAGGCCCTGGCGATGGACCCGCAGCAGCGGCTGCTGCTGGAGGCCGCGTGGAGCACGTTCGAGTCGGCCGGCATGGACCCGCGGTCGCTGCGCGGCCGGAGCGTGGGCGTGTTCGCCGGCGCGGCCTCCTCCGGATATGGAGCGGCAGGAGTACCGGGTGCGGAGGGACACCTCCTCACCGGGACGGCGAACAGCGTGATCTCGGGCCGCATCGCCTACTCGTTCGGGCTGGAGGGCCCGGCGGTGACGGTGGACACGGCGTGTTCGTCGTCGCTGGTGGCCCTGCATCTGGCGGCGCAGGCGCTGCACAGCGGTGAGTGCGACATGGCGCTGGCCGGAGGCGTGACGGTGATGGCCACGCCGGGTGCGTTCGTCGAGTTCGACCGGCAGGACGGACTGGCGTCGGACGGCCGCTGCAAGGCCTTCTCGGCGGCGGCGGACGGCACGGGCTGGTCCGAGGGCGTCGGCCTGGTGATGCTGGAGCGGCTGTCGGATGCCCGGCGGAACGGGCACGAGGTGCTGGCGGTCGTGCGGGGCAGCGCGATCAACCAGGACGGTGCGTCGAACGGTCTGACGGCGCCGAACGGTCCGTCGCAGCAGCGGGTGATCCGCCAGGCACTGGCGAACGCACAGCTCACGGGCGCGGACGTGGACGCCGTCGAGGCCCACGGCACCGGCACGCGGCTCGGCGACCCGATCGAGGCCCAGTCACTGCTGGCGACCTACGGCCGGGAGCGCGGCGAGGACGGCGAGCCGCTGTGGCTCGGTTCGATCAAGTCGAACATCGGCCACACCCAGTCCGCGGCCGGTGTCGCGGGTGTGATCAAGATGGTCATGGCGATGCGGCACGGCGTCCTGCCGGCGACGCTGCACGTCGACGAGCCGTCACCGCACGTGGACTGGTCCGTCGGCGCGGTGGAGTTGCTGGCGCGGGCGCGTTCGTGGCCTGAGGTGGGTCGTCCGCGGCGTGCGGCGGTGTCGTCGTTCGGCATGTCCGGCACGAACGCGCACGTGGTGCTCGAACAGGCACCTGCGTCCGAGCCCGCTCAGGATCCCGGGCAGACCCCTGCGCCGGGGCCGCTGCCGATGTCGGGGCCGGTGTCGGGGCCGGGGCCGGTGCCGTGGGTGGTGTCGGCGGGGTCCGAGGCGGGGTTGCGGGCGCAGGTCGAGGGGTTGCGGTCGTTCGTGGCGGAGCGGCCGGAGCTGGCTCCGGCGGATGTGGGCTGGTCGCTGGCGACGGGCCGGGCCGCGCTGGAGCACCGTGCCGTGGTGGTGGGTGAGGGCCGGGACGAGCTCCTCACCGGCCTGTCCGCTGCCACCGGAGCCGGTGCTGCTGCCGGTGGTGGTGTGGTGTTCGTGTTCCCGGGTCAGGGGTCTCAGTGGCTGGGGATGGCGCGGGAGTTGTGGGAGTCGTCTCCGGTGTTCCGGGAGCGGCTGGTGGCGTGCGAGGCCGCGTTGGCGCCGCATGTGGACTGGTCGTTGACGGCTGTGCTGTTGAACGATGAGCCGTTGGACCGGGTGGATGTGATCCAGCCGGTGTTGTGGGCGGTGATGGTGTCGCTGGCCGAGGTCTGGCGGTCGGCTGGTGTCTCGCCGTCGGTGGTGGTCGGGCATTCGCAGGGTGAGATCGCCGCGGCGTGTGTGTCGGGCTGGTTGTCGTTGGAGGATGCGGCTCGGGTGGTGGCTCTGCGGTCGCGGGCGTTGCTGGCGGTCGCGGGTGGTGGCGGCATGGTGTCCGTCGCGGCCGGGCGCGCGGTGGTTGAGGAGCTGGCCTCCGGCCTGAACGGGCATGTGTCCGTGGCGGCGGTGAACGGCCCGTCGTCGACGGTGGTTTCCGGTTCTGTTGAGGCGCTGGACGAGTTGGTGGCGGAGTGTGAGCGGCGCGAGATCCGTGCGCGGCGGATTCCGGTGGACTATGCGTCGCATTCGCCGCAGATGGAGGAGTTGCGGGAGCGGATCCTGACGGATCTGGCGGAGGTGCGTCCGGCGGTTGGTTCGGTGGCGATGTTCTCCACGCTGACCGGTGCCGCCGTCGACGGCGCACTGGATGCTCAGTACTGGTTCGACAACCTGCGTTCCACGGTGGAGTTCGAGACCGCGGTCAGGTCTCTGCTCGACCAGGGCATGCGCACGTTCATCGAGGTCAGCGCCCACCCGGTGTTGACGGTTGGGATCGAGGAGACCGTCGACGCGACCGGCACCGACGCCGCCGTGTTCGGCACCCTGCGCCGGGACGAGGGCGGGCTGCGCCGGGTGCTGTCCGCGCTCGGCGAGGCGTGGGTCGCGGGCGTCGACGTGGACTGGACGACGGTCCTGACGGGTCGTCGTGTGGCGCTGCCGACCTACGCGTTCCAGCGCCAGCGGTACTGGCTGGACGCCCCGGTACTGCCGGTTCAGGGGGCCGCCGGCGACCCGGTGGAGTCCCGTTTCTGGGATGCCGTCGAGCGGGAGGACCTGGACGAACTCGCGGGCACCCTGCAACTGTCGGAGGCGCCGGGGGTGCTGGGGTCGGTGGTCCCGGCGCTGGCGTCGTGGCGGCGCGAACGCCGTCAGCGTTCGATGGTCGACACCTGGCGTTACCGGGTGACGTGGAGTCCGCTGGCCGGTCTTCCGGCGTCCGTGGGGCTGTCCGGCACGTGGGTGGTGGCGGGCCGGGTGGACGATGGGGTGGTCGCGGCGCTGTCGGGTGCGGGTGCCTCGGTGGTGGGTCTGCCGGTGGACGCGCTGTCGCAGCGGGATGTGCTGGCGGAGCGGATCACGGCGCTCGGGGACGTGTCCGGTGTGGTGCTGGTGACCGGCGCGGCCTCGGTGGTGTCCGAGGAGCTCGCGGGTGTGGTGGTACTGCTGCGCGCGTTGGGCGATGCGGGGTCGGGTGCGCCGTTGTGGGTGGTGACGCGGGGCGCTGTGGCTGTGGGTGCGTCGGATCGTGCGGGTGATCCGGTGCAGGCGGCGGTGTGGGGTCTGGGCCGGGTCGCGGCGCTGGAGTATCCGCAGCGCTGGGGCGGTCTCGTCGACCTGCCCGAGACCATCGATGCGCGGGCGGGTGACCGGCTTGCCGCCGTCCTCGCCGCCGGTCACGGGGAGGACCAGATCGCGGTCCGCGGGTCCGGCCTGTTCGGCCGCCGCCTCGTCCGGGCGACACCTGCGGCGGTGACCGATGCGGGATGGCCCCCGTCGGGCACCGTCCTGATCACCGGCGGCACCGGGGCGCTCGGTTCCGAAGTGGCACGTTGGCTGGCCGGGCGGGGCGTGCCGCATCTGGTGCTGACCAGCCGCACCGGCGTGGCCCCCGACGGTCTCGTCGAGGAACTGGCCACCCTGGGCGCTCGGGTGACGGTCGCCGCGTGCGACGTCGCCGACCGCGACGCTCTCGCGCGGGTCCTCGCGGATGTGCCCGTCGACGTGCCGTTGACCGGCATCGTCCACGCGGCCGGACTCGACGCGCCGCAACTGCTCGACGATGTCACCCCACAAGAGTTCTCATCGGTCCTGCGGGCCAAGGTCGACGGGACCGTGCACCTGGACGAGCTGACGGAGGGGTTGCCGCTTCAGTTGTTCGTGGTGTTCTCCTCGGGTGCCGCTGTCTGGGGCAGCGGAGGCCAGGCCGCGTATGCGGCGGGTAATGCGTTCCTGGACGCCTGGGTCGAGCGGCGCCGTGAGCGCGGGCTGGCCGGGACGTCGGTGGCGTGGGGAGCCTGGGACGGTGCCGGAATGGCCGTCCGGGGCGGTGCGCTGGAGCAACTGCGCCGGCGCGGGCTGGTCCCGATGGACCCGACGTCGGCGATGCGGGCCCTGGCGGCCGCCGTCGACGCCGGAGAGTCGCACCTGACCGTCGCCGACATCGACTGGCCCGTCTTCACGCCCTCGTTCACCGCGATCCGCCCCAGCGCACTGCTCTCCGCACTGCCCGAGGCTCTCGCCTCTGCGGAGTCGCTGGAGGAGGGGCAGGAAACCGCGGGTTCGGCGGGCCTGCGGCAGCGCCTTGCCTCCGTTCCCGCCGGACAGCGGCGGAAGCTGGTCGCGGAACTCGTGCGGACACACGCGGCGGCGGTGCTGGGACACGCCGACGTGGAGGCCGTGGAGCCCTCCAGGGCGTTCCGGGATCTGGGCTTCGACTCGCTGATGGCCGTCGAGGTCCGCAACCGTCTTCAGTCGGCGACCGGTCTGCGGCTGCCCGCGACCCTGGTCTTCGACCACCCCACCCCGCTCGTCCTGACCGACTTCCTCCTGACCCACCTCGACGGCGGCGCGGCCGCGGCACCCGCGCAGACGGTGCCCACGGCCGTGGCGGTGGACGAGCCGGTCGCGATCGTCGGCATGGCCTGCCGCTTCCCCGGCGGCGTCACCTCACCCGGGGCGCTGTGGAACCTGGTGGAGGACGCGCGCGACGCCGTCGGCCCCTTCCCCACGGACCGGGGCTGGCCCGCCGCACTGGCCGGCCAAGGCGCGTTCCTCGACACCGCCGCCGACTTCGACGCCGGCCTGTTCGGGATCAGCCCGCGCGAGGCCCTCGCGATGGACCCCCAGCAGCGGCTGCTCCTGGAAGCGGCCTGGGAGACGTTCGAATCGGCGTCGGTCGACCCGGCGGTCCTGCGCGGCACGTCCACCGGCGTGTTCGTCGGCGGCACCACCTCCGGATACGGCACCGGCATGCAGATGCCGCAAGGCGCGGAAGGACACCTGCTGACCGGCAACGCGACCAGCGTGATGTCCGGCCGCGTCGCCTACACCTTCGGCCTCGAAGGCCCCGCCGTCACCGTCGACACCGCCTGCTCCTCCTCCCTGGTCGCCCTGCACCTGGCCGCCCAGGCACTGCGGACCGGGGAATGCGACCTCGCCCTCGCCGGAGGCGTGACCGTGATGATCAACGCGGGAGTCTTCGCGGAGTTCGACCGGCAGGGCGGACTGGCCTCCGACGGCCGGTGCAAGGCTTTCGCCGCCGGATCCGACGGCATGGGCTGGGGCGAAGGCGTCGGCCTGCTGCTGGTCGAACGGCTCTCCGACGCACGGCGCAACGGGCACCACGTCCTCGCCGTCCTCAGGGGCAGCGCCGTGAACCAGGACGGCGCCTCCAACGGCCTCAGCGCACCCAACGGCCCCGCCCAGCAGCGGGTCATCCGCCAGGCCCTCGCCAACGCCCGCCTCACCACCGCGGACATCGACATGGTCGAGGCCCACGGCACCGGCACCCCCCTCGGCGACCCCATCGAGGCCCAGGCACTCCTCGCCACCTACGGCCAGGACCGGGGCACCGAAGGCGAACCGCTGTGGATCGGATCCGTCAAGTCCAACATCGCCCACACCCAGGCCGCCGCAGGAGTCGCCGGCGTCATCAAGACGGTGATGGCCCTGCGGCACGGCGTGCTGCCCCCGACCCTGCACGTGGACGAGCCGTCGACCCAGGTGGACTGGTCGGCGGGCGCGGTGGAACTCCTCACCGAACCACGCCCCTGGCCCAAAACCGGTGACCTTCCGCGCCGCGCGGCGGTGTCGTCCTTCGGCATCAGCGGCACCAACGCCCACGTCATCCTCGAACAAGCACCTGAACCGCGGCCTGCTCAGGAATCCGCGACGGCACCCACCCCCGGACCCGTGCCGTGGCTGGTGTCGGCGAAGACCGAGACCGCACTGCGGGCACAGGTCGAGCGGCTGCGGGAGTTCGTCGCGGAGCGCCCGGAGCTGAACCCGGTGGACATCGGCTGGTCCCTCGCGACCACCCGCAGCGCACTGGAGCACCGCGCAGTCCTGACGAAGGACACCACCCTCGCCTCCGACGTCGCCACCGAGGGCCGGACGGCGTTCCTGTTCACGGGTCAGGGATCGCAGCGCGCCGGCATGGGCCTGGGGCTCTACGAGCAGTTCCCGGTGTTCGCCGACGCCTTCGACGCGGTCTGCGCCCGCCTCGACCTGCGCCTCGAACGCCCCCTGCGCGACGTTCTGACCGACGGAACCGACCTCGACCGGACCATGTGGGCGCAGGCCGGCCTCTTCGCCCTCGAAGTCGCCCTCTTCCGCCTCGTCGAGTCCTGGGGCGTCACCCCGGACGTCCTGCTCGGCCACTCGCTGGGCGAGATCAGCGCCGCGCACGTCGCGGGCATCCTCGACCTCGACGACGCGTGCGTGCTGGTCGCCGAGCGCGGCCGCCTGATGCAGGCGCTGCCCGCCGGTGGCGGCATGCTCGCCGTCCAGGCCACCGAGGCGGACGTCGCCGACTCCGGCCTGGACATCGCCGCGGTCAACGGCCCCGACTCCGTCGTCCTCTCCGGCAGCCTCGACGCCATCGAGCGCTACACCACCCACTGCGCCCAACAGGGACGCAAGTTCACCGTCCTCACCGTGTCGCACGCGTTCCACTCCGCCCTCATGGAACCCATGCTGGACGACTTCGCGGACACGCTGGCAGGGCTGACGTTCCACCCCGCGCAGATCCCCGTCGTCTCCAACCTGACCGGCGCCGTCGCCGAACCGGGGCTGATGCAGGAACCGGACTACTGGCTCCGTCAGATCCGCAACACCGTCCGCTTCGCCGACGGCGTCACCGCCCTCGCCGCACAAGGCGTCACGCGCTGCCTGGAGCTCGGCCCGGACGGGGTCCTCTCCGGCATGGCCCAGCACACCACCACCGACGCCGTGTTCGCCACCGTCCTGCGCAAGGACCGCGACGAGACCGACACCGCCCTCACCGCACTCAGCCGCCTGTGGACCTCCGGCGCCACCGTCGACTGGACGACCCTGCACACCGGCTGGGGCGGACGCGTCATCACCCTCCCCACCTACCCCTTCCAACACAAGCGCTACTGGCCCGAACCCGCACCCGACACCCTCACCACCCCCACCACCGAAACCGGATTCTGGGACGCCGTCGAACGCGAAGACCTCCAGCAACTCGCCACCGAACTCGACCTCCCCGAAACCCCCACCGCACTCGGCGACGTCCTCCCCGTCCTCTCCGCCTGGCGACGACGCCGACGCGAACGCTCCCGAACCGACTCCTGGCGCTACCGCATCACCTGGACACCACTCGACACCCACCAGCCGACACCACTGACCGGCACCTGGGCCCTCATCGGACCCGAGGACACCGACATCACCACCGCCCTCACCACCGCCCTCACCACCGCAGGCGCGACCGTGATCGGCGTGTCGCTGGAGGAGGTGGCGGAGCTGCCCGAGCTGGCCGGTGTGGTGCTGGTCGCCGATGATCTGGCCGAGACGCTGGCCGTGGTGCAGCGTCTGGGCCCGGTGCTGGTGCCGTTGTGGGTGCTGACACGGGGCGCGGTGTCGGTCGGCGGTTCCGACCGGATCGAGAACCCGGACCTGGCGACGGTGTGGGGTCTGGGGCGGGTCGCGGCACTTGAGGTGCCGGCCCGCTGGGGCGGTCTCGTCGACCTGCCCGAGGTCGTGGACGCACGGGCGGGTGCCCGGCTCGCGGGTGTGCTGGCCGCCGGCGGCGGTGAGGATCAGATCGCGATCCGCAGTTCCGGTGTGTACGGCCGGCGGCTGGTGCGTGCGAGGCCTGCGGCCGTGGCCGGTGCGGGCTGGCAGCCCTCGGGCACGGTCCTGGTCACCGGTGGCACGGGGGCGCTCGGCTCCGAGGTGGCCCGGTGGCTGGCGGGCCGGGGTGTGCCGCATCTGGTGCTGACCAGCCGTGGCGGCGTCGCGCCCGACGGCCTGGTGGAGGAACTCGTCGCTCTGGGCGCTCGGGTGACGGTGGCCGCGTGCGACGTGGCCGACCGGGCCGCCCTCGCGCGGGTCGTCGCGGATGTGCCCGCCGAGTGGCCGCTGACCGGTGTCGTGCACGCGGCCGGACTCGACGTTCCGCAGCCGCTGGAGGACGCCACTTCGGAGGCGTTCACCACGGTGCTGCGCGCCAAGGTCGAGGGGACGAAGTGCCTGGACGAGCTGACGCGGGAGCTGCCGCTGGATCTGTTCGTGGTCTTCTCGTCGGTCTCGGCGACGTGGGGCAGCGGAGGCCAGAGCCCGTACGCGGCCGGCAACGCGTTCCTGGACGCCTGGGTGCAGCACCGCCGCGACCGCGGGCTGCCGGGCACGTCCGTCGCCTGGGGCCCGTGGGCCGGAGGGGGGATGGCGACGCCGGACGAGACGGAGGACTATCTGCGCAGGCACGGGCTGATGCCGATGGACCCGGGTCTGGCGATCCGGTCGCTGGCGCAGGCCGTCGACGCGCAGGAGTCGAACCTGACCGTCGCGGACATCAACTGGGCCGTCTTCGGGCCCCGGTTCACCGCGTATCGATCCAGTCCGCTGCTGGCGGACCACCTGGAGGCCGCCGAGCTGCTGCAGTCGGCCCCGGGCGGGGAGCCCGAGGCGGAACTGCTGCGGAAGTTCGCCTCGGCTCCGGCCGAGCAGCGTTCGCGGATGCTCCTGGACCTGGTGCGTGAGCAGGCCGCGGGTGTTCTCGGGCACGCCGGTCCGCAGGAGGTCGAGCCCGACCGGGCGTTCCGTGATCTCGGTTTCGATTCGCTGATGGCGGTCGAGATGCGCAACCTGCTGTCCGGGTTCACCGGTCTGGCCCACCCCGCGACGCTCGTCTTCGACTACCCCACTCCGCTGTCGCTGGCACGGCATCTGGCGGAGCTGCTGGCAGGCGAGGAGTCCGATGCGGGCGCAGGCGCGCCGACGTCGTGGAAGTCCGTTGACGAGCCGCTCGCGATCGTGGGTATGGCGTGCCGGTTCCCGGGCGGGACGACGACACCCGAGCGGCTGTGGGACCTGGTCGTGGGTGGTGGGGACGCCATGTCCGCCTTCCCGACCGACCGGGGCTGGCCCGAGGGGGTGTTCGGGACGTACACGCCGATCGGCGGGTTCGTGGACGACGCCGACGAGTTCGACGCGGGGCTGTTCGGGATCTCGCCGCGCGAGGCGTTGACGATGGACCCGCAGCAGCGGCTGCTGCTGGAGACCGCGTGGGAGACCTTCGAGTCGGCGGGCATGGATCCGCGGTCGCTGCGCGGACGGAGTGTGGGTGTGTTCGCGGGCACGAACGGCCAGGACTACATGCACCTGCTCGCCGTCTCCGACGATCAGGGTGACGGACACGCCGCCGTCGGGAACGCGGCCGCCGTGCTCTCCGGCCGGATCTCCTACGTCTTCGGCCTCGAAGGCCCGGCCGTCACCGTCGACACCGCCTGCTCGTCGTCCCTGGTGGCCCTGCACTGGGCCGGTCAGGCACTGCGGTCCGGTGAGTGCGAACTCGCGCTCGTCGGCGGTGTGACCGTGATGGCCACGCCGGGTGCGTTCGCCGAGTTCGACCGCCAGGACGGCCTCGCCTCCGACGGCCGCTGCAAGGCCTTCGCCGCCGCGGCCGACGGCACCGGCTGGGGCGAAGGCGCCGGCCTCCTCCTCGTCGAACGCCTCTCCGACGCCCAGCGCAACGGACACCACATCCTCGCCGTCGTCCGGGGCAGCGCCGTCAACCAGGACGGGGCCAGCAACGGACTCACCGCACCCAACGGGCCGGCCCAGCAGCGGGTCATCCGCCAGGCGCTGGCCGACGCGCAGCTCACCGGTACGGATGTCGACGCCGTCGAAGCCCATGGCACGGGTACCCGCCTCGGCGACCCGATCGAGGCACAGGCCCTGCTCGCCACCTACGGCCAGGGCCGCGGCGAGGGTGACGCACCGCTGTGGCTGGGGTCGGTGAAGTCGAACATCGGCCACACCCAGGCGGCCGCCGGTGTCGCCGGTGTGATCAAGATGGTGATGGCCCTGCGGCACGGAGTGCTGCCCGCGACGCTCCACGTCGACGAGCCCTCGCCCCATGTGGACTGGTCCGCCGGTGCGGTGGAGCTGCTGACCGGGAACCGTGAGTGGCCGGAGACGGGTCGTCCGCGGCGTGCGGGGGTGTCCTCGTTCGGGATCAGCGGTACCAACGCGCATGTGATCCTGGAGCAGGCTCCGGACCGGGTGCCGGTGGCCGCGGCGCGGCAGGTGCCGGGGGTGGTGCCGTGGGTGGTGGCGGCGAAGACGGAGGCCGCGCTGGGGGCGCAGGTCGAGCGGCTGCGGTCGTTCGTGGCGGAGCGTCCGGCGCTGGATCCGGTGGATGTCGGCTGGTCCCTCGCGAGCACCCGTGCCGCGCTGGAGCACCGGGTGGTGCTCGACGCGGGCGGGGACGTGCTCGCCGCGGGTGTGGCGGGTGAGGGCCGCCTGGCGTTCCTGTTCACCGGCCAGGGTTCGCAGCGGGCCGGTATGGGCCTGGGGCTCTACGACGCCTTTCCGGTCTTCGCCGACGCCTTCGACGCGGTCTGCGCCCGGCTGGACGCCCGGCTGGAGCGGCCCCTGCGGGAGGTCCTGACCGACGGTGCCGAACTGGACCGGACGATGTGGGCCCAGGCGGGCCTGTTCGCCCTCGAAGTGGCCCTGTTCCGGCTCGTCGAGTCGTGGGGCGTCACGCCCGATGTGCTGCTGGGCCACTCGCTGGGCGAGATCACCGCAGCGCATGTGTCCGGGATCCTGTCCCTGGACGACGCGTGCGTGCTGGTCGCCGAACGCGGCCGGCTGATGCAGGCGCTGCCCGCCGGTGGCGGCATGCTCGCCGTCCAGGCGACCGAAGCCGATGTCGCCGACTCCGGACTCGACATCGCCGCCGTCAACGGCCCCACCTCCGTCGTCCTCTCCGGCAGTCTCGAAGCCGTCGAGGCCTACGCCGCCCACTGCGCCGGACAGGGCATCCGGCACAACACCCTCACCGTGTCGCACGCGTTCCACTCCGCCCACATGGAGCCCGTGCTGGAGGAGTTCGGCCGCGTCCTGGACGGGCTGACGTTCCACCCCGCACGCATCCCGGTCGTCTCCAACCTGACCGGCGCGGTGGCCGAACCGGGGCTGATGCAGGACCCGGACTACTGGCTCCGCCAGATCCGCCGGCCCGTCCGCTTCGCCGACGGCGTCACCGCCCTCGACGCCATGGGCGTCACCCGCTACCTGGAGCTGGGCCCGGACGGAGTCCTGTCCGCGATGGTCCGGGACATCACCGCCGACGCCGTGTTCGCCGCCGTCCTGCGCAAGGACCGCGACGAGACCGACACCGCCCTCACGGCACTCGGCCGCCTGTGGACGGCGGGCGTCGCCGTCGACTGGGCGAAGCTGTACGCGGGGTGGGGCGGCCAGGTGATCCCGCTGCCGACCTATGCCTTCCAGCGGGCGCGCTACTGGCCGGAGATCTCGGCCCGGACGGTCACCGGCGGCATGGTGGACGCCACGTTCTGGGACGCCGTGGAGCGCGGTGACCTGGAGGAGCTGGCCGGACTCGAATCGGCGCTGCCCGCGCTGTCCGCATGGCGGCAGCGCCATCAGCAGCGGTCGCTCCTCGACTCGTGGCGTCATCGGGTCGTCTGGAAGCCGGTCACCGATCTGCCCGCCGTCGAGGGCTCCGCCGGTACCTGGCTGGTCGTCTCGTCCGCCGACGGTCCGCGAGCCGGGATCACCGCCGCGCTGGCCGGCGTCGGCGCCGCCGCGGTGAGCCTGCCGGTCGACGGTGCGCACATGACGCGGCAGGTCCTGGCCGAGCGGATCGAGCAGGCGCTCGCCGGGGCAGGCAGGATCGCCGGGGTCGTCTCGCTGACGGCGCTCGGCGCGCCCGACGAGAGGGCGGGCGTCGCGGGCACGCTGGAGCTGGCCCGCGCCCTCGGCGACGCGGGTGTCGACGCCCGTCTGTGGTGTGTCACCTCGGGTGCGGTGTCGACCGGTGTGTCCGATCCGGTCCGCAGTCCCGCGCAGGCGCTGGTCTGGGGGCTCGGCCGCGCGATCGACCGTGCCGGAACCGTCCCCTGGGGTGGTCTGATCGACCTGCCCGAGGAGCCCGCCGACCGTGACTGGCCGCAGTTCGCCGCCGCGCTGATGTCCGGAGCGGACCAGCTGGCGGTCCGTGACGGTCAGCTCCGGCAGCCCCGGCTGGTGCCGGACGTGCCGAACCCGGTCACCGACGACAAGCCGGTCCGCTGGCCGGAGTCCGGGACGGTGCTGGTGGTCGGCGGCACGGGCACGATCGGTGCCGGGACGGCCCGCCGGCTCGCCGACGAGGGCGTCCGGCACCTGCTGCTGACCGGCCCGGACGGCTCGGCGGCGCCCGGCGCGGCCGAGCTGGTCGGGGACCTGACCGGGCGCGGTGCGCAGGTCACGGTCGCGTCCTGCGCACCGGCGGACCGTGCGGCTCTGGCGGAGGTCGTCGCGGGGGTCCCCGGCGAGCGGCCGCTGGCCGCCGTCGTGTACGCGCCCGACATCGCCGCGGACGGCGAGGCTTCGGCACTGACGCCCGCCGGGCTCGACGTGATCGACCGGGCCGTGGCCGGGGCACGCAACCTGCACGAACTCACCGCCGGCCTCGGTCTGTCCGCGTTCGTGCTGCTGGCACCGGCCGCCGGAGTCTGGGGTGATGCCCGGCAGGCCGCCCGGTCGGCGGTCGGGGCCTACCTCGACGCCCTGGCCGCCCATCGCCGCGCGGGCGGAGCGGCCGCGGTGTCGGTGGCCTGGGGTCCGTGGACGGACGCCGTCGCCGATGATCCGGAGGAGCCGGAGCGGGCGCGGGACGGCAGCCTGCGGACGATGCCACCGGAGCTGGCGACCGGTGTCCTCGCGATGCTGCCGGACCGCCCGGACGCGGGTGTCGTCGTCGCCGACGTCAACTGGCCGCGGTTCGCCGCCGCGTACACGGTGGACCGGGACCGTCGCCTGCTGGCCGATCTGCCGGAGGTGCGCCGTCTGCGGGGCATCGGCACGGTGGACGGGGGCGAGGATCCCGGGGGCTTCCGGGAGCGGCTGGAGCGGCTGCCGCGCGCCGAACGGTATCGCGCGACGGTGCACCTGGTCCGGGCGCACACGGCGGCGGTGCTCGCCTATCCGGACGTGGAGGCGGTCGAACCGGACCGTGAGTTCCTGGAGTTGGGCATGAGTTCCCTGACGGCGGTCGAGCTCCGCGACGCCCTGCAGGTCGCCGCGGGCGTGCCGCTGGGCGGCTCGGTGGTGTTCGAGCACACCACACCGGCCGCGCTGGGGGCCCATGTGCTGCACCTGGTGCTCGGTCCGGACGCTGGCGACGCGGTGGCCGAGGAGGCCGGCGACGCCGCGCCGCGTGACGGCGGCATCCTGCGCACGCTGATGCGGGAGGCCGGGCGGGCGGGCAAGCTGCCGAAGTTCATGGAGCTCCTCATGGAGATGGCGAGCTACCGCCCGAGGTTCGAGGAACCCGACGAGCTGGAGGTGGCGCCCCGGCCGGTGTTCCTGGCCCGGGGCGACGCGCCGATGCGGATCGTCGGCCAGTGCGGCATCTCCGCCGTGGCCGGGGCCCACGAGTTCGCCCGGTTCGCCGTGCCGTTCCGCGGGCAGCGCGATGTCGTCGCGCTGCCGGTGCCGGGCTACCGTGACGGCGAGCTGCTGCCGGCCGGTCCCGACGCGGCGCTGGGCTGGCAGGCCCGGACGCTGCTGGAGGCGGTGGGCGACAATCCGTTCGTGATCGTCGGCCACTCCGGCGGCGGCCTGTTCGCCCACGCGCTGGCCTACCGGCTGGAGCAGATGGGCAGGGTGCCGGCGGGTGTCGTCCTGGTCGACTCGTATCCGCTGGACCAGCCGGTGCACTCGGAGTGGATGGACGAGTTCAGCGACGGCATGTTCGAGCGGGAGGACCTGTCCGTGCCCATGAACGACGTCCGCCTCACCGCGCAGGCGTGGTACGGGCTGATGTTCGCGCAGTTCCACCCCCGGGAGATCCAGGCCCCGACGCTGCTGGTGCGGGCGTCGGAACCGATCGGGGAGTGGAATCTCGACGGGGACTGGCGGGCGTCCTGGCGGCTGGCGCACGAGGCCGTCGACGTGCCGGGCAACCACCTCACGATCATGCGCGAGCACGGCGAGACGACCGCCATGGCGGTCGCCAGGTGGCTGGAACAGCTCGGGTGAGAACGGCGGGCGGCGGGCTCCGGCCCGCCGCCGGCCACGCGGGGCGCACGCCGGGGCGGCGGGGCGCCGGGGCGGATCGGGGGCCGGCTAGCGGCGGAAGGCGACCCGCAGCGGGAGCTTGGTGAGCCCGAGGACGAAGTGGAAGCGCGTGTGCCACTGCTGCTCGTCCGTGGCGAACTCGATGGTCTCGTAGCGCCGCAGCAGGCTGCCGAGGGCGATGGAGACCTCGGCCTTGCCGAGCATGGCGGCGATGCAGGCGTGCGGGCCCGAGCCGAAGGCGAGCGAGCGCACCCCTCGGCGGCGCACGTCGAGCAGGTGGGGGTTCTCGAACCTGGCCGGGTCGTGGTGCGCGGCGCCGGTGATGCCGAGCACCGGGGAGCCTGCCGGGATGACGGTGCCGTCGATGGTCAGGTCTCCGGTGAGCTGCCGGGCGATGATCTGCACCGTGGCGTTGTACCGGACGAGTTCCTCGAAGGCGGGCTCGACGAGTTCGGGGTGTTCGCGCAGGATCCGCAGCTGTTCGGGGTGGGTGAGCAGTGCGTGGACGGCGTTGCCGATGACGTTGAGTGTGGTCTCGTGGCCGGCGTTGAACAGCAGCAGCACCTGGGCGATGACGTCCTCGTCGCTCAGCCCGTCGCCGTCGGCGTCCTTCTGCATCAGCATGCTGAGGACGTCGTCCCGCGGGTGGCTGCGCCGCAGCTCGATCTGCTCCCGGATGTAGGCGTTGAACTGGGGCTCGGCCCGGTTCATCGCGATGCGCATCTGGGGTGTGATGAGCGGGTCGATGATGTTCGCGATGGCGTTGGTCCACTCCAGGCAGCGCCAGGCGTCCTCGATCGGGATGCCGAGCAGCCCGCAGATGACGGCGATCGGCACCGGGGTGGCGAACTGTTCGATCAGGTCGACCTCGCCCTCGCCCATCTCGTCGATGAGGCCGTCGACGATCCGGTGGACCTCCGGCCGCAGCCGTTCGACGGCGTTGGGGGTGAGGGCCCGGGCCACCAGGCGGCGCAGCCGCCGGTGTTCGGGGCCGTCCTTCCCGGCCATCCACTTGCGCATGCTGCGCATCGCGGGTGCGTCGTGTCCGCCGCGCAGGGCGGCGAAGAGCGGGTCCGACGGCGGGGCCGAGGAGGTCTGCGGCGCGCGGAGGAAGGCTTCGACGTCGGCGTACCGGGAGAGCGTCCAGAAGCCCATCGGTGAATGATGGATCGGCTCTGTTTCGCGCAGCCGCCGATAATACCCGTACCGGTCATTCATGAGGGCCGGGTCGGTGAGGTCGAAAAGCACTCGCGGCCTATCCACTGTCGCCCAGCCAATCCGATCGGAAGTAGCGGCAAAAGCTTATGACCAGCGGGTTCGGCGTCAACCCCTATATGTCCCCCTAGAAATCGGCCCCCCTAGCGTTCTTGCCGCCGGGTCGGCTCGGGCAGGGGTTGGTTCCGGCCCAGGTCCGTGACTAGCCTTCCCCCGACCGGGGTCCTGTGCATGAGGCCTTGGGCATTGCGACAGCCGGCCACTGCGTCGCCCGCGGAAATGGGGATCCCTTCAGATGGTGGACGACGGAACGCTGCGTGAATATCTGAAGCTGGTGACCGCTGATCTGCACCGGACGAAGCAGCGGTTGCGCGAGGCCGAGAAAGAGGATCGGGAGCCGATCGCCGTCGTCGGGATGAGCTGCCGATTTCCCGGTGGTGTGCGCGCGCCCGAGGACCTGTGGCGGCTCGTCCTCGCGGGCGGCGACGCCGTCGGCCCGTTCCCCGAGGACCGCGGCTGGCAGCTCGACGGGCTGTTCGACGCCGGCGCGGGTTCCGCCGGGGCGGACTCGGAGGGGTCCGGCGGGGGTCATGTCCCGGTGGGCGGCTTCGTGGACGACGCCGCCCGGTTCGACCCGGAGTTCTTCGACATCTCGCCGCGCGAGGCCCTCGCGATGGACCCCCAGCAGCGGCTGCTGCTGCAGACGTCCTGGGAGGCGGTCGAGGCCGCGGGCATCGATCCGTCGTCGCTGCGCGGCAGCCGCACCGGTGTGTTCGTCGGCGCCAACGACCAGCACTACACCTCGCTGCCGGGTGTGGCCGAGCGGGGCGGCGAGGGGTATCTGCTGACCGGGGGCGCCACCGCGGTGATCTCGGGCCGTGTGGCGTACACGCTGGGTCTGGAGGGGCCCGCGGTCACCGTGGACACGGCCTGTTCGTCGTCGCTCGTCGCGCTGCACCTGGCGTGCCAGTCGCTGCGGCGCGGGGAGAGCACCCTCGCCCTGGCCGGCGGTGTGACGGTGATGGCGACGCCCGGTGTGTTCTCCGAGTTCATCCGGCAGGGCGGTCTCGCCGGTGACGGCCGGTGCAAGTCCTTCGCCGCGGCGGCCGACGGCACCGGCTGGTCCGAGGGTGCGGGCGTGCTGCTGGTGGAGCGGCTGTCGGACGCGCTGCGGCTGAACCACCCGGTGCTCGCGGTGATCCGCGGTTCGGCGGTGAACCAGGACGGCGCGTCCAACGGGCTCACCGCCCCCAACGGGCCGTCGCAGCAGCGGGTGATCCTCCAGGCGCTGGCCGACGCCCGCCTGGCGCCCGGTCAGGTCGACGCCGTCGAGGCGCACGGCACCGGCACGAGCCTGGGCGATCCGATCGAGGCCCGGTCGCTGATCGCGGCGTACGGGCAGGACCGCCCGGCCGGCCGGCCGCTGTGGATCGGCTCGGTCAAGTCCAACATCGGCCACACCCAGGCCGCGGCCGGCGTCGCGTCGGTGATCAAGACGGTGTACGCGTTGCGGCACGGCGTCCTGCCGGCGACCCTGCACGTCGACGAGCCCACCCCGCACGTCGACTGGACGGCGGGCGCGGCGGAGCTGCTCACCGAGGCCCGGGACTGGCCGCGGACCGACGAGCCGCGCCGGGCGGGCGTCTCCTCGTTCGGACTGAGCGGCACGAACGCCCACCTGATCCTCGAACAGCCACCCGAGCCGCAGCCCGACGACGCGCCCACGGGCGCCTCCGGAACGGCCACCGCAGCAACGACCGCGCCCGGAACGGCCACCGCCGGAACAACCGCGCCCGGATCGGCCACCGCCGGTACGGCCGTCCCGGAGGCCGGCGGCGCGGCGGACGCGCCCCGGCCGGCCGGAGCGCCGCTGCCGTTCCCGGTCAGTGCCAAGACGGCGTCCGCGCTGCCCGGCCAGGCCGCCCGGCTGCGGGAACGCGTCCTGTCGGAGCCCGGTCTCGACCTCGCGGCCCTCGGACACGCGCTGGCGACGACCCGGGCGGCGCTCCCGCACCGTGCCGTGGTGACGGCGGGCGACCGCGACGAGCTGCTCGCCGCCCTCACCGCCGTCGAGCAGGGCGCCGAGAGCGGCCTCGTCCGGCAGGGGGTGGCGCGCGGCACGCGGCAGACGGCGAAGCTGGCGATGCTGTTCACCGGGCAGGGCGCGCAGCGTGCCGGTACGGGCCGCGAACTGTACGCCGTCCAGCTGGTGTTCGCCCGCGCCCTCGACGAGGTGTGCGAGGCCCTGGACCCGCACCTGGAGCGCCCGCTGCGCGAGGTGCTGTTCGCCGTGCCGGGATCGCCCGATGCCGGGCTGCTGGACCGTACCGAGTACGCCCAGCCGGCGCTGTTCGCGCTGGAGGTCGCGCTTCACCGGCTGTTCGCGCACTGGGGCGTCGTCCCGGACTACCTGCTGGGCCACTCCGTCGGCGAGCTCGCCGCCGCGCATGTGGCCGGGGTGTGGTCGCTGCCGGACGCGTGCGCCCTGGTCGCCGCCCGGGGGCGGCTGATGCAGCGGATGGCCGGCGACGGCGCGATGCTCGCCGTCGAGGCGACCGAGGCGGACGTCCGCGCGGTGCTGTCCGGCCGGACGCCCCGGGTGGATGTCGCCGCCGTCAACGGGCCCGCCTCGGTGGTCGTCTCCGGTGACCGCGACGCCGTCGGCGAGCTGGAGGCCCACTGGCGGGAGCAGGGTGTGCGGACCCGGCGGCTGCGGGTGTCGCACGCGTTCCACTCGGCCCACATGGACCCGATGCTGGAGGAGTTCCGCGGCATCGCGGCCGGGCTGACGTACGGCAGCCCGACCGTGCCGGTCGTCTCGAACCTCACCGGCGAGGTGGCCGGCGCCGGCGAGCTCACCGACCCCGACTACTGGGTCCGCCAGGTGCGCGGGGAGGTCCGGTTCGCGGACGGTGTGGCCTGGCTCGACGGACACGGCGTGACCCGGTACCTGGAGCTCGGGCCGGACGGCGTCCTGACCGCGATGGCCGGGGAGTCGCTCGCCCACCGGGGCGAACCGGCCGTGCTGGTGCCGTCGTTGCGGCGGAAGCAGGGCGAGGCGGTCGCCGCGACGGCGGCACTGGCCGAACTGCACGCGCACGGCGTGGCCCCCGACTGGCCGGCCGTGTTCCCCGGCGTCGGCGGCCGGCCCGTGGCCCTGCCGACCTACGCCTTCGGGACGGACCGCTACTGGCCGCGGCCGGTGGCGCCGGCCGGCGACATGGCGGCGGCCGGGCTCGGTGTCACCCGGCACCCGCTGCTGGGCGCCGGTGTCAGTGTCGCCGAGGGCGACGAGCTGCTGTTCTTCGGATGGCTCTCGACGGGCCGTCCGCAGTGGTCCGCCGACCACGTGGTCATGGGGCGCACCGTACTGCCCGGCACCGCGTTCGTGGAGCTCGCGATCCGCGCCGGCGACCAGGTCGGCTGCGGTCGCGTCGAGGAACTGGTGCTGCAGACGCCGCTGGTGCTGCCCGAGCGGGGCGGTGTCCAGTTGCAGGTCGCCGTCGGCGCCGCGGACGCGGGCGGGCGGCGGGACCTGGCCGTGTACGCGCGGCCCGGCGTCCCCGCGGACGAGGGCTGGCCCGAGGGGGAGTGGGTCCGGCACGCCGGCGGTGTCCTCGCCCCCGAGACCTCCGCGGACCGGGATCCGGACGCCGGCTGGGCGCGGCAGTGGCCGCCCGCCGACGCGGTCGGCGTCCCCGTGGACGGCGTGTACGACCTGCTGGACGGCTCCGGCCTGCACTACGGCCCGGCGTTCCGCGGCATCCACGGTCTGTGGCGGCGTGACGGCGAGGTGTTCGCCGAGGTGCGCCTGCCGGAGTCCGACGCGTCCCAGGCGCGCTCCTACGGCGTCCATCCGGCGCTGCTGGACGCCGCCCTCCAGGCCCAGGCCGGTGCCGCGACGGGCGCCGCGGGTCTGCCGTTCTCCTTCACCGGGGTGTCGCTGCGGGCCACCGGCGCGTCGGCGCTGCGGGTGCGGCTCACACCGTCGGACGGCGGTGTCGCCCTCGCGGCCGCCGACGACACCGGCGAGCAGGTCCTCGTGGTCGACCGGCTGGTCGTGCGCCCCGTGGCGGCGCCGGCGGAGCCCGCCGTGCGGACCGACGGTCTGTGCCGGCTCGGGTGGACCCCGCTGCCGGCCGACGGGGCCGCCGCCGCGACGGCGCCCGGTGCGG
The DNA here is from genome assembly GCF_016919245.1 of Streptomyces zhihengii. NCBI lineage: Bacteria > Bacillati > Actinomycetota > Actinomycetes > Kitasatosporales > Streptomycetaceae > Streptomyces > Streptomyces zhihengii. Next base: position 543,302 of record NZ_JAFEJA010000002.1, on the reverse strand, counting down.
TCTTCGACGCCTTCGGGCCGGGCACGTCGCTCCCCGACGGCCCGCTGCCCCCGACCGTGGTCCTGCGGGTCACCGGCACGGCGCCCGGCCAGGGCCCGGCGGCCGGCGACCCGGCCCGGGTGCGCGCCCTGACCGGGCGGGTGCTGGAGGTGCTCCAGCGGTGGGCGGCCGACGAGCGGTGCGCCGGCTCGCGGCTGGTGGTGCTCACCCGTCACGCGGTGCTCGCCGTGCCCGACGACCGGGCACCCGACCCGGCGGCGGCCGCGGTGTGGGGTCTGGTCCGGGCCGCGCAGTCCGAGGAGCCGGGCCGCTTCCTGCTCGCGGACACCGACGGCGACGACGTGCCGTGGGCGGCGGTCGGCGCCGCGATCGGCGCGGGCGAGCCGCAGATCGCGGTGCGCGCGGGGGCCGTGTTCGCCGCCCGGCTCGTCCGGGCCGCGCAGACGGCCGGCCTGCCCGTGCCCGCGCACGCGGCGGCCTGGCATCTGGACATCCCGGAGCCGGGCACGCTGGAGAACCTGCGGCTCTCCCCCGCGGACCCGGAGTCGCCGCTCGGCCCCGGGCAGGTGCGCGTCGCCGTGCGCGCCGCGGGGATGAACTTCCGCGACGTGCTGTACGCGCTGGGCATGTACCCGGGCGAGGTGCGTCTGGGCGGTGAGGCGGCGGGCGTCGTCCTGGAGACCGGTCCGGAGGTCGCCGGCCTGGTGCCGGGCGACCGGGTGACGGGTGTGTTCACGGGCGCGTTCGGCCCGGTCGCGGTGACGGATCACCGTCTGCTCGCCCCCGTGCCGCCGGACATGACGTTCGCGGAGGCGGCCGCGGTGCCGATCGCCTACGCCACCGCGTACTACGCCCTGGTCGACCTCGGCGGGCTCCGGGCCGGCGAGGCGGTCCTCGTGCACGCCGCCGCCGGCGGTGTGGGGACCGCGGCCGTCCAGCTCGCCCGGCATCTCGGCGCCGAGGTCTTCGCCACCGCGAGCCCCGGCAAGTGGGACGCGGTGCGGGCCATGGGGGTCGCCGGGGACCGTCTCGCGTCGTCGCGGGACCTCGGTTTCGAGGAGGGCTTCGCCGCCGCCACCTCCGGGCGCGGTGTGGACCTCGTCCTCGACGCGCTCGCGGGTGAGTTCGTCGACGCCTCGCTGCGGCTCCTGCCGCGCGGCGGCCGGTTCCTCGAAATGGGCAAGAACGACGTCCGGGACGCCGGCGAGGTCGCGGCCGCCCATCCCGGCGTCCGCTACCAGGCGTTCGACCTGTGGGAGGCGGGCCCGGAGCGCATCGGGGAGATCCTGGCCGAGCTGCTGGCCCTGCTGCGGACCGGGGCGCTGCGGCTGCCGCCCGTCCGGGCGTTCGACGTCCGGCAGGCGCCGGACGCGTTCCGCCACGTCGGCCAGGCCCGCCACATCGGCAAGGTCGTCCTCACCGTCCCGCGGCCGCTCGATCCCGCCGGCACCGTCCTGGTCACCGGTGGCACCGGCGGCCTGGGCGCGCTCGTCGCCCGGCATCTCGTCACCGCGCACGGCGCCGGCCGCCTCGTCCTCCTCGGCCGCGGCGGTCCCGGCGCCCCGGGCGCCCCGGAGCTGACCGCCGAACTGACCGCGCTGGGCGCCGAGGTCGAGGTCCTGGCCTGCGACGTCTCCGACCGGGACGCCCTCGCCGGTGTCCTCGGCGCGATCCCGGCCGACCGTCCGCTGACCGCCGTCGTCCACGCCGCCGGTGTGCTCGACGACGGCACCGTCGAGGCCCTCACCCCGGCGCGGCTCGACACCGTCCTCGGGCCGAAGGCCGACGCCGCGCTCCACCTGCACGAGCTGACCCGCCATCACGACCTGGCGGCCTTCGTGCTGTTCTCCTCCGTCGCCGGGACCCTCGGTGCCGCCGGCCAGGGCAACTACGCCGCCGCCAACGCGTTCCTCGACGCCCTGGCCCAGCACCGGCACGCCGCCGGCCTGCCCGCCCTGTCACTGGCCTGGGGCGCCTGGGACGGCACCGCCGGCATGGCCGCCCGGCTCACCCCGGCGGACCGCGAGCGCATCGCCCGCTCCGGTTTCCCGCTGCTGACCGTCGAGCACGGCCTCGCGCTGCTCGACGCCGCACTGGCCTCGCCGCACGCGGCCCTCGTGCCGACCGGGCTGGACACCAAGGTGCTGGCCGCCGCCGGATCGCTGCCGCCGCTGCTGAGCGGGCTGGTGCGGGCCGGCGCACGGCGGACGGCCGGGGACGCCGGCCCCGTCGCGGGCGCCGCATCGGCGGACCGGCTCGCCGCGCTCAGTCCCCAGGAGCGTGCGCGGTTCCTGCTCGACCTGGTCCGTTCCGCCGCCGCCGCGGTCCTCGGCTTCGCCGGGCCGCAGGCCGTCGAGGCGGGGCGGGCGTTCAAGGAGCTCGGCTTCGACTCGCTGACCTCCGTGGAGCTGCGCAACCGGCTGTCCGCTGCCACCGGGCTGCGGCTGCCGGCCACCCTCGTCTTCGACCACCCGACCCCCCGGCTGCTGGCCGGAATGCTCGGCCGGGCCGTGGTCGGCGACCGTACGGACGAGGACGGCGGGGAGACGGCCGCCCTGGCCCCGGCGGGGGCGCCCGCGCCGGCCGCCGACGATCCGATCGCGATCATCGGGATGAGCTGCCGGCTGCCCGGCTCCGCCAACACCCCGGACGATCTGTGGCGGCTCGTCAGCGACGGCGTCGACGCCATCGCGCCGTTCCCCGACGACCGGGGCTGGCAGCTCGACTCCATCTACGCCGCCGACAGCCCCGACGCCGGCCGCAGCCGTGTCTTCGAGGGCGGATTCATCGACGGCATGGCGGACTTCGACGCCGCGTTCTTCGGCATCGGCCCGCGCGAGGCACTCGCCATGGACCCGCAGCAGCGGCTGCTGCTGGAGACCGCCTGGGAAGCCGTCGAGCACGCCGGGATCGCCCCCGGTTCCCTCGCCGGCAGCGCCACCGGCGTCTTCGTCGGCGCGGCGTCCACGGGCTACGGCGCCGGCGCGCTCGACATCCCCGAGGAGACGGGCCCGCACCTGTTCCTGGGCACGTCGACCAGCGTCGCGTCCGGACGCGTCGCCTATGTGCTGGGGCTGGAGGGCCCGACCCTCACCGTCGACACGGCCTGCTCCTCGTCGCTGGTGGCCGTGCACATGGCCGCCGAGGCGCTGCGCCGCGGCGAGTGCACGCTGGCCCTGGTCGGCGGCGTCACGGTGATGACCACGCCGAGCATGTTCACGGACGGCAGCCAGGGCGGCGCCCTGGCCGCCGACGGCCGGTGCAAGGTGTTCTCCGCCGACGCCGACGGCACCGGCTGGAGCGAGGGCGCCGGGATGCTCCTCACCGAGCGGCTCTCCGACGCGCGGCGCAACGGCCACCGGGTGCTGGCGGTGCTGCGCGGCTCCGCCGTCAACCACGACGGCGCGAGCAACGGCCTCACCGCCCCGAGCGGCCGGGCCCAGCAGCGGGTGATCCGGCAGGCGCTGGGCAACGCCGGCCTGCACCCGCACGAGGTCGACGCCGTCGAGGCCCACGGCACCGGCACCGCACTCGGCGACCCGATCGAGGGCCGGGCCCTGCTGGCCGCCTACGGCGGCGACCGGCCCGCGGAACGCCCCCTGTGGGTCGGCTCGGTCAAGTCCAACATCGGCCACTCCCAGTGCGCCTCCGGTGTGGCCGGCGTCATCAAGATGGTGCAGGCGCTGCGCCACGAGGTGCTCCCGGCGACCCTGCACGCCGCCGAGGCGACGCCGCACGTGGACTGGTCGTCCGGGGCGATGCGGCTGCTGACCCGGCCGGTGCCGTGGCCGCGCGACGGCGTCGTGCGCCGGGCCGGCGTGTCGTCGTTCGGCATGAGCGGCACCAACGCCCACGTCATCGTCGAGGAGGCTCCGGCGCAGCCGGCGGCGCCGCGGGATTCCGCGGCGCCGTTCACCCCTGCCGTCGCCGGCGCCCCGCTGCCGTGGGTGCTGTCCGGCCGGACGGAGGCGGCGCTGCGCGCCCAGGCGGCCCGGCTGCGCGCCCACCTGGACCGGCGGCCCGGCCTCGGCACCCCGGAGGCGGTGCCCGCCGTGGCCCGCGCCCTGGCGACCGGCCGCACCGCGTTCCGCCACCGCGCCGTGCTGCTCGGCCCCGGCCCGGAGCAGTACCTCGCCCAGCTCGACGGCCTCGCCGGCGCCCACGGCGTCAAGGGCCTGGTGCGCGGGGAGACCGGCGCGGGCGGCCCGGTCGCCTTCGTCTTCCCCGGGCAGGGCTCGCAGTGGCCCCGGATGGCCGCGGAACTGATGAGCGGCGCGCCGGTGTTCCGTGACACGCTGCGCGCGTGCTCGGCCGCCGTCGCGGAGCACGCCGACTGGTCGGTGGAGGACGTCCTGACGGGCGCCGACGGCGCCCCCTCGCTCGACCGGCTCGACGTCGTCCAGCCGGCCCTGTTCGCGATGATGGTCTCCCTCGCCGCCCTGTGGCGCGCGCACGGCATCGTGCCGGAGGCCGTCGTCGGGCACTCGCAGGGCGAGATCGCGGCGGCCTGCGTCGCCGGCGCCCTGTCTCTGGAGGACGCGGCGAAGATCGTCGTCGTCCGCAGCCGGCTGCTCGCCGCCGCCCGCAGCGAAGGCGCGATGCTGACCGTCACCCTGCCCGTCGGTGAACTCACCGAGCGGATGGCGCGGTGGCCGGGCCGGCTGCACCTCGCCGCCGTCAACGGCCCGCGGGCCACGGTGGTCTCCGGCGACCCGGAGGCGGTCGGCGAACTCGCCGCCGCGCTCGCCGCCGACGAGATCGCCGCCCACCGGGTCGCCATCACCGGCGCCGCCCACTCGCCCGAGGTGGAGAGCCTCCGCGAGGAGGCGCTGGCCGCGCTCGCCGGGATCACGCCCCGGGCCGCGGCGATCCCCTTCTACTCGGCCGTGGACGGCGGTCCGGTCGACGGCACCGCCCTGGACGCGGCGTACTGGTACCGCAACATGCGCAGCCCGGTGCGGTTCGCCCCGGCGGTCACCGCGATGCTGAACGACGGCTTCCGCGCGTTCGTCGAACCGAGCCCGTATCCGTCGCTGACCGCCGGCATCGAGGACATCGCCGACTCCGTGGACGCCGACGGCACGGTCGTCGTCACGACGCTGCGCCGTGGCAGCGGCGGCCCGAAGCGCTTCCGGGAGGCGCTGGCGACCGCGTTCGCCCGGGGCCTCGCCCCCGACTGGGACACCGTGCTGCCCCCGACCGGCGCCCCCGACGCACTCCCCGAGCTGCCCGGCTACCCGTTCCAGCGCCGGCGGTACTGGCTGGAGGCAGCCTCCGCCGCCGGCGCGCCGGCCGGTCCCGGCCTCGCCGACCCGGCCGACGAGCGCTTCTGGGCCGCCGTCGCGGGCGGCGATCCGCGGGCGCTCGCCGACGCGCTCGACGTCGTCGACCCGGGGCAGCGCGAGCTGCTGGACGGTGCCGCCGCGGCGTTGCCCGTGCTGTCCGCCTGGCGGGCCGAGCGCGGTGACCGGTCCACCGTGGACGGCTGGCGCTACCGCGTCGCCTGGCGGCGCAAGGCCCGCCTGCCGCGGCCGGCCCTGTCCGGCACCTGGCTGCTCGTCGCCCCCGCCCACGACCCGGACGACATCGCCCGTCGGTGCGTGCGGGCCCTGGCCGCGCGGGGGGCCGCCCAGGTCGTGACGGTGTCCGCGGCCGACGGCGATCCGTCCGGCGCGGGTCTGGCCGGCCGGCTCGGCGAGGCCCTCGCCGAGGCCGCGGCGGCGGCCGGTCCCGGCCCCGCGGGAGGCCGGGTCGGCGGCGTGCTGTCGCTGCTCGGCCTCGACACCCGCCCCGGCCCCGACGGCGTCGCGACCGGTCTCGCCGCGACGCTCGCGCTCGTCCGGGCGGTCGACGCCCTCGACGTGCCCGCACCGCTGTGGACGGCGACCCGCGGCGCGGTCTGCGTGAACGAGGCCGACCCGGCGCCGGACACCGACCAGGCCGCGCTGTGGGGCCTCGGGCTCGTCACCGGACTGGAACTGCCCGCCCGCTGGGGCGGTCTCGTGGACCTGCCGGCCGAGATCGACGAGCGGGCCGCCGACCGCCTCGCCGTCGTCCTGGCCGGCCTCGACGACGAGGACCAGGTCGCCGTCCGCCCCGCCGGGGTCTTCGCCCGCCGCCTGGTGCGCGCACCCCTCGGCCACGCCCCGCGCACCGACGGATGGCGTCCGTCCGGCACCGCGCTGGTCACCGGCGGCACCGGCGCCCTCGGCGCGCACGTCGCCCGCTGGCTGGCCGAACGGGGTGCACCCCGCATCGTGCTGACGAGCCGCCGGGGACCGCAGGCGCCGGGCGCGGCCGAACTGGTCGCGGAACTCGCCGCGTCCGGGACGGAGGTCCTGGTCGAGGCCTGTGACGTGAGCAACCGCGAAGCACTGCGGGCCATGCTCGCGGCGCTGCCCGACGGCCCGCCCGTCACCACCGTCGTCCACGCGGCGGGCGTGCCCCAGTCCACCCCCGTCCTCGACACCACGACCGAGGAACTCGCCCGTATGGTCGCGGCGAAGGCCGACGGCGCGCACCACCTCGACGAACTGCTCGGCGACGGGCTGGAGGCGTTCGTCCTCTTCTCGTCGGGCGCCGCCGTGTGGGGCGGGGCCGGGCAGGCCGCCTACGCTGCCGCCAACGCACGGCTCGACGCGCTGGCCGTGCGGCGCCGCCGGCGGTCCAGGCCCGCCACCTCGGTGTCCTGGGGCGGCTGGGACGGCGGCGGCATGGCCGACGCCACCGCGGTCGAACTCCTCGGACGGCGCGGTCTGCGCCTGATGTCCCCGCAGCTCGCGCTCGTCGCGCTCGGCCAGGCGCTGACCCACGACGAGACGCTGCTGACCGTCACCGACATGGACTGGGCCCGCTTCTCCCCCGGTTACGCCGCCGCCCGTCCCCGTCCGCTCATCGGCGAGATCCCGGAGGCGGCGCGTGCCCTGGCCGACGCCGGTGACGGCACCGGCGCCGACGGCGACGCGGATTCCGGTTTCCGCCGCCGGCTGGCCGAACTGCCCGCCGGCGAACGCCGGCCGTTCCTGCTGACCCTGGTGCGCACCGAGGCCGCGGCGGCCCTGGGGCACGAGGGGCCGGCGGACATCGAACCCGGGCGGGCGTTCCGGGAGCTCGGTTTCGACTCCCTGACCGCCGTCGACATCCGCAACCGGCTGCGCGGCGCGACCGGCCTGCGGCTGCCCACCACCATCGCCTTCGACCATCCGACACCGAACGCGCTGGCCGGCTTCCTCGCGGACGAACTGCTCGGCACGGCCGGTGCCGCCGGTGCGCCGGAGGCGGCCGGCACGCCCCGGGCGGCCGTCGCGGCCGGGCCCGCCGACGAACCCGTCGCGATCATCGGCATGGGCTGCCGGTTCCCCGGCGGGGTGCGGTCGCCGGAGGACCTGTGGGACCTCGTCCTGGACGGCGGTGACGCGATCACCCCGTTCCCCGACGACCGGGGCTGGGACCTCGACGCCCTCTACGACCCCGACCGGGAGCGGCCCGGCAGCTCGTACGTCCGCGAGGGCGGTTTCCTCGACGCGGCGGGCGACTTCGACGCCGAGTTCTTCGGCATCAGCCCCCGCGAGGCGACGGCGATGGACCCGCAGCAGCGGGTGCTGCTGGAGACCGCCTGGGAGGCGCTGGAGCGCTCGCACATCGACCCGTCGGGCCTGGGCGGCAGCCGTACCGGGGTGTTCGTGGGCACGGCGTTCCAGGGCTACGGCCTCGGCGGCGGCGACGCCCTCGGCGCCGAGGGGTTCTTCCTCGCCGGCACCGGCACGGCCGCCGTGTCCGGGCGGCTGTCCTACACCCTCGGCCTGGAGGGGCCCGCCGTCACCGTCGACACCGCGTGCTCCTCCTCGCTCGTCGCCCTGCACCTGGCCTGCCAGGCACTGCGTCAGGGGGAGTGCGACCTGGCCCTGGCCGGCGGCGTCACCGTCCTGCCGACGCCGACGTCGTTCACCGAGTTCAGCCGCCAGGGCGGCTTGGCTCCGGACGGCCGCTGCAAGCCGTTCGCCGCCGCGGCCGACGGCACCGGCTGGAGCGAGGGCGTGGGCGTCGTCGCCCTGCAGCGCCTGAGCACGGCCCTCGCCGAGGGCCACCGCATCCTGGCCGTGGTCGCCGGTTCGGCGGTCAACCAGGACGGCGCGAGCAACGGCCTGACCGCGCCCAACGGCCCGTCCCAGCGCCGCGTCATCGCCGCGGCCCTGGCCGCGGCCCGGGTGGACGCCGGGGACGTCGACTGCGTGGAGGCGCACGGCACCGGCACCCCGCTCGGCGACCCCATCGAGGCCCAGGCGCTGCTGGCGACCTACGGGCAGGGCCGGGGCGAGGGCGGCGAGCCGCTGTGGCTCGGCTCGGTGAAGTCCAACATCGGCCACGCGCAGAGCGCCTCCGGCATCGCCGGGGTGATCAAGACCGTGATGGCGCTGCGGCACGGCGTCCTGCCGCCCACGCGGCACGCCGACGAACCGACCCCGCACGTGGACTGGTCGCCGGGCACCGTCGCGCTGCTCACCGAGGCGCGGCCCTGGCCGGAGACCGGCCGGATCCGCCGGGCCGGTGTCTCCTCCTTCGGCGGCAGCGGCACCAACGCCCACGCCATCCTCGAACAGGCGCCGGACACCCCGCCCCGGGCGAGCGCCGACGCCCCGCCCGCGACCCGGCCGGCGACGCCGCCCGCAGCCCTGCCGTGGCTGCTGTCGGGGCGCACCGAACGGGCGCTGCGGGAGCAGGCCGAACGGCTGGGCGCCCACATCGGCAGCCGGCCGGGGTTCGATCCGGCCGACACCGCCTGGTCGCTGGCCACCACCCGGACCGCCTTCGAGCACCGCGCGGTCGTCCTCGACGGCTCCCCGGGCGCCCTGGCCGCGCTGGCGGCCGGCGACCTGCCCGCCGGTGCCGTCCGCGGCCGGGCCGTCGAGGGCCGCACCGCGTTCGTGTTCTCCGGCCAGGGATCGCAGTGGCTCGGCATGGGCGGCCCGCTGCTGGAGACCGAGCCGGTCTTCGCCCGGGCGGCCGCGGCCTGCGACGAGGCGTTCGCCCGCCACACCGACTGGTCGGTGCTCGACGTCCTGCGCGGCACGGACGGCGCCGCGTCGCTGGAGCGCGACGACGTCGTGCAGATCTCCCTGTTCACCGTGATGGTGTCGCTGGCCGCGCTGTGGCGCTCGTGGGGTGTGGAGCCGGACGCCGTCGTCGGCCACTCGCAGGGCGAGATCGCCGCCGCGTACGTCGCCGGGGCGCTGTCGCTCGACGACGCGGCCCGGGTCGTCGCCCTGCGCTCCGAACTGCTGGGCCGGATCGTCGGCCGCGGTGGCATGCTGTCGGTCGCGCTGTCCGTCGAGGAGATCGACAAGCGCATCGCGGCGTGGGACGGCCGGCTCTGCCTCGGCGCGCGCAACGCGCCCCGCGCGAACGTCGTCAGCGGCGACCACGACGCGCTCGCCGCGCTCGCCGCCGAGTGCGCGGCCGAGGGCGTCCGCGCCCGGCCGGTGCGCATCGGCTACGCCTCGCACTCCCACCATGTCGAGGAACTGGAAGAACCGCTGCGGGAGGCCCTGGCGGGCATCGCGCCGCGGGAGGGCGGTGTCCCGTTCTTCTCCAGTGTCACCGGCGGCTGGACCGACACCACGGCCCTCGACGGCGCGTACTGGTACGGCAATCTGCGCCGGTGCGTCGGGTTCGAGCCCGCGGTGCGCGGCCTCGCGGAGCAGGGCTACCGGCACTTCGTCGAGGTCAGCCCGCACCCGATCCTCACCATGGGCATCCAGGAGACGCTGGAGACGATCGGCGACGACGGCGTCGGGTGGCCCGCTCCCGTCCCGTCGCTGCGCACCGGGGAAGGCGGCACGGCGCGCATGCTGGCCTCCGCCGCCGAGGCGCACGTGTCCGGCGTCCGCGTCGACTGGAGCGCCGCCCTCGGCGGACGCGGGGCGCGCACCGTCGACCTTCCCACCTACCCGTTCCAGAGCGAGCGGTACTGGATGAACTCGCTCCCGGCGGCGCCCGGCACCGACCCGTCCGGGGCGGGCCTGGACGCCACCGCGCACCCGGTCCTCACCGCCGCCGCGCCGGTGGCGGGCACCGACACGGTCCTGCTGACCGGCCGGGTGTCGACACGGACCCACCCGTGGCTCGCCGACCACGCGGTCCTCGGGACGGTCCTGGTGCCCGGCACCGCCTTCGTGGAGTTCGCGGTCACCGCGGGCGGCCGGGTCGGCTGCCCGTACGTCGAGGAGGTCACCCTCGGCGCACCGCTGGTCCTCGCCGGCTCGGGCGCCGTCCGCCTCCAGGCCGTCGTCCAGCCGCCGGACGGCACCGGACGCCGGTCCGTGGGCATCCACTCGCGGCCCGACGACGGATCCCCGGGCGCGGAGGAGGCGGCCGAGGGCTGGATCCTGCACGCCACCGCCACGCTCGCGCCCACGGCGCCCGAACCGGAGCCGGAGCCCGGCTCCCTGACGCCGTGGCCGCCGCCCGGCGCCGCCGAGATCGACCTCGGCGGCTTCTACGACGACCTCGCCGCCCTCGGCTACCGCTACGGCCCGGCGTTCCAGGCCATGCGCTCCGCCTGGCACCGCGACGGAGAGGTGTACGCGGAGGTCGCCCTCGCCCCTGACGTCCCCGACGGCTCCGACGGTCCGGACGCGGCAGGTTTCGCCGTCCACCCGGCGCTGCTGGACGCGGCGCTGCACGGCATCGGCCTGCTGCGTTCGCTGGGGTCGGGGGCCGAGCCGACCCGGGCGGAACTGCCGTTCTCCTGGCGCGGTGTGCGCCTCTTCCGGCGGGGCGTGCGCGCCCTGCGGGTCCGGCTGGTGACGGCCGGGCAGGACGGCGTCGGCGTCACCGTCACCGACGCCGCCGGTCTCCCGGTCGCCTCGGCGGACATGATCGTCTCGCGTCCCGTTCCCGACGGCTTCGGCGCGGTGCGGCACCCGGCGCACAACGCGCTGTTCCAGGTCGGCTGGGCCGCGGTTCCGCACAACGCGGCGCCCGCCGAGCTGTCGTGGACGGTGCTGGGGCCGGACCCGCTGGGCGTCGGCGGGCAGCTCCGGGAGGCCGGGGCGCAGGTCCGCCGGCACACCGACACCGACGGCGGCGACGGCGGTGGCACGGCCGTGAGCGTGGCGTCGCTGGCGGGCGCCGACGGGCCCGCGGGACCGGCCGGAGTGCTGCACGACGCGCTCGCGCTCGTCCAGCGGTGGCTGGCCGACGAGCACCGGGCCGACGCCCGTCTCGCCGTCGTCACCCGGGGCGCCGCGGCGGTCGGCGGGCACGAGGACATCGGCGACCTCGCGGCCGCCGCGGCCTGGGGGCTGATCCGGTCCGCGCAGGCGGAGCACCCCGGCCGCTTCGTCCTGGTCGACCTCGACGACCGCCCCGCCTCCCCCGCCGCTCTCTCCGAGGCGCTCAGCGGCCCGGAACCCCAGGTGGCGGTGCGCGAGGGCCGGTTGCACGCGCCGCGCCTGGTGCGCGCCGAAACGCCGGCGCAGGCGCCGGCCGACACGACGGGCACCACCCTGATCACCGGCGGCACCGGCACCATCGGCTCGGCGCTCGCCCGGCACCTGGCCTCCGTCCACGGCGTCCGCCGCCTGGTGCTCACCAGCCGGCGCGGCCCCGACGCCCCGGGGGCGCGGGACCTCGTCGCCGACCTCACCGCACTGGGCTGCGACGCCACGGTGGTCGCCTGCGACATCGGCGACCGGGAGGAGGTCGCCCGCCTGCTGCGGGCGATTCCGGCCGACCTGCCGCTGCGCGCCGTCGTCCACGCCGCTGGCGTGCTCGACGACGGCCTGGTCGCCGGTCTCGACGCCGGCCGGCTCGACCGGGCGCTGCACGCCAAGGCGAACGGCGCACGGCACCTGCACGAGCTGACCCGGGACCTGGACCTGTCCGCGTTCGTGCTGTTCTCGTCGGCGTCGGCGACCTTCGGCGCCGCCGGCCAGGCGAACTACGCGGCCGCGAACGCCTATCTGGACGCGCTCGCCCACCACCGGCGGGCCACCGGCCTGCCGGCGGTCTCCATGGCGTGGGGCCCGTGGGCGGAGGCGAGCGGTATGACCGCCGGGCTGACCGAGGCCGATGTCCGGCGCGTCAGGCGGCTCGGGCTGACACCGCTGTCCACGGAGGACGGCATGACGCTGTTCGACGCCGCGTGCGGCGCCGCCACCGCCGTCACCGTCCCGATGGTCCTCGACACCGGCTCGCTGCGTACCCGTCCCGAGGCCGTGCCGCCGCTGCTGCGCGACCTCGCCGGGGCCGGCCGCCCCGCCCCCTCCCCCGTCGCCGCGGGCGACGACGGTGCGGGGCTGCGGCGCCGCCTCGCCGACCTCGGCGACGACGAGCGCCACGAGGTGGTCCTCGACCTGGTCCGCACCCAACTCGCCGCCGTCCTGGGCCACTCGGGACCGGAGGCGATCCGCCCGGAGCGGGGCTTCCTCGACGTCGGCGTCGACTCCCTCACCGGCGTCGAACTGCGCAACCGGCTCGCCGCCCTGACCGGGCTGCGCCTGCCGGCCACGCTGGTGTTCGACTACTCCACCCCGCTCGCCGTCGCCCGCCACCTGCGCGGGGAACTGACCCCGGAGCCGGTGGCCGCGTCCGCGCGCGCCCTGGAGGAACTCGGCCGGCTGGAGGACGTCCTGGCCGCGGTGGACGCCGACGACGCCGACCGGGCCACGGTCGGCGGCCGGCTGCGCGAGCTGCTCGCCCGGTGGAACGACGCAGGGCAGCAGGCGGACGACAGCGTCAGCCTCGAAACGGCGACCGCCGAGGAGCTGTTCCAGATCCTCGACGAGTCCCACTGAGCCGCCGGGAGCGCGCGAATGGCCACCACCGAAGAGCTGCTGCGCTACCTGCGGCAGGCCACCATCGACCTGCGGGACGCCCGACGCGACCTGCGGGAGCTGGACGAGCGCGGCCGCGAGCCCATCGCGATCGTGGGCATGGCCTGCCGCTACCCGGGCGGGGTCACCTCGCCCGACGGGCTGTGGCACCTCGTGGACTCGCGGGGCGACGGCATGTCCGACTTCCCCGACGACCGCGGCTGGGACCTCGGGCAGCCGTCCGGCGGCGGCCCCCGCCAGGCCGGATTCCTGCACGACGCCGGCCGGTTCGACGCGGCGTTCTTCGGGATCTCCCCCCGGGAGGCGCTGGCGACCGACCCCCAGCAGCGCCTGCTGCTGGAGACCTCCTGGGAGGCCATGGAGTCCGCCGGCGTCGACCCGACGACGCTGCACGGCAGCCGGACCGGCGTCTACGTCGGCCAGATGTACCACGACTACATGGTCGGCACGGCCGAGGTGCCGGCCGGCAGCGAGGCCTACCTGGCGACCGGCACCGCGGGGAGCGCCGCCTCCGGCCGCGTCGCCTACTCCTTCGGCCTGGAGGGCCCCGCGGTCACCGTCGACACCGCCTGCTCCTCGTCGCTGGTGACGCTGCATCTGGCGTGCCAGGCGCTGCGGGCCGGTGAGTGCGACCTGGCCGTCGCCGGCGGTGTCACCGTCATGGCCACCCCGCAGGTGTTCGGTGCGTTCGGCGTCGAGCAGGGCCTGGCCGTCGACGGACGCTGCAAGTCGTTCGCCGCCGCCGCCGACGGGATGGGCTGGGGCGAGGGCGTCGGTGTGCTGCTGGTGGAGCGGCTGTCGGACGCCCGGCGCAACGGCCGCCGGATCCTGGCCGTGGTCCGCGGCAGCGCGGTGAACCAGGACGGGGCGTCGAGCGGTCTGACGGCGCCGAACGGCCCCTCGCAGCAGCGGGTGATCCGTGCGGCGCTCGCCAACGCCCGTCTGGCGCCGGGGGATGTGGACGTCGTGGAGGCCCACGGCACCGGTACCCGGCTCGGCGACCCGATCGAGGCGCAGGCGCTGCTGGCGACCTACGGACAGGACCGCGGCGAGGGCGGCGAGCCGCTCCTGCTCGGCTCGGTCAAGTCGAACATCGGCCACACCCAGGCCGCGGCGGGCGTCGCGGGCGTGATCAAGATGGTCATGGCCCTGCGGCACGGCGTCCTTCCGGCGACCCTGCACGTGGACGCCCCGTCGCCCCAGGTCGACTGGTCGGCGGGTGCGGTGGAACTCCTGACGGAGCCCCGGAAGTGGGCGGCGTCGGACCGGCCGCGCCGGGCGGCCGTGTCGTCGTTCGGCATCAGCGGCACCAACGCCCACGTCATCCTGGAACAGGCGCCGGAGACGGAGCCCGCCGACGTCACACCGACGGCGGCCGGTCCGGTGCCGCGGCCGGTGCCCTGGCCGGTGTCCGCGAAGTCCCCGGAGGCGCTGCGCGCACAGATCGACCGCCTGCGGTCGTACACGGCCGAACGCCCCGGGCTGGATCCGGTGGACGTCGGCTGGACCCTGGCCACCACCCGCGCCGCGCTGGAGCATCGCGCCGTCCTCACCGGTGACACGGAGCCGGCCTCCGGCGCCGCCGGTGACGGCCGCCTGGCGGTGCTGTTCACCGGCCAGGGCTCCCAGCGTGCGGGCATGGGCCTCGAACTGCACGAGCGGTTCCCGGTGTTCGCGGAGGCGTTCGACACGGTCTGCGCCCGGCTGGACGCCCGGCTGGAGCGGCCCCTGCGGGAGGTCCTGACCGAGGGCGCCGAACTCGACCGGACGATGTGGGCCCAGGCGGGCCTGTTCGCCCTCGAAGTCGCCCTGTTCCGGCTCGTCGAGTCGTGGGGCGTGGTCCCGGACGTGCTGCTGGGCCACTCGCTGGGCGAGATCACCGCCGCGCACGTCGCCGGCATCCTCGACCTGGACGACGCCTGTGTGCTGGTCGCCGAGCGGGGCCGGCTGATGCAGGCGCTGCCCGAAGGCGGCGGCATGCTCGCCGTCCAGGCGAGCGAAGCCGACGTCGCCGACAGCGGCCTGGACATCGCCGCCGTCAACGGCCCCACCTCCGTCGTCCTCTCCGGCAGCCTCGAAGCCGTCGAGGCCTACGCCGCCCACTGCGCCCAGCAGGAACGCAAGTTCACCGTCCTCCAGGTGTCGCACGCGTTCCACTCCGCCCTGATGGAACCGATGCTGGAGGAGTTCGGCCGCGTCCTGGACGGGCTGACGTTCCACCCCGCACGCATCCCGGTCGTCTCCAACCTGACCGGCGCCGTCGCCGAACCGGGGCTGATGCAGGACCCGGACTACTGGCTCCGCCAGATCCGCCGGCCCGTCCGCTTCGCCGACGGCGTCACCGCCCTCCACACCATGGGCGTCACCCGCCACCTGGAGCTCGGCCCCGACGGAGTCCTGTCCGGCATGGCCCGCGAGGCCGGCCGCGAGGGGGTGTTCGCCCCGGTGCTCCGCAAGGGCCGGGGCGAGGTCGAGACCGCCGTGACCGCGGTGAGCCGGCTGTGGACGGTGGGGGTCGGCGTCGACTGGACGAAGGTCTTCGCCGGCTGGGGCGGCCGGGTGGTCGACCTGCCGACGTACGCGTTCCAGCAGGAGATGTACTGGCCGCGGCCGTCCGCGACCGCCACCGCGGACCCCTGGCGGTACTCCGTCGTCTGGAAGCCCGCGGCGCCCGCCCGGACGTCGCCGGTTCTGAGCGGGACGTGGCTGGCGCTGCTCCCGGACACGATGCGGCACCCCGAGGTGGCCGAGCGCTCCGTGCGGGCACTCACCGAGGCCGGGGCGCATGTCGTCACGGTCCGGGCGCGGACGGCCGTCCTCGGGGAGCGTCTGGCCGCGGCGTGCGCGGACGGCGTCGAGCTCGCCGGGGTGCTGTCCTTCGCCGGCCTGACGGCGGACGACGCCACCGACGACTCCGACGCCGCAGACCGCTCCGAGGAATCCGGCAGCACCGACCGCTCCGGCGGCTTCGCCCCGCCGGCGCCGGTCGCCGCCATGCTGGCCACCGTGGACGCCCTGCTGCGCGCGGGCGTGCGGGCCCCCGTCTGGTGGGTCACGTCCGGCGGAACCGCCGTCGACGGCGGCGAGCCGGTCGACGCCGGCCAGGCGCAGGTCTGGGGTCTCGGCCGGGTGGCGGGTCTCGAACTCCCCGAGTTGTGGGGCGGGCTGGTCGACGTCGCCGACGCGGCCTCGGGCGAGGGGCTCGCCGGGGTCCTGGCCGGCGGCGCCGAGGACCAGGTGGCGCTGCGGCCGGACGGCGCGTTCGTCCGGCGGCTGGCGCGGGCCGGCGCTCCCCCCACGGGCCGGTGGCAGGGGCGCGGCACGGTGCTGATCTCCGGCGGCACCGGAGGGCTGGGCCGCGAAGTCGCGCGGTGGCTGGCGGATTCCGGGGTCGAGGAGCTGGTGCTGGTCTCGCGGCGGGGTCCGGCGGCGCCCGGTGCCGAGGGCCTCGTGGCCGAGCTGGAGACCGCCGGTACGCGGGTGTCGGTCCTCGCGGGCGACATCGGGGACCGCGCGTTCGTGCGGTCGCTCGTCGACCGGTATCCCCTGTCCGGCGTGGTCCACGCGGCCGGCGCGGGCGACCCGACGCCGCTGGACACCTCGGGCCCGGCGGACTTCGCGCGGGTGATGGCCGCGAAGGTCGACGGCGCGCGTCTGCTGGACGAGGCGCTGGGGGACGCCCCCCTGGACTTCTTCGTGGTGTTCTCCTCGATCGCCGGCGTCTGGGGCAGCGGCAGCCAGGGCGCCTACGCTGCGGCCAACGCGTACCTGGACGCGCTGGTGGCCAACCGGCGCGCCCGCGGTGCCGTCGCGACCTCGGTGTCCTGGGGGCCGTGGGCGGGCGACGGGATGGCCGGCGGGGCCGAGGCGTCGGACTACCTGCGCCGCCGCGGCCTGCGGGCGATGGCGCCCGGGTCGGCGGTCCGCCGGATCGGCACCGCCCTGCTCGCCGACGACGCCTGTGTCACGGTCGCCGACGTCGACTGGGCGGCGTTCCTCCCGGCGTTCAGCGCCCGCCGGGAACGCCCGCTGATCCACGACATCCCCGAGGTCGCCGCGCAGCTCGCGGTGGCCGCCGCGACCCCGGACGACGCGCTCGCCGCCCGTCTCCGCGACCGGCTGGCGGATCTGACCGGCGAGGAGCGGGAGACGGCACTCGTGGGCATCGTGCAGCAGCACGCCGCCTCCGTGCTGGGATATCCCGCCCCCGAGGCCGTGGCCGCCGACAAGGCCTTCCGCGACCTCGGCTTCGACTCCCTCAGCGCCGTCGAACTGCGCGACCGGCTGGCCGCGGAGACCGGCCTGGCCCTGCCCACGACGCTGCTGTTCGACTACCCCAGCGCGCGCGCCGTCGCGGGCCGTCTGCGGTCCGGGATGTTCCCGGACGGCGACGAGGAGATCGGCGAGGAGCGCGCCGCGGCGGTACGCCGGGCCCTGCGGTCGATCCCGTTGTCCCGTCTGGCCGACGCGGGCCTCATCGCCCCGCTGCTGCGGCTCGCCGGGGACGACCTTCCGGGCGACGGCACGGACCCGGTCACGGACTCCGGCCCGGACCCCGACGACATTCAGAATTCGATCGACTCCATGGACGGCGAGAGCCTGCTCAGGCTCGCTCTCGGCGGTTCGGAGTCGGATGGACAGACAGATCGAGGAGCTTGACATGGCCGCCGCCTCCATAGAGGAATACGTCAACGCGCTGCGTACTTCTCTCAAGGAGACAGAACGGCTGCGGGCGGAGAATCGCGAGCTCACCGCAGCGGCGCGCGAGCCCATCGCGATCGTGTCGATGGCGTGCCGCTACCCGGGGGGCGTCCGGTCGCCCGAGGACCTCTGGAACCTGATCGCCGGCGGGTCGGACGCCATCACCCCGTTCCCCACCGACCGCGGATGGCACGTCGACCCCGCCGACGCCGCCGACGAGGCCGCGTCCGGCGGATTCCTCGACGCCGTCGGCCGGTTCGACCCCGCGTTCTTCGACATCTCCCCGCGTGAGGCGCTGGCCATGGACCCCCAGCAGCGTCTGCTGCTGGAGACCTCCTGGGAGACCTTCGAGCACGCCGGGATCCTGCCGCCCGCCCTCAAGGGCAGCCGCACGGGCGTCTTCGTGGGCGCGGCACCCTCGGGCTACGGCATCGGACTCCAGCCGACCGACGCCGGGCAGGCGTACGCCCTGGCCGGCGGTGCCACGAGCGTCCTGTCCGGTCGCGTCTCCTACACGTTCGGCCTGGTCGGCCCCGCCGTCACCGTCGACACGGCCTGCTCCTCGTCGCTGGTCGCCATCCACCTGGCCGCACAGGCCCTGCGCGCCGGCGAGTGCTCGCTGGCCCTGGCCGGCGGTGTCACCGTCATCGCGACCCCCGACGTCTTCGGGGCCTTCAGCGTCGAACAGGGCCTGGCGTCCGACGGGCGCTGCAAGTCGTTCGCCGCCGCCGCCGACGGCACCGGCTGGGCGGAGGGTGTCGGCCTGGTGCTGCTGGAGCGGCTGTCCGACGCCCGGCGCAACGGACACCAGGTCCTCGCGGTGCTGCGCGGCAGCGCCATCAACCAGGACGGTGCGAGCAACGGCCTCACCGCGCCGAACGGTCCCTCGCAGCAGCGGGTGATCCGCCAGGCGCTGGCGAGCGCCCGGCTGACGGCCGGGGACGTCGACGTCGTGGAGGCCCACGGCACCGGCACCCGGCTCGGCGACCCGATCGAGGCGCAGGCGCTGCTGGCGACCTACGGGCAGGACCGCGGCGAGGGCGGCGAGCCGCTCTGGCTGGGCTCGGTGAAGTCGAACATCGGCCACACCCAGTCGGCCGCGGGCGTCGCGGGCGTGATCAAGATGATCATGGCCATGCGGCACGGTGTGCTGCCCGGGACGCTGCACGTGGACGCGCCGTCACCGCATGTGGACTGGTCCGCCGGCGCGGTGGAACTGCTCACCGGCTCACGTCCCTGGCCGGCGGCGGACCGGCCGCGGCGGGCCGGTGTGTCGTCGTTCGGCATCAGCGGCACCAACGCCCACGTCATCCTGGAACAGGCCCCGGAGCACAGCGCCGAGCGGGAGCCGGACGCCGAGCCGTCGGCGACGCGCCCCGGCCCGGTGCCGTGGCCGGTCTCGGCGAAGTCCGAGACCGCGCTGCGGGAGCAGGTCGAGCGGCTGCGGTCGTTCATGACGGAGCGTCCGGAACTGGACGCGGCCGACGTGTCCTGGTCGCTGGCGACCAGGCGTGCCGCGCTGGATCACCGCGCGGTGCTGCTCGCCTCCGGCGGTGACGCGCTCGCCACGGGAGTCGCGCGCGAGGGCCGGACGGCGTTCCTGTTCACCGGCCAGGGCTCCCAGCGCGCGGGCATGGGACTGGGGCTGTACGAGCAATTCCCGGCGTTCGCCGCGGCGTTCGACGCGGTGTGCGTCCGCCTGGACGCCCGGCTGGAGCGGCCGCTGCGGGAGGTCCTGACCGAGGGCGCCGGCCTGGACCGGACGATGTGGGCCCAGGCAGGCCTGTTCGCCCTCGAAGTCGCCCTGTTCCGCCTCGTCGAGTCGTGGGGCGTCACGCCCGATGTGCTGCTGGGCCACTCGCTGGGCGAGATCACCGCCGCGCACGTCGCGGGCATCCTCGACCTCGACGACGCGTGTGTGCTGGTCGCCGAGCGCGGCCGGCTGATGCAGGCGCTGCCCGCCGGTGGCGGGATGCTCGCCGTCCAGGCCACCGAAGCCGACGTCGCCGACTCCGGACTCGACATCGCCGCCGTCAACGGCCCCACCTCCGTCGTCCTCTCCGGCAGCATCGAAGCCGTCGAGGCCTACGCCGCCCACTGCGCCGAACAGGACATCCGGCACAACACCCTCACCGTGTCGCACGCCTTCCACTCCGCCCACATGGAACCCGTGCTGGAGGAGTTCGGCCGCGTCCTGGACGGGCTGACGTTCCACCCCGCACGCATCCCGGTCGTCTCCAACCTGACCGGCGCCGTCGCCGAACCGGGGCTGATGCAGGAACCGGACTACTGGCTCCGCCAGATCCGCCGGCCCGTCCGCTTCGCCGACGGCGTCACCGCCCTCCACACCATGGGCGTCACCCGCCACCTGGAGCTGGGCCCCGACGGAGTCCTCTCCGGCATGGCCCAGGAGACCGTCTCCGACGCGGTGTTCGTACCCGTCCTGCGCAAGGACCGCGACGAGACCGACACCGCCCTCACGGCACTCGGCCGCCTGTGGACGCTGGGCGCCGACGTCGACTGGACGCAGTTCACCGGCGCCCGCGGCCGGGCCGTCGACCTGCCGACGTACGCCTTCCAGGGCGAACGGTACTGGCCGGAGGACGTGACCCACCCGGTCACCGGCGACGCGATGGACGCCGCGTTCTGGGACGCGGTCGAGCGGGAGGACCTCGACGTCCTCGCGGGGCTGGAGTCGGCCCTGCCCGCGCTGTCGGCCTGGTGGCGCCGGCGCAGGGAGCAGTCCACGCTCGACTCCTGGCGCTACCGGATCACCTGGAAGCCGTTCGACCTGCCCACCGGCGCGGCGCTCGACGGCACCTGGCTCGTCGTCACGAGCGAGCCCGCCGACGGCGTCGTCGGCCGGATGACCGCCGCGGGTGCCGAGGTCGTCGAACTCCCCGTCGGCCGGGACGACACCGACCCCGGACAACTCGCCGCCCGCGTCCGCGACATCCTCGGCGACGTGCGGCCGGCCGGAGTCCTCGCGCTCACCGGCCGCGACGACCGGCCGCTGCCCGGGACGGTGCTGCCCACGGGGGTCGCGCTGACCGTCGCGCTGGTGAAGGCCATGACCGCGCTGGACCTCACGGCGCCCCTGTGGACGGTGACCTCCGGCGCGGTCGCCGTCGGCCGGTCGGACCGGCTGGAGCACCCCGGGCAGGCACAGGTCTGGGGCCTGGGCCGGGTGGTCGGGCTGGAGCTCCCCGCGCTGTGGGGCGGCCTGGTGGACATGCCGGGAACCCTCGACGACGCCGCCGCGTCCCGGCTGGTCGCGGTACTCGCGTCGGGCGTCGAGGACCAGGTCGCGGTGCGGGGCTCGGGCGTCTACGCCCGACGGCTGGTACGCGCCACCGCCGCCGACGCACTCGGCACGACCGGGCCGGACGGCGGGTGGCGCGGCCGGGGAACCGTCCTCGTCACCGGCGGTACGGGCGCCCTCGGAACCGAGGTGGCGCGCTGGCTGGCGAAGTCCGGGGTCGAGCATCTGATCCTCCTGTCGCGCCGGGGTCCGCAGGCACCCGGCGTCGACGAACTGGTCGCCGAGCTGGCCGGCCTCGGCACGACCGCGTCCGTGCTGGCCGGTGACGTCACCGACCGTGAGTGCGTACGTCGCGCGCTGGCGGAGGTCCCGGCCGGATCGGCGCTGTCCGGCGTCGTGCACGCGGCGGGCGCCGGTGACGTGACTCCCCTCGACACCGCCGGCCTGGACGACTTCGCGCACGTCGTGGCCGCGAAGGTCGGCGGCGCGATCTGCCTGGACGAGGTGCTGGACGAGGTTCCGGGCGACACTCCGCTGGACTTCTTCGTGCTCTTCTCCTCGATCGCCGGGGTGTGGGGCAGCGGCGGTCAGTCGGCCTACGCCGCGGCGAACGCCCATCTGGACGCGCTGGCCGTCGCCCGGCGGGCCAGGGGCGCGACGGCCACGGCCGTGTCGTGGGGCGGCTGGGCCGGCGCCGGCATGGCCGGCGGACCCGAGATGGCCGCGCTGCTCCGGCGCCGCGGCCTTCGCGTGATGGACCCGGAGACCGCCCTCACCGCCCTGGGACAGGCGCTCCAGGCGGACGAGACCTGCGTGACCGTGGCCGACGTGGACTGGGCCGCGTTCGCACCCGCCTTCACCGCCGGCCGCGCACGGCCTCTCATCGACGACATCCCCGAGGCACGGCCGCTCCCGGAAGCCGCCGCCGCGGCACGGCCGGGCGACGCGTCACCGCTCGCGCGCACGCTGGCCTCCCGGCCGGAGGCCGAGCAGCACCGGCTCCTGCTGGACGTCGTCCGGCAGCAGATAGCCGCCGTCCTGGGCTACCGGGGCCGGACCGACATCGCGGCCGACGCCCCGTTCAAGAATCTCGGCTTCGACTCGCTCACCGCGGTCGAGCTCCGCAACCGCCTCGCCACGGAGACGGCACTCCCCCTGCCGGCGGGCCTGGTCTTCGACCACCCCACGCCGCAGGCCCTGGCCGCCCGGCTGCGCACCGAACTGCTGGGCACCTGGACGTCCGGCGACGAGGCGGGAGCCCTGACCACCGTCGCCGGCGACGAGCCCGTCGCGATCGTGGCCATGAGCTGCCGCTACCCGGGCGAGGTCACCTCGCCCGAGGACCTGTGGCGGCTCGTCTCCGACGGTGCGGACGCGGTGACCGGCCTCCCGACCGACCGGGGCTGGCCGCAGGCCGACCCGTCCGGCGCGGTGTCCTGGGCCGGCGGCTTCGTGACCCGTGCCGCCGACTTCGACAACGACCTGTTCGCCATCTCCCCCCGCGAAGCACTCGCGATGGACCCGCAGCAGCGGCTGCTCCTCGAAGTGTCGTGGGAGGCGTTCGAGCGCGCCGGAATCCCGCCCCGCGCGGCGCACGGGAGCCGGACCGGCGTGTTCGTCGGCACGAGCGGCCAGGACTACGTCGGCATCCTGTCCGGCGGCGGTCAGGACACCGAAGGCCACCGGGGCACCGGCAACTCGGCCTCCGTGCTGTCCGGCCGCATCGCGTACACCTTCGGGCTGGAGGGCCCGGCGCTGACGGTGGACACGGCGTGCTCGTCCTCGCTGGTCGCCCTGCACCTGGCCGTGCAGACCCTCCAGAGGGGGGAGTGCGACCTCGCCCTCGTGGGCGGCGCGACGGTGATGGCCACCCCCGCCGCGTTCGCCGAGTTCTCACGGCAGTTGGGCCTGGCGGACGACGGCCGGTGCAAGTCCTTCGCGGCCGCCGCGGACGGCACCGGCTGGGGCGAGGGTGTCGGTGTGCTGCTCGTGGAGCGGCTGTCCGACGCCCGGCGCAACGGACACCAGGTCCTGGCGGTCGTGCGGGGCAGCGCGATCAACCAGGACGGCGCCTCCAACGGCCTCACCGCGCCGAACGGCCCCTCGCAGCAGCGGGTGATCCGCCAGGCGCTGGCCAGTGCCCGGCTGACGGGCGCGGACGTCGACGTCGTCGAGGCGCACGGCACCGGCACCCGGCTCGGCGACCCGATCGAGGCGGAGGCCCTCCAGCTCACCTACGGCCGGAGCCGCGGTGAGAGCGGGCCGCTGTGGCTCGGCTCGATCAAGTCCAACATCGGCCACACGCAGGCCGCCGCCGGCATCGCCGGTGTGATCAAGATGGTGATGGCCCTGCGGCACGGCGTCCTTCCGGCGACGCTGCACGTGGACGCGCCCTCGCCCCACGTCGACTGGGCCCCCGGCGCCGTCGAACTGCTCACCGAGGCACGCGCCTGGCCCGAGGTGGAGCGTCCGCGGCGGGCGGCGGTGTCGTCCTTCGGCATGAGCGGCACCAACGCCCACGTGATCCTGGAGCAGGCTCCGGAATCGGAGCCGGAGACGGCGCCGGTGGTCGCGAGCCGGCAGGCGCCGGGGGCGGCACCGTGGGTGGTGTCGGCGAAGTCCGAGACCGCGCTGCGGGCGCAGATCGAGCGCCTGCGGTCGTTTGTCGCCGGACGGCCGGAGCTGGACCCGGTGGACGTCGGCTGGTCCCTCGCGACCACCCGGGCCGCGCTGGAGCACCGCGCGGTCGTGGCCGCCGGCGGGGACGTGCTCGCCACGGGTGTCGCGGGCGAGGGCCGGACGGCGTTCCTGTTCACCGGCCAGGGTTCGCAGCGCGCCGGCATGGGCCTCGAACTGTACGAGGCGTTCCCGGTGTTCGCGGAGGCGTTCGACGCGGTCTGCGCACGGCTCGACGTGCGCCTGGAGCGTCCGCTGCGCGAGGTCCTGACCGAGGGCGCCGACCTGGACCGGACGATGTGGGCCCAGGCGGGCCTGTTCGCCCTCGAAGTCGCCCTGTTCCGCCTCGTCGAGTCCTGGGGCGTCACACCGGATGTGCTGCTGGGCCACTCCCTGGGCGAGATCACCGCCGCGCACGTCGCCGGGATCCTGTCCCTGGACGACGCGTGCGTGCTGGTCGCCGAGCGCGGCCGGCTGATGCAGGCACTGCCCGCCGGTGGCGGCATGCTCGCCGTCCAGGCCACCGAAGCCGAAGTCGCGGACTCGGGTCTCGACCTCGCGGCGGTCAACGGGCCGCGGTCCGTGGTGCTGTCCGGCAGCGTCGAGGCGATCGAGCGCTACGCGGCCGCATGCGCCGAGCAGGGACGCAAGTTCAGCGTCCTGTCCGTGTCGCACGCGTTCCACTCCGCCCTGATGGAACCCATGCTGGAGGAGTTCGGCCGGGTCCTGTCCGGGCTGACGTTCGAGCCGGCACGGATTCCGGTCGTGTCGAACCTGACGGGTGAGCCGGCCGAGCCCGGGCTGATGCAGGAGCCGGAGTACTGGCTCCGCCAGGTCCGTCAGGCGGTCCGCTTCGCCGACGGCGTCACGGCCGTCGCGAAGACCGGGGTGACGCGGTTCGTGGAGCTGGGCCCGGACGGAGTGCTGTCCGCCATGGCCCAGGAGACCTTCTCC
Organism: Streptomyces zhihengii; assembly: GCF_016919245.1. Taxonomy (NCBI): domain Bacteria; kingdom Bacillati; phylum Actinomycetota; class Actinomycetes; order Kitasatosporales; family Streptomycetaceae; genus Streptomyces; species Streptomyces zhihengii. The sequence goes on along the minus strand of NZ_JAFEJA010000002.1, from coordinate 518,873 downwards.
GAGGCGGTGTTCGTCCCCGTCCTGCGCAAGGACCGCGACGAGGCGGACACCGCGCTCGGTGCGATGAGCCGCCTGTGGTCGGTGGGCACCGGGGTCGACTGGTCCGCGGTGTTCGCGGACCGGGGTGCCCGGGCGATCGACCTGCCGACCTACGCCTTCCAGCGCGAACGCTTCTGGCCGGAGTTCCCGGTGAACGCCGCCGGGGCCGGTGAGCTGGTCGATGCCGCGTTCTGGGACGCGGTGGAGCGCGAGGACCTGGCGGAACTCGCGGGCCTGGAGTCGGCGCTGCCCGCGCTGTCCGCGTGGCGGCAGCGCCACCGGGAGCAGTCGACGCTGAACTCGTGGCGCTACCGCGTCACCTGGAAGCCGCTGGACGCCCCCTCGTCGGCCGTGCTGACCGGCACCTGGGTCGTCGTCGGTGCCGAGGACCAGGACGTGTCCGCCGCCCTGTCCGCGGCGGGCGCGACCGTGGTCCACGCCGCCGTGGAGGACGTGGCGCAGCTGCCCGACGTGGCCGGTGTGGTGCTGTCCCCGTCCGGATGGGAGCAGACCCTTGCCACCGTGCAGGGGCTGGGCGAGGTGCCGGCGCCGCTGTGGGTGCTGACGCGTGGCGCGGTGTCGGTCGGCGGTTCGGACCGGCTGACACGTCCGGATCTGGCCGCGGTCTGGGGCCTGGGCCGGGTCGCGGCGCTGGAAGTGCCCGGCCGCTTCGGCGGTCTCGTCGACCTGCCCGAGACCCTCGACGCACGGGCCGGCGCCCGGCTCGTCGGCGTCCTCGCCACGCGCGGTGTCGACGACCAGGTCGCGGTGCGCGGATCCGGTGTGTTCGGCCGCCGCCTCGTGCGGGCGACGCCCGCGGCCGTGGCCGGTGCGGGGTGGCAGCCCTCGGGCACCGTCCTGATCACCGGCGGCACGGGAGCCCTCGGTTCCGAGGCGGCACGCTGGCTGGCGGGCCGGGGTGTGCCGCATCTGGTGCTGACCAGCCGCGGCGGTGTCGCGCCGGACGGTCTGGTCGAGGAGCTGACCGGGCTGGGCACACAGGTCACCGTCGCCGCGTGCGACGTCGCCGACCGCGACGCGCTGAGCGCCGTGATCGCGGCCGTCCCCGCCCAGTGGCCGCTGACCGGTGTCGTGCACGCGGCCGGTCTCGACGTGCCCCAGACGCTGGAGGACGCCACCCCGGAGGCGTTCGCCTACGTGCTGCGCGCCAAGATCGACGGCACCAGGCACCTGGACGAACTGACGCGGGACCTGCCGCTGGACCTGTTCGTGGGCTTCTCCTCGATCGCCGCGATCGGAGGCAGCGGCGGCCAGGGCGCCTACGCGGCCGGCAACGCGTTCCTGGACGCCTGGGTGCAGCACCGCCGCGACCGCGGGCTGCCGGGAACCTCGGTGGCGTGGGGACCGTGGGCCGGCGGCGGCATGGCGGTCCAGGGCGAGGCCGAACAGGCTCTGCGCCGACGCGGTCTGATCCCGATGGACCCCGCGATGGCGATCCAGGCCCTCGCCCAGGCCGTGGACGCACAGGAGACGTGTCTGTGCGTCGGCGACACGGAATGGCCCGTCTTCGCCGCGGCTTTCACCTCGGTCCGTCCCAGTGCGCTGCTGTCGGACCTTCCCGAGGCGGCGGACGCCCTCGCGACCACGTCCCACGACCTCACGTCCGGCGGCCCGGGGGCGGAGCTGCGGCAGCGGCTCCTGGACACCCCGTTCACGGAGCGGACCCAGATCCTGCTGGATCTGGTGCGCGACCGTGCCGCCGCCGTACTCGGACACACGGGTGCGGAGGCGGTGGAGCCGGGCCGGGCGTTCCGGGACCTGGGCTTCGACTCCCTGATGGCGGTCGAGCTGCGGAACCTGCTGACCACCCACACCGGGCTCACCCTGCCCGCCACCCTCGTGTTCGACTACCCCAACCCGACCGTCCTCGGGGACTACCTGCTCACCCAGTTCCTGGGCGCCCACGACGCACTCCCGGACACCACACGGCCCGCGTCCGCGGTCGCGGGCAGCGACGAGCCGGTCGCGATCGTGGGCATGGCCTGCCGGTATCCCGGCGGTGTCACCTCGCCGGAGCAGTTGTGGAGCCTTGTCGCCGGCGGGGTCGACGGCATCACGCCGTTCCCGGAGGACCGGGGCTGGCCCGTCGGCATGCTCGACGGCACAGCGGCGCGGGGCGGTTTCGTCCATGACGCGGACGAGTTCGACGCCGGCCTGTTCGGCATCAGCCCGCGCGAAGCGCTGGCGATGGACCCGCAGCAGCGACTGCTGCTGGAGACCGCCTGGGAAACCCTCGAATCGGCCGGCATGAACCCCCGGTCGCTGACCGGGCACAGCGTCGGCGTGTTCGCCGGCGCCTCCCCGTCCGGATACGGCAGCAACGGCGTCGCCGGCGCCGAAGGACACCTGCTCACCGGCACCGCGAACAGCGTCATCTCCGGCCGTCTCGCCTACGTCTTCGGGCTGGAGGGCCCGGCGGTGACGGTGGACACGGCGTGCTCGTCCTCGCTGGTCGCCCTGCACCTGGCGGCGCAGGCGCTGCGGTCCGGGGAGTGCGATCTGGCGCTCGCCGGCGGTGTGACGGTCATGGTCACCCCGGGCGCGTTCGCCGAGTTCGACCGCCAGGACGGGTTGGCGGCCGACGGGCGGTGCAAGTCCTTCGCCGCGAGCGCCGACGGCACCGGCTGGGCCGAGGGCGCAGGACTCCTCCTCGTCGAACGCCTCTCCGACGCCCGGCGCAACGGACACCACGTCCTCGCCGTCATCCGCGGCAGCGCCGTCAACCAGGACGGCGCCTCCAACGGACTCACCGCCCCCAACGGGCCCTCCCAGCAGCGGGTGATCCGTCAGGCACTGGCGAATGCCCGCCTCACCGGCGCCGACATCGACACCGTCGAGGCCCACGGCACCGGCACGCGCCTCGGCGACCCGATCGAGGCCCAAGCGCTGCTCGCCACCTACGGCCAGAACCGCGAGGACAGCGAGCCGCTGTGGCTCGGCTCGATCAAGTCCAACATCGGCCACACCCAGGCCGCCGCGGGCGTCGCCGGCATCATCAAGATGGTCATGGCGATGCGGCACGGCCTCATGCCCGCGACCCTGCACGTCGACGAGCCGTCCCCGCAGGTCGACTGGACAGCGGGCGCGGTGGAACTCCTCACCGAAGCACGCCCCTGGTCCGAGATCGATGACCGTCCGCGCCGCGCGGCCGTGTCCTCCTTCGGCATCAGCGGCACCAACGCCCACGTGATCCTGGAGCAGGCACCGGAATCGGAGCCGGCGGCTGCCGTCGCGACCCGGCAGGCGCCCGGAGCGGTGCCGTGGGTGGTGTCGGCCAAGACCGAAACCGCGCTGCGGACACAGGTCGAGCGGCTGCGGTCGTTCGTCGCCGGACGGCCGGAGCTGGACCCGGTGGACGTCGGCTGGTCGCTGGCGACGACCCGCGCGGCGCTGGAGCACCGCGTGGTGCTGGCCACGGACGGGGACGTCCTCGCCTCGGGCGTCGCGGGTGCCGGCCGGACCGCGTTCCTGTTCACCGGCCAGGGCTCCCAGCGCGCCGGCATGGGCCTGGACCTGTATGAACGGTTCCCCGTGTTCGCCGACGCCTTCGACGCGGTCTGCGCCCGCCTGGACGCCCGGCTCGACCGTCCGGTGCGCGACGTCCTGGCCGACGGCGCCGACCTCGACCGGACCATGTGGGCGCAGGCGGGGCTGTTCGCCCTCGAAGTGGCCCTGTTCCGGCTGGTGGAGTCGTGGGGCGTCACACCGGATGTGCTGCTGGGGCACTCGCTGGGTGAGATCAGCGCCGCGCACGTCGCGGGCATCCTCGACCTGGACGACGCGTGTGTGCTGGTGGCCGAGCGGGGCCGGTTGATGCAGGCGCTGCCCGAGGGCGGCGGGATGCTCGCGGTGCAGGCTGGTGAAGCGGAGGTCGCGGACTCGGGTCTGGACATCGCGGCGGTGAACGGGCCGCGGTCCGTGGTCCTGTCCGGTGCTGTCGAGGCGATCGAGCGGTATGCGGCCGAGTGCGCGGAGCGCGGCCTGCGGTTCAGTGTGCTGTCCGTGTCGCACGCGTTCCACTCCGCCCTGATGGAACCCATGCTGGACGAGTTCGCCGATGTGCTCTCCGCTCTGGTCTTCAACCCGGCGCGAATCCCGGTCGTTTCCAACCTGACCGGTGCCCTGGCCGAGCCGGGCGCCATGCAGCAGCCCACGTACTGGCTCCGTCAGGTCCGTCAGGCGGTGCGCTTCGCGGATGGCGTCGCTGCCGTCGCGGAGATGGGTGTGACGCGGTTCGTGGAGCTGGGCCCGGACGGGGTCCTGTCCGGGATGGCTCAGGAGACCGTCGGCGACGCGGTGTTCGTGCCCGTCCTGCGCAAGGACCGGGACGAGGCCGACACCGCGCTGACCGCGCTCAGCCGCCTGTGGAGCGTCGGCGTCGACGTCGACTGGGCCGGCCTGTTCGCGGGATGGGGTGGACAGATCGTCGATCTGCCGCGGTATGCCTTCGAGCGTGAGCGGTTCTGGCCGGAGGTTTCGGTCGTATCGGCGGCTGTTTCAGGTGAGTTGGTGGACGCCGCGTTCTGGGACGCGGTGGAGCGTGAGGATCTTCAGGAGCTCGCGGGCCTGGAGTCGGCGCTGCCCGCGCTGTCGGCGTGGCGGCAGCGTCACCGGGAGCGGTCGACGCTCGACTCCTGGCGCTACCGTGTCAGTTGGAAGCCGCTGGACGGCATGCCGCCGGCCGCGCTGACCGGCCTGTGGGCAGTTGTCGGCGAGGAGGACGCGGAAGTCTCGGCCGCGCTCGCGGCCGCGGGCGCAACCGTGGTGAGCGTCACGGTGGACGAGGTCGCGCAGCTCCCCGACGTCGCCGGTGTCGTACTCATCGCCGGGGATGTGACCGGGACGCTGGCCGTGGTGCAGGGGCTGGTTGAGGTGTCGGCGCCGTTGTGGGTGCTGACGCGGGGTGCGGTGTCGGTCGGTGGTTCGGACCGTCTGACGCGTCCGGATCTGGCCGCGGTGTGGGGTCTGGGCCGGGTCGCGGCGCTGGAGCTTCCCGGTCGCTGGGGCGGTCTCGTCGACCTGCCCGAGACCCTCGACGCGCGGGCTGGTGCCCGACTGGTGAGCGTCCTCACGGGTGTTGACGAGGACCAGGTCGCGGTGCGCGGATCCGGTGTCTTCGGCCGCCGCCTCGTGCGGGCGACGCCCGCGGCCGTGTCCGGTACGGGGTGGCAGCCCTCGGGCACTGTCCTGGTCACCGGTGGTACCGGTGCGCTGGGTGCGGAGGTGGCCCGTTGGCTGGCGGGCCGGGGTGTGCCGCATCTGGTGCTGACCAGCCGTGGCGGTGTCGCGCCCGAGGGCCTGGTCGAGGAACTGACCGGGCTGGGCACACAGGTGACGGTGGCCGCGTGTGACGTCGCCGACCGCGACGCGCTGGCGGCGGTCGTCGCGGACGTTCCCGCCGAATGGCCGCTGACCGGTGTCGTGCATGCGGCGGGTGTGGATGTTCCGCAGTGGCTGGAGGGTGCGACTGCTGAGGGTGTCGGGTCGGTGTTGCGGTCGAAGGTCGACGGGACCCGGTATCTGGACGAGTTGACGCGTGATGTGTCGCTTGATCTGTTCGTGGTGTTCTCGTCGATCTCGGCGACGTGGGGCAGTGGCAGTCAGGGCGCGTATGCGGCCGGTAACGCGTTCCTGGACGCGTGGGTGCAGCACCGCAGGGAGCGTGGGCTTGCGGGGACGTCGGTGGCGTGGGGTCCGTGGGCCGGTGCCGGGATGGTGGTGCGGGGCGAGGCGGAGCAGGCTCTGCGCCGTCGCGGTCTGATCCCGATGGATCCGGCGATGGCGATCCAGGCCCTTGCCCGGGCGGTGGACGGCGGGGAATCCGGCGTGACCGTCGCGGCCGTGGACTGGTCGGTGTTCGCTCCCGCCTTCACCTCGGTCCGTCCCAGTGCGCTGCTGTCGGACCTTCCCGAGGCGGCGGACGCCCTCGCGACCACCTCCGCCTCTGGTATTGCGGACGAGGGGCCGGGGGCGGAGCTGCGTCGGCGGCTCGTGGAGGCCACGGTCACGGAGCGCTCGCAGATGCTGCTGGATCTGGTGCGCGAGCGTGCGGCCGAGGTGCTGGGTCACGCGGGTGCGGAGGCGGTCGAGCCGGGCCGGGCGTTCCGGGATCTGGGCTTCGACTCCCTGATGGCGGTCGAGCTGCGGAACCTGCTGACCACCCACACCGGGCTCACCCTGCCCGCCACCCTCGTGTTCGACTACCCCAACCCGACCGTCCTCGGGGACTATCTGCTCACCCAGTTCCTGGGCGCCCACGACGCACTCCCGGACACCACACGGCCCGCGTCCGCGGTCGCGGGCAGCGACGAGCCGGTCGCGATCGTGGGCATGGCCTGCCGGTATCCCGGCGGTGTCACCTCGCCGGAGCAGTTGTGGAGCCTCGTCGCCGGCGGGATCGACGGCATCACGCCGTTCCCGGAGGACCGGGGCTGGCCCGTCGGCATGCTCGACGGCACAGCGGCGCGGGGCGGTTTCGTCCATGACGCGGACGAGTTCGACGCCGGCCTGTTCGGGATCAGCCCGCGCGAAGCGCTGGCGATGGATCCGCAGCAGCGGCTGCTGCTGGAGACCGCCTGGGAAACCCTCGAATCGGCGGGCATGAACCCCCGGTCGCTGACCGGGCACAGCGTCGGCGTGTTCGCCGGCGCCTCCCCGTCCGGATACGGCAGCAACGGCGTCGCCGGCGCCGAAGGACACCTGCTCACCGGCACGCACAACAGCGTCATCTCCGGCCGCCTCGCCTACGTCTTCGGGCTCGAAGGCCCCGCCGTCACCGTCGACACCGCCTGCTCCTCCTCCCTCGTCGCACTCCACCTCGCCGCGCAAGCCCTCCGCAACGGGGAGTGCGATCTGGCGCTCGCCGGCGGTGTGACGGTCATGGTCACCCCGGGCGCGTTCGCCGAGTTCGACCGCCAGGACGGCCTCGCCGCCGACGGACGCTGCAAGTCCTTCGCCGCGAGCGCCGACGGCACCGGCTGGGCCGAGGGCGCAGGACTCCTCCTCGTCGAACGCCTCTCCGACGCCCGACGCAACGGACACCACGTCCTCGCCGTCATCCGCGGCAGCGCCGTCAACCAGGACGGCGCCTCCAACGGCCTCACCGCCCCCAACGGGCCCTCCCAGCAGCGGGTGATCCGTCAGGCGCTGGCGAACGCCCGCCTCACCGGCGCCGACATCGACACCGTCGAGGCCCACGGCACCGGCACCCGCCTCGGTGACCCGATCGAGGCCCAGGCCCTGCTCGCCACCTACGGCCAGGACCGCGACGAGAACCACGAGCCGCTGTGGCTCGGCTCCATCAAGTCCAACATCGGCCACACCCAGGCCGCCGCGGGCGTCGCCGGCGTCATCAAGATGGTCATGGCGATGCGCAACCAGGTCCTGCCCGCGACCCTGCACGTCGACGAGCCGTCCCCGCAGGTCGACTGGACAGCAGGCGCGGTGGAACTCCTCACCACCGCCCGCTCGTGGCCGAAGACCGACCGTCCGCGCCGCGCGGGCGTGTCCTCCTTCGGCATCAGCGGCACCAACGCCCACGTCATCCTGGAGCAGGCACCGGAACCTGCGGCGAAGGAACTGATCACCGAGCCGTCGGTGACGCGACCCGACCTGGTTCCGTGGGTGGTGTCGGCGAAGACGGATGCCGCGCTGCGGGCACAGGTCGAGCAGTTGCAGTCGTCCACAGCCGAGCGACCCGATCTGGACACCATCGACGTGGCCTGGTCGCTGGCGACCACCCGCGCCGCGTTGGAGCACCGCGTGGTGCTGGCCTCCGGCGGGGATGTGCTCGCCGCAGGTGTGGCAGGTGAGGGCCGGACGGCGTTCCTGTTCACGGGACAGGGGTCGCAGCGCGCGGGCATGGGATTGGGTCTGTATGACCAGTTCCCGGTGTTCGCGGAGGCGTTCGACGCGGTCTGCGCCCGTCTCGACGTGCGGCTGGAGCGTCCGCTGCGGGAGATCCTGACCGAGGGCGCCGACCTCGACCGGACGATGTGGGCCCAGGCGGGCCTGTTCGCCCTCGAAGTGGCCCTGTTCCGGCTCGTCGAGTCGTGGGGCGTCACACCGGATGTGCTGCTGGGGCACTCGCTGGGCGAGATCACCGCCGCCCACGTGGCGGGCATCCTCGACCTGGACGATGCGTGTGTACTGGTGGCCGAGCGCGGCCGGCTGATGCAGGCGCTGCCCGAGGGCGGCGGGATGCTCGCCGTCCAGGCCACCGAAGCCGACGTCGCCGACTCCGGTCTGGACATCGCCGCCGTCAACGGCCCGACCTCCGTCGTCCTCTCCGGCGACCTCAAGGCCATCGACGGCTACGCCGCCGAATGCGCCGAGCAGGGTCTGCGGCACAACACCCTCACCGTGTCGCACGCGTTCCACTCCGCCCTGATGGAACCCATGCTGGAGGAGTTCGGCCGGGTGCTGCACGGGCTGACGTTCAACCCGGCGCGCATCCCGGTCGTGTCGAACCTGACGGGTGCGGTGGCCGAACCGGGGCTGATGCAGGAGCCGGAATACTGGCTCCGTCAGGTCCGCCAAGCCGTCCGCTTCGCCGACGGCGTCACGGCCCTCGAAGCCATGGGCGTCACCCGGTACCTGGAACTGGGACCGGACGGAGTCCTCTCCGGAATGGCCCAGGACACCACCGTCACCGACGCCGTCTTCGTCCCCGTCCTGCGCAAGGACCGCGACGAGACCGACACCGCCCTCACCGCGCTCAGCCGCCTGTGGAGTGTCGGTGCCGACATCGACTGGGCCGGCGTGTTCGCCGGGTGGGGCGGGCAGATCGTCGATCTGCCGACGTACGCGTTCCAACGTGAGCGGTACTGGCCTCGGCCGCAGATGATCAGCGGGGACGCGGGTGCACTCGGCATCGAGGGTGCCGGACACGCCTTGCTGGCTTCGGTGGTTCCGCTGGCCGAGGGTGACGGTGCGTTGCTGACCGGTCGTCTGTCGGTGGAGGCGCTGCCGTGGCTGGCCGATCATGTGGTGCTCGGCCGGGTCGTGGTGCCCGGGACGGCGCTGGTGGAGATGGCGCTGCGGGCGGGGCAGGAGGTGGGCTGCGGTCTGCTGCGGGAGCTGGTGCTCCAGGCGCCGCTGGTGCTGCCGGACTCCGCCGGGGTCCAGGTCCAGGTGCGGGTCGAGGACCCGGACGCCTCGGGCGACCGCCCCGTGCAGATCTACGGCCGGATACACGCCACCGACGAATGGACCTTGCACGCGTCCGGCGCCCTGGCAGAACAGACCGGCTACGCGCAGGACTTCGACCTCGGCGTGTGGCCGCCACACGAAGCGGCCGCAGTGGACATCGACGGCTTCTACGACGCCTTGGCGGACGCGGGCTTCGGCTATGGTCCGGTGTTCCAGGGCGTGCAGGCCGCTTGGCGTGACGGGACCGGTGTGTATGCCGAGGTGACCGTCCCGGACGCGGTGGACGGCTTCGGCATCCACCCGGCCCTGCTGGACGCCGCACTCCACCCCTCCGGCCTCATCCCCCGTGAGCCCGGGACGGAAGCCTCCGGGCCGCGGCTGCCGTTCGCCTGGTCGGGCGTGGAACTCTTCGCGGTCGGCGCGACCACCCTGCGGGTCGCGATCCGCCCGGTGGGTGAAAGCCTCACCGTCGAGGTGGCCGACGGCACCGGCGCACCGGTCGCGATCATCCGCGCTCTGATGTCGCGGGTGGTGTCGGCGGAGCAGTTGTCGACCGTCCAACGTGCCGATGACGCGCTGTTCGCGGTCGAGTGGGTCGCACTGCCGCCGAACATCACTGATGGCGAGGCGGCAGAGGCTCCCGAGTGGACGGTGCTGGAGGCCGGTGACGGCCCGGTCGAGCAGGTGCTCGGCGCAGTCCTGCACCGGGTGCAGGAGTGGCTTGACGACGAGAACGCGTTCGGGTCGCGTCTGGCGGTGGTGACGCGGGGCGCCATGCCCGCGACGACCGACGGTGTCGTGGACCCGGCGGGCGCGGCGGTGTGGGGTCTGGTGCGCTCGGCGCAGTCCGAGCACCCGGACCGTATCGTCCTCGTCGACACCTCCCCGGCTGACGACTCGCCAGTGGACCTGTCCCTCCTGACCGGCCTGGACGAGCCGCAGGTCGCGATCCGCGACGGCGTGCTGTTCGCGCCCAGGCTGGTGCGTGCCAACGGCATCGGGGAGCGGGAGGTGTCCCTGGCCGGTGACGGCACCGTGCTCATCACCGGCGGAACGGGCACCCTCGGCGGACTCCTCGCCCGCCACCTGGTCACCGAACACGGCGTGCGTAACCTGCTGCTGCTGTCCCGTCAGGGGCCCGACGCCCCCGGCGCGGTCGCGCTGACGGCCGACTTGGCCGAACTCGGTGCGGACGCACGGGTCGTGGCGTGTGACGCGGCCGACCGCGACGCCCTCGCGGCGGTCCTCGCCACCATCCCCGAAACAGCGCCGCTCACGGGTGTCGTGCACGCCGCTGGTGTCCTCGACGACGGCATCTTCACCGCCCTGACCCCGGAGCGCCTGGAAACCGTGCTGCGGGCGAAGGCCACCGCGGCGGTGAACCTGGACGAGCTGACCCGCGACGCCGACCTCGCCCTGTTCGTGCTCTACTCGTCGGTCTCGGCCACGTTCGGCACCGCCGGGCAGGCCAACTACTCCGCCGCCAACGCGTTCCTCGACGCCCTCGCCGTGCGCCGCCGGGCCGAGGGACTGCCGGGTCTGTCCATCGCCTGGGGCCTGTGGGAGCAGGCCAGCGCGATGACCGGGCACCTCCAGGACCGGGCCGGCCGAGGACTCGGCCCCGGCCTGTCCAGCGAACAGGGCCTGGCCCTGTTCGACACCGCCCTGCGCACCGAGTTGGCCGGCGTGGTCGCGATGCCGATCGACGTCACCGCCCTGCGCACCCTCGACGCGGCCACACCCGTCCCGGCGCTGCTGCGCGCCCTCGCCCCCACCAGTGGTGTCCGCCGGGCCCGCCGCACCGCCGCCGCCGCGGGCGACACGCACCTGCTGCGCCGCCTGACCGGCCTCACCGGCCTCACCGGAGGCGAACGGACCGTCCTGCTCCAGGACGTGGTCCGCACCGAGGTCGCCCACGTCCTCGGACACACCACCACCGACGCGATCGGCGAACGCCAGGCCTTCAAGGACCTCGGCTTCGACTCACTCACCGCCGTCGAACTGCGCAACCGGCTCAACACCACCACCGGACTGCGCCTGCCCGCCACCCTCGTCTTCGACTACCCCAACGTCCACGCCCTGGCCACCCACCTCGACCAGACCCTCACCGGCACCGACGAACCCGCCACCACCAGGCGCCCCGCCACGCCCGCAAGGCCGGCACTCGCCAACGAACCGATCGCGATCGTGGGCATGTCGTGCCGCCTGCCCGGAGGGGTGACGTCGCCGGCCGGTCTGTGGGACCTGGTCACCGCCCGCCGCGACGGGATGAGCGCCTTCCCCGACGACCGCTGGTGGGACGTCGCCTGGAGCGGCGTCGAAGGCGTCGGCGGGTTCGTCACCGGCGCCGGTGACTTCGACGCCGCCCTGTTCGGCATCAGCCCCCGCGAAGCCCTCGCCATGGACCCCCAGCAACGCCTCCTCCTCGAAGGCGTCTGGGAAGCCTTCGAGTCCGCCGGCCTCGACCCGCTGTCCCTGCGCGGATCCTCCACCGGCGTCTACGCCGGCATCATGTACCACGACTACGCCCAGAGCCTGGGCATGGTCCCCGACGGCGTCGACGCCTTCCTCGGCACCGGCAACGCCGGCAGCGTCCTCTCAGGCCGCGCCGCCTATGTCTTCGGACTCGAAGGCCCCGCCGTCACCGTCGACACCGCCTGCTCCTCCTCCCTCGTCGCACTCCACCTCGCCGCACAAGCCCTCCGCAACGGCGAATGCGACCTCGCCGTCGCCGGCGGCGTCACCGTGCTCTCCACCCCCAGCGTGTTCGTCGACTTCGCCCGCCAGGGCGGCCTCGCCGCCGACGGACGCTGCAAATCCTTCGCCGCCGCCGCCGACGGCACCGGCTGGTCCGAAGGCGCCGCCATCCTCCTCGTCGAACGCCTCTCCGACGCCCAGCGCAACGGACACGACATCCTCGCCGTCATCCGCGGCAGCGCCGTCAACCAGGACGGCGCCTCCAACGGCCTCACCGCACCCAACGGCCCCTCCCAACAACGCGTCATCCGCCAGGCATTGGCGAATGCCCGGTTGCACACCACGGACATCGACATCGTCGAGGCCCACGGCACGGGAACCCGGCTCGGTGACCCGATCGAGGCGCAGGCGCTCCTCGCGACCTACGGCCAGGATCGCGGCGACGGCGACGAACCGATGTGGCTCGGTTCGGTGAAGTCGAACATCGGGCACACCCAGGCGGCCTCCGGGGCGACCGGTGTGATCAAGATGGTCATGGCGATGCGGCACGGGCTGATGCCGGCGACGCTGCACGTCGACGCTCCCTCGCCCCAGATCGACTGGTCGGCGGGCGCGGTGGAGCTGCTCACCGAGGCACGGTCGTGGCCCGAGACCGGTGACCGCCCGCGCCGCGCGGCCGTGTCCTCGTTCGGCATCAGCGGCACCAACGCCCACGTCATCCTGGAACAGGCACCCGCACCGAAGCCGGCACCGACGCCGGTCGTCGCACTGCGGCAACCGCCGCAACTCGTGCCGTGGGTGGTGTCGGCGAAGACCGAGACCGCACTGCGCGCACAGGTCGAACAGCTCCGCGCGTTCACAGCGGAACGGCCGGACCTGAACCCGGTGGAGATCGCCTGGTCACTCGCGACCACCCGCGCCGCCTTGGAGCACCGCGTGGTCCTCGCCGCGGACGGGGACGTGATCGCCACGGGCGTGGAGAGCGCCGGCCGGACGGCGTTCCTGTTCACCGGCCAGGGATCGCAGCGCGTCGGCATGGGCCTGGGGCTCTACGAGCAGTTCCCGGTCTTCGCCGAGGCGTTCGACGCCGTCTGCGCCCGCCTCGACGCCCGACTCGAACGCCCCCTGCGCGACGTACTGACCTACGGCACCGACCTCGACCGGACCATGTGGGCCCAGGCAGGGCTGTTCGCCCTCGAAGTGGCCCTGTTCCGCCTGGTCGAGTCGTGGGGTGTGACCCCGGACGTGCTGCTGGGCCACTCCCTCGGCGAGATCAGCGCCGCCCACGTCGCGGGCATCCTGTCCCTCGACGACGCGTGCACCCTCGTCGCCGAACGCGGCCGTCTGATGCAGGCCCTGCCCGACGGTGGCGGCATGCTCGCCGTCCAGGCCACCGAACTGGATGTCCTCGATTCCGACCTGGACATCGCCGCGGTCAACGGCCCGAACTCCGTCGTCCTCTCCGGCGACCTCAAGGCCGTCGAGGGCTACGCGGCCGAATGCGCGGACCTCGGGCGCAGGTGCACCGTTCTCTCCGTGTCGCACGCGTTCCACTCCGCCCTGATGGAACCGATGCTGGAGGAGTTCGGCCGGGTGCTGAACGGGCTGACGTTCCATCCGGCGCAGATCCCGGTCGTGTCGAATCTGACGGGGACGGTCGCCGAGCCCGGGCTGATGCAGGAGCCTCAGTACTGGCTGCGGCAGGTCCGTCAGGCGGTCCGCTTCGCCGACGGTGTCACCGCTCTCGAAGCCATGGGCGTGACGCGCTATGTGGAACTGGGACCGGACGGGGTGCTCTCCGGAATGGCCCAGGACACCACCGTCACCGACGCCGTCTTCGTCCCCGTCCTGCGCAAGGACCGCGACGAGACCGACACCGCTCTCACCGCGATCGGCCGGCTGTGGACGTCCGGCGCGGCCGTCGACTGGACGAACCTGTTCAGTGGCTGGGGCGGCCGTGTCGTCGGGCTGCCGACGTATGCCTTCCAGCGTGAGCGGTACTGGCCCCGGCCCAACTTCGGTACCGGGGGCCTGAACAGTGTCGGTCTGACCGACTCGGGTCACCCCCTGCTGGGGTCGGTGGTGCCGCTGGCCGACGGTGACGGCGCGCTGCTGACGGGCCGCGTGTCGGTGGACACCCAGCCGTGGCTGGCCGACCACCTGGTGCAGGGCCAAGTCGTGGTGCCCGGTGCCGCGTTGGTGGAGATGGTGCTGCGGGCCGGGCAGGAGGTGGGCTGCGGCCTGCTCCGTGAGCTGATCCTCCAGGCGCCGCTTGTGCTGCCGGAGTCCGGCGGGATCCAGGTCCAGGTGCGGGTGGAGGGCCCCGATGCCTCGGGCGACCGTCCGGTGCAGGTCCATGCCCGGGCCGAGGGCACCGACGGCTGGTTCCGGCACGCGTCGGGCCTTCTCGCCCCGTCGGACACCCGGGTGCCCGGGTTCGATCTGGAGATGTGGCCGCCTCGTGACGCGGTCGCGGTCGGCATCGACGGCTTCTACGACGCCCTGGCCGACGCGGGCCTCGGTTACGGCCCCGTGTTCCAGGGCGTGCAGGCCGCCTGGCGCGACGAGACCGGTGTCTACGCCGACGTGGCACTGCCGGAATCGGGTGCGGGCAACGTCGACCTGTTCGGCGTCCACCCGGCGCTGCTGGATGCCGCGCTGCATCCGTCCGGCCTGATCCTCGGCGACGGCGACGGCGAGGTCTCCGGACCTCGGCTGCCGTTCGCCTGGTCGGGCGTGGAGCTGTTCGCCGTCGGGGCGACCACGCTGCGCGTGGCGATCCAGCCGGACGGCGACGGCGTGACCATCAAGGCCGCCGACAGCACCGGGGCCCCGGTCGCGATCGTCCGCTCGCTGATGCTGCGGGCCGTGTCGCCGGACCGGGTGCCCACGGCGGGCCCCGCCGATGACGCGCTGTTCGCGGTGGAGTGGGTCCCGCTGCCTTCGGAGCCCGCCTCCCCCCGGACGGACGCTCCGCAATGGACCGTCCTGGAGACGGGTGACGGTCCGGTGGAGCGGGTGCTCGGTGAGGTCCTGCACGGGGTGCAGGAGTGGCTGGCCGACGAGAGTTCGTTCGGGTCGCGCCTGGCTGTGGTGACGCGCGGTGCGATGCCGGCCGGTGGTCCCGGTGCGGTGGACGCCGTGGGTGCGGCGGTGTGGGGTCTGGTGCGTTCGGCGCAGTCGGAGCACCCGGACCGCATCGTCCTCGTCGACACCGACCCGGCCGACGACTCCCCGGCGGATCTGTCCCTGCTGACCGGCCTGGACGAGCCGCAGGTCGCCGTCCGCGACGGCGCGCTGCTGGCACCCCGGCTCACCAGAGCCACGGGAGGCGCTCTGGTCCTGCCGGACGGCGACTGGCACCTGCGCCAGGGCGAGGACGGCACGCTGGAGTCCCTGAACGTCGAGATCGTGGAGGTGCCGAAGCCGGGGCCCGGTCAGGTGCGGGTCTCGATCCGCGCGGCGGGTGTGAACTTCCGTGACGTCCTCCGCGGGCTCGGGATGTATCCGGAGCCGGGTGTGATGGGTTCCGAAGCGGCCGGTGTGGTCGTGGAGGCCGGTCCCGGTGTCGAGGACCTGCACGTGGGTGACCGGGTGTTCGGGTTCCTGGACGGCGGGTTCGGTGCGGAGACCGTGACCGAGCGTCAGTTGCTGGTCCGGGTGCCGGAGGGCTGGTCGTGGGCGCAGGCGGCGTCGCTGCCGGTGGTGTTCGCGACGGCCTGGTACGGGCTGCGGGACCTGGCCGGAGCCACCCCCGGTGACTCCGTTCTCGTCCACGCCGCGGCCGGTGGTGTCGGCATGGCCGCCACGCAACTCGCCCGCCACTGGGGCCTGGAGGTGTATGGCACCGCGAGCCCCGGGAAGTGGCCCACCGTCGTCGCCAACGGCGTCGACCCGGCGCGGGTCGCGAACTCCCGCGACCTGGCCTTCGAGGACCACATCCGCACCGCCACCGGCGGGCGCGGTGTCGACATCGTCCTCAACTCCCTCGCGGGCGACTTCCTCGACGCCTCCCTGCGCCTGCTCGCCCCCGGCGGCCGGTTCGTCGAGATGGGCAAGACCGATGTGCGGACCGGACTCGACGTCCCGTACCACGCCTTCGACCTGTCCGACGCGGGCCCCGACCGCATGGGCGCCATCCTCGCCGAGGTCGTGGCCCTCTTCGAGCGGGGTGTGCTGGAGCCGCTGCCGCTGACGGTGTGGGACATGCGTGAAGCCGTCACCGCCTGGCGGCACATGGCCCAGGCCAGGCACATCGGCAAGAACGTGCTCACCGTCCCCACGCCCCTCGACCGGGACGGCACCGTCCTGATCACCGGTGGCACGGGCACCCTCGGCGGACTCCTCGCCCGCCACCTGGTCACCGAGCACGGCATCCGCCACCTGGTGCTGCTGTCCCGCCAGGGGCCCGACGCCCCCGGGGCGGCCGACCTGACGGCCCAGCTCGCCGAACTCGGCGCCGAGGCACGGGTGATGGCGTGCGACGCCGCCGACCGCGACGCCCTCGCGGCGGTGCTGGCCACCATCCCCGAGACAGCGCCGCTCACCGGTGTCGTGCACGCCGCCGGCGTCCTCGACGACGGCATCTTCACCGGTCTCACCCCGGAACGCCTGGAGAAGGTGCTGCGGGCCAAGGCCACCGCGGCCGTGAACCTCGACGCACTCACCCGCGGCGCGGACCTGTCGATGTTCGTCCTCTACTCCTCGGTGTCCGGGACGTTCGGCGCACCGGGACAGGCGAACTACTCGGCGGCCAACGCGTACCTCGACGCCCTCGCCGTCCGGCGCCGGGCGGAGGGGCTGCCCGGTCTGTCGCTGGCGTGGGGTCTGTGGGAGCAGGCCAGCACGATGACCGGCGCGCTCGCCGAGGCCGACCGGGTCCGGGCGACCAGTGCCGGTACCGCGCTCTCCACCGAGCAGGGCCTCGCCCTCTTCGACACGGCACTGCGACGGGCCGAGGCGCACCTGATCCCGGTCAATCTCGATCTCGCGGGCCTGCGTGCCTCCGATGTCGAGATACCCCCGCTGGTGCGCGGGCTGCTGCACCGCCCGGTGCGGCGCGCGGTGGGTACGGCGGCGCAGGCCGGGCCGCCGCTCGCGGAGCGGCTCGCCGGGATGTCCGCCGCGCAGAGGGACTCGGTGCTGCTGGATCTGGTGGTCGCCTCCTCGGCGGTGATCCTCGGGCACGCGTCGCCGGACGCGATCGGGCCGGACCGGCCGTTCAAGGACCTCGGCTTCGACTCGCTCACCGCGGTCGAACTCCGCAACCGGCTCAACGCCGCGGCCGGAATCCGGCTGCCGGCCACGCTCGTCTTCGATCACCCGACGCCCGCCTCGCTGGCCGCGTATCTGCGCAACGAGCTCGTGCCGCCGGAGAAGACACCGGCCGAGGCCCTGCTGGAGGAACTGGCGCGCATGGAGGCCGAACTCGCCGGGATGACGGGCGGGGAGGCCGACTTGACGGTCGGCGAGAAGGCGATGGTCCGTTCGCGGCTGGAGGTGATGCTCGAACGGCTCCAGGGCGGGGACCGCCGGGCGGCCGGCGGCGACGACCGGGATCTGGAGGCCGCCACGGCCGACACCATCTTCGCGCTGATCGACGAGGAACTCGGGGGCTGAGACCGGCCCCCGGCACCACGGCCTTCCGTCTCCGGACCCCCGCCGGAGACGGAAGGCACTCCCCGCGGCGGGCCGCGCGCGGGAGGGCCGGACGGCGGCGGAGGCCGCCGCCGGGCGGCCTGACCTGGTGCCCCGCGCGCGGCCGGACGGCCGGGTTAGGGGTGTCCGGTAGGGGGCGATCATCAATACGTTCTCGACTGCGAGGACGCCATGGCGAGGCGGAGTGAGGAGCTGGCACCGATGCAGCCGAGCGAACGACAGATGCGCGCGCAGCTGGCCATCTTCCACGACTTCATCCGCACGCAGGCCGAGCGGGGTGATCCGTACTCCAAGGTGCTGGCCATCCCGGACGACCCGTATCCGCACTACGACGAGATACGGGCCCGGGGGCGTCTCTACCGGAGCGCCATCGGCTCCTGGGTGACCGCGGACCACAAGCTGGCGAACACGATCCTGCGGGACCGGCGGTTCGGGGTCCGCAAGGCCAACGGCGAGAAGCTCCCGGAGTTCATGAGCTTCGACAACTCGATGCTCGGCGTCGATCCGCCCGACCACACCAGGCTGCGCCGTATCGCGGCGCCGACGCTCAATCCGCGCACGGCCGACGGCTGGCGGTCCCGCATCCAGGAGATCTGCGACGAGCTGATCGACGGTCTCCTCGCCGAGGACAAGCCGTTCGACCTGATGACCACCTTCGCGCAGCAACTGCCCGTCGCGGTGATCGCCGACCTCGTCGGCATCCCGGAGCGCCATCGGGGTGCCTTCTACCGCATCAGCCGCCGGATGACGCCGCTGCTGGAGGGCGTGGTCACCTACGAGCAGACGCAGAGCACCCAGGCGGCGATCCGGGAGATCACGGAGCTGCTCGTCGACGTCGTCGCGGAGCGCAAGGCCGATCCGCAGGACGACATGATCACGCGGCTGCTGGCGCTGGTCGACGAGGGCAGCATGAGCATGGCCGAGCTGGTACCGATGGTCACCTTCGTGCCCCTGGCCGGCAGCGAGACCACCGTCAATCTCATCGGCAACGGCGTGCTGGCGCTGCTGACCCACCCGGAGCAGTGGCGGCTCCTCGTCGAGCGGCCGGAACTCGCGGCCGGCGCGGCCGAGGAGACCCTGCGCTTCGACCCGTCGGTGCAGACGTACCGGCGCATCGCGCACGAGCGGATCGAGATCGCGGGCTGGACGCTGCCCGTCGACGCCGAACTGGCGATCATGGCGGGCGGGGCCAACCGCGATCCCCAGGTCTTCCCCGACCCGAACCGGTTCGACATCACGCGGACCATCGGCGCCGACACGCTGGCGTTCTCGGCGGGCATCCACTACTGCATGGGTGCGTCGCTGGCGAAGCTGGAGGCGGAGGTCGCGTTCGCGACGCTGGCCACGCGGATGCCGGAGCTGCGCCGGGCGGGTCCGGTCCGACGCGGCGACTCGTTCATCATCCGCGGTCTGCGGGAGTTCCCGGTGGCGGCCCGTCGAGCCTTCTGAGGTGGCCGCGGACCGGGGGCGCCGGCACTCGGGGCACCGGCAGCGGACCGGCGGGGCGCCACTCCCGTCACAGCCGCACCGGGCGGTAACCCTGGTTACATCGGCGGCACCCACTTGGTCAACCCGTAATCTGCTTCTAGGGGCATACGATCGGCGTAGGGGTTGCTGGCTGGATCACACCCCCGCAAAATCGCTTTCGATCCTTCAAAAACCCACACATGAACGCGGTGTTCGGGCACAAACGCCTCGGCGCGCGCGGATTACGAACGTCACACAAAGGGGTCGGGAATGACAACTGCGCAGGATGACACCGGCTTGTGGATCCGCCGGTATCATCCGGCACCGGACAGCGCCGTCAGGCTGCTGTGCCTGCCACACGCCGGCGGCTCCGCCAGCTTCTACTTCCCGGTCTCCCGCTCCCTCTCGCCGGCCGTCGAGGTCCTGGCCGTGCAGTACCCGGGCCGTCAGGACCGGCGTTCGGAGCCGAACATCGACAATCTGCCCTCCCTCGCGCGAGCTGTCCTCGGCGCCCTCGACGGGTGCCTCGACAAGCCGCTGGCGATCTTCGGGCACAGCATGGGCGCGACGGTCGGCTTCGAGCTGGCGCGCATGCTGGAGCAGGAGCGGGGTGTGGTTCCGGCCTGGCTGTTCGCCTCCGGACGGCGAGCCCCCTCCATGCCGCGGGACGAGCGCAACCACCTCGCGTCCGACCCGGAGTTCATCAAGGAACTGCAGCGTCTGCAGGGCACCGCGGGCAACATCCTCGGCGACGAGGAGATGCTGCGCATGATCCTGCCGGCCACGCGTTCCGACTACCGGGCGGCGGAGACCTACACCTATGTGCCCGGCGAGCCGCTGAGCTGTCCCATCACCGCCTTCACGGGCGACGAGGACCCGAAGGTCACCGTCGAGGAGGCCCGGGCCTGGCAGAACCACACCAGTGCCGCCTTCGACTTCCATGTCTTCGACGGCGGGCACTTCTTCCTCACGGCGCATCAGTCCCGCCTGCTGAAAACCATGCTGGACCAGTTGCAGTCGGTGTCGTCTGGCGCGGGCCCGAACCGAAGCGGCCGCTAGCGGATCCCGGGCGGGCGGCGGCGGCCGAGGTCCCTCGGCCGGACGGCTGCCGCCCGCCGAAATCCGCGGCCGGAAGCGGCGGGAGGCGGCCGGAAGCGGCCGCGAGGACGAATTCGCCGCACGGCGAATTCCCTGATTCACCGTGGGTTCACTTTCGGGGAACCCCACGGAAACGGCGCGTTCCCGATACTTTCCGGACGTATCGAAATGCGCCCGCGTCCTAGCGCTCAATACCTCGCACCCTGCAGATCGCGGCATCGAGCCGCAGTGATTGTGCGGGCCACCACCACCATGCGTGGGGTGCGGAGGGAAAAACCGGTGGCCACAGGTGAGCTCACGGGGAGAGTGTCCATGGTCCGTGTCGAATGGGATGCCGAACTCGCGGTACTGCGCGCGTCCCTCGCCGCATGCGTCAGCGGAGCCGGAGGGTCGGTGGTCATCCGCGGCCCGGTGGGAGTGGGCAAGACCGAACTCCTCAGAAGCCTGGTGCGCGAGGCGGCCGTCGCCGGGGTCGCCCACGTCGGCGCCACCGGCTCCCAGGCCGAACAGACCATCCCGATGGGGGCGATGACCCAGATCTTCGCCGGGCTGGACCTGCGGGACGAGGAGGCCGCCCGCGCCCAGCGGCTGCTGGAGGCCGGCGCCCTCACCTCCATGCTGCAGGACGGCGGCGACGAGGCGAGGCCCCAGGTCGACGTGCCCGTGCTGCACGGTCTGACCGGCATCATCCTGGCCGCGGCCGAACGGGCGCCCCTGCTGATCGGGGTCGACGACGCCCACTTCGTGGACGCGGACTCCCTGGAGTGCCTTCGGTATCTGGTGCGCCGTATCGACCACGCGCCCGTCCTCGTCGTGCTGAACGACAACACCACCGTCCGGCCGGCGCGGCCGATGATCTGGGCCGAGCTGCTCAGCCAGCCGCACCGCCAGCTCATCCGTCTCAACATGCTGTCCCCGGTGGGCGTCGCCGCCGTGCTGCGGGCCGAGGCCGTCGACCTGCGGGACAACACCCCGGCGAGCCTGTACGAGGCGACCGGCGGCAGTCCGCTGCTGCTCATGGCCCTCGTCGAGGAGTTGCGGGCGGCGCAGGCGCGCCGGCAGGCCGGTCATCCCGAGACGTCGCTCCCGGCCTCCGGGCACATCTTCGGGCAGGCGGTGCTGAACTGCCTGATGCGCAGCGACCCGAGCCTGCTGCCGGTGGTGCGCGCCGTCGCCGCGCTGGACGAGGCGGTGCCCGTCGCCTTCCTGGCCGAGCTGCTGGACTGGACGACGTCCGCCACCGAGTGGGCCGTGGAGGCCGCCACCGAGGCGGGTCTGATCGCCGACGGCCGGCTGCGTCACCGGCGTTCCCGCGAGGTGGTGCTGGACCTGATGGAGCCCCGGGAGCGGGTCGCGCTGCACGCCCGGGTCGCCGGACTGCTCGACCAGGCGGGTGCGGCGCCGGTGCGGGTGGCACGGCACTGGGTGGCCGCGCGCCGGCCCACACCGCCCGGTTCGGTGCGGGTCCTGCTGAAGGCGGCCGAGCAGGCGCTGGCGCAGGACGACAGCGGCCTGGCCCTCGACTGTCTGCGGCTGGCCACCCGCGAGAAGACCGACCCGCGTGCCCGGGTGGGGATCGACGCCCTGCTGGCGCGGACGAAGTGGCGGCTCGACCCCGTCTTCGCCGAACACCATGTGGACAGGCTCCTGGACGCCTTCCGTTCCGGGCAGCTCTCCCCCGAGGACGCGCTGAAGCTGGTCGCTCCCCTGGAGTGGTACGGCCGGCCCGCCGAGGCGGAGGCGGTGCTGACCGGGGTCGAGGCGTCGGCCGGGGCCGGGAGGGCCGACGGTCCCTCGGTGCCGCTGTACAACGCGCGGATGGCGCTGGCGTACTGGTACCCGGGTGTGGTCGAGCCGGTGAAGGAGCCGCCGGCCGCCTCGTCGGCACGGTCCGTGACCGCGGCCGAGCCGAGGACCCTGGCGGCGGGCATCGTGCACACCGTCTACGCGTCCGGGTACACCGACGACGTCGTGGCCGACGCCAAGGCGCTGCTGCAGAGCTGCCGCCTGGAGGACTACACCCTCTACCCGATCATGATCGCGCTGGAGACGCTGGTCTTCGCGGACTGTCTGGACGCGGCGGCGTCCTGGTGCGACCGTCTGCTGAGCGAGGCGCGGCGGCGGTCGGCGCCCGCCTGGCTGGCCGTGCTCTACGGGCTGCGGGCGATGGTGAGCCAGCGTCAGGGCGACCTGGCCGCGGCGGAGCGGTACGCGCGCACCTGTCTGCGGCAGATCCCGCCCCGGGGGCTGGGCATTCTGATCGGCATCCCGCTGTCCGTCCTGATCACGACCGCGACCCGGGCGGGCGAGAACGAACAGGCGCTCAGCCATCTGAACATGGCGGTGCCGGACGCCATGTTCCAGACGACGATCGGTCTGCACTACCGGCGCGCCCGCGGCCACTACTACCTGGCGTGCGGCAGCCACGAGGCCGCGATGGAGGACTTCGAGGCCTGCGGGGACCTGATGCGCCGCTGGGGCTCGGACCTTCCCGGCCTGGTGCCGTGGCGCACCGACCTCGCCGCGGCCCGGCTGGCGGGCGGGCTCTCCGCGGGCACGCTCGCCGCCGACCAGGGGGCGCGGCTGGGCACCCAGAACGCCCGCACCCGGGGCATCACGCTGCGAGTGCTCGCCGCCTCCAGCGAGCTGCGCAGCCGGCCGCCGATCCTGCGGGAGGCGGTCGACCTGCTCCAGGCCTCCGGGGACCGGCTGGAGCTGGCCGAGACCCTGGCCGCGCTGAGCCACGCCCAGCACGCCCTCGGCGAGTACTCCCACGCCCGGGTGCTCGGCCGCCGGGCGCAGCAGTTCGCCGGTCAGGTGCTGGTGGCGCTGCCCGGGCAGCGCCAGGGTCCGCCGGAGGAGACGTGCCAGGCGAACGTCTCCCCCGGGGAGGTGTCCCCGGCGGACGATCCGGCGATCGTCGACCTCAGCGACGCGGAGCGCCGGGTCGCCTCGCTCGCCGCTCAGGGCTGCACCAACCGGGAGATCGCCAGGAAGCTGTTCGTCACGGTGAGCACCGTGGAGCAGCATCTGACGCGGGTCTACCGCAAGTTGCGGATCAACAGCCGCTCGGATCTGCCGGCCAGCCTGCTCTCGTGGGTGGGCAACTCTCCCTGACGCCGCTCTCCTCCCCTCTCCCCCTCTCCCCCGCGTTCCTGCTCCCCCGTCCCCTCGTCACGGCCCCGGTGGCCGGCCGGTTTCCGGTCGGCCACCGGGGCCGTGCCCGTCGGGCCCTGGCCCCGGTGCCGTGACCGTCGAGGCTCTGGCCCCGGGGTCGTGCCCGTCGGGCGGCCCGGCACCGGCCGGTCGTCATCCGCGGGGCGGCGGGGCTCCAGGAGGCGGGCCGCTGATCCCGGGCGGGGTGGCGAGCGGCCCCGGGGCGCAGTCCCGGGCCGGCTCCTGCGCACGGCCGCGGCAGGCGTTCAGGTGCTCGGGCAGGTCGGTGCGCCGCCTGACGTCCAGCTTCCGGTAGACCCGGGTCAGATGCTGCTCGACGGTGCTCACCGTGACGAACAGCGTTCGGGCGATCTGCCGGTTCGTGTCCCCCCGCGCGGCCAGTTCGGCGACGCGCCGTTCCGCCTCGCTGAGCACGTCGCCGTCGCCGTCACTCTCGCCGCCGCCCGGCTGCCCGCCGGTGTGACGGGTCGGCTCCGCGGCCGGGTCCGACCGGCCGTGGGACACCTGCTCCTCGGCGCCGTCCGCCCCCGCGGGCGCCGCCCACGGGGTGTCCGTCCACGCGGCGGCGCGGTGGTGACGGGCGATCTCGCCCGCCTCCGCGCCCCGTTCGTGCAGCGTCTCGCCGGCCAGCCGGTGCAGCCGCCGCCGTTCCTCGGCGGGCATGTCGGAGATGATCAGGTCCAGGATCCGCGGATGGCGCAGCCGCCCCGCCTCGGTGAGGCCGGCGCCGCGCAGCAGTCGCATCGCCGGGGCGGTGAAGTCCGGCGGGACGCCGAGGAGCCGGCCGATCAGTTCGGCGGACGCCCTCCGGTCGAGTACGGCCAGGGCGCGTGCCACCTGCCGGACGACGGGCTCGTGGCGGTAGAGGCAGCGCAGCACCGCCTGGTCGAAGGCGTCGCCGGGCACCGGCCCGTAGGTGCCGTCCCCTCCCGGGCCGCCCGCCTGCTCGTCGAGCAGGGCGCGCAGCAGGAGCGGGTTGCCGCCGGTGACGCCGAGGAGGCCGGCGGCCGTCTCGCGGGCCGAGGTTCCGCCGCGTCCCTCGGCGTCGCGCAGGACGAGCCGGGCGACGGCCTCGGCGCTGAGCAGCGGCAGGGTGTAGCGCCGGAAGGAGGGCTGGCTGAACAGCTCCGCCCTTAACAGGGGATGGGCGGGGCGCAGGGTGGTGGTCTCGGCGAGCACGATCGTGACGGGGGCGCGCCGGAACCGCCGGATCACGTACAGCAGGCAGTGGAGCGAGGCGGCGTCCGCGTGATGGAGGTCGTCCACGGCGACGGTCAGGGGGGCTGCGTCGTCCAGGCCGGTCAGCGAGGTGAACACGGCGTGCAGGACCCGTGCCCACAGGTCGTCGCCCGGGGGGAGTTCCTCGACCGCCCCGGCGGCCCGGTTGAGGCGGTCGAACGCGGTCTCGATGAGTTCGTCGGCCTGGGCGAGGGATGCGGCTTCCAGCGGCGCGCTGTGCAGGAGCTGCCAGATCACGCCCAGCGGGATGTCGCGCTCCGCGCGGGAGCCGGCGGCGCGCAGCACCCGGGCGCCCATCGCGGCCGCCCACTCGCCGAAGACCTCCAGCACCTCGGTCTTGCCGCTGCCCACGGGCCCGCTCAGGAGGGCCACTTGGCCGCGCCCCAGTTCCCGGGAGGTCCGGTACATCCGCCGCAGCCCGGCCAGTTGTTCCTCGCGTTGCACGAGCACTGTGCGTGTCAGCCTCTCCACCCGCGGCTCCGAGACCGGATGCCTCGTCGCGCGGTGTCCCCGTTGGTCAGCCTGTTCACCGGCCGGGGCAGGGTGGCGCGTGACACGCCGCTTCTGCGTCGGCCTTTCCGTCGATCTTCCCCGTCCGGTCTTTACCAAGTCTTTCATCTGTGTGTGTCGCGCGACAACGGCGGTCCGTGCATTGCCCGGACGCGGGCCGGCGGACGACTCCGGGACGCGGACCGGCGGACGTCTCCGGGGCGGCGGGCGCGGCTGCGGGAGCGGGGCGTCCGGCCGGGGTGCGGTCAGGACGGCTGCGCCACCGGCCCGGTGGGCACGGGGCGGAGCCGGGCCGGCGGCCCGGAACGGCGCCGCCACTCCCGCGGGTAGCCGACCGACACCTCCTCGAACCGCACACCGTCGTGCCAGGTGGTGCGGGGGATGTGGAGGTGGCCGTAGACGACCGCGCGGGCGTCGTAGCGCAGATGCCAGTCGGCGGTCAGGTCGGTGCCGCACCACAGGGCGAATTCGGGGTACCGCAGGATCCTGGTCGGTTCCCTGACCAGCGGGTAGTGGTTGACGAGCACGGTGGGCAGCCCGTCGCGCTCCTCGTCGAGCCGCCGTCTCGTCAGCGCGGCGCGGGCCCGGCACCAGTCGTCGCGGCGCGGGTGCGGGTCGGGGTGGAGGAAGAACTCGTCGGTGCAGACGACGCCGCGCTCCTCCGCCAGGGCCAGTGCCTCGTCCCGGGTCCGGGTGCCGGCGGGCCGCCAGCTGTAGTCGTAGCCGACGAACAGGGGCGCGATCAGGACGGGTTCGCCCCCGCCGTCCCAGACCGGGTACGGGTCCTCGGGTGTCACCACGCCGAGGCGGCGGCACAGCTCCACCAGGTGCCGGTAGCGGGCCTCGCCGCGCAGTTGCACCTCGTCGTCGCGGGGCGTCCAGAGTTCGTGGTTGCCGGGCGTCCAGATGACCTTGGCGAAGCGGCGCCGCAGCAGGTCGAGGGCCCATTCGACATCGGCGGCGTACTCGCCGACGTCGCCCGCGACGATGAGCCAGTCGCCGTCGTTCTCCGGGCGGAGCCGTTCGACGAGGGCACGGTTCTCGGCGTACACCACGTGCAGATCGCTGATCGCCAGCAGCCGGCGGACCTCGGACCCGGCCACCTGTAACCTCCCGCGCTCCCCCGACGGCCGCCCGCGGCGCATCGTGTCCCTGTCACCGGCACGGAGGCCGGGAGTCCGACGCTACCGACCGGCGGGCGTCCGGCACACCCCTAACGGGCGGCCCGCACCCCTAAGGCGCGCCCGGGGCGGGCGGTCCCGGCGGGGCCGCGGCGCCGGTGTGCGGGCTCCGGGGATGTTCGGGGACGCATCACTCCTTCCGGTACCGCGGCCGTCCCCGCCGTCACGTCCGGCGGTCCGCGGCGGTTGTGCAGGGCGCACTCATCGAGCCAGGTCCGTGATCGACGGACCGCAGGAGACAGGTGACGGACATGCGTACTGAGGCTGCCGAGCGGGCCGAACTGGTCTTCTCCCTCTTCGACGCCAACGGCAACGGAGTCCTCGACTCCGAGGACTTCGACCTGATGACGGGACGGGTCCTCGATGTGGCGGTCGACTCCGACGACGGCGCCAGGGAGGCCCTGCGGGTCTCGTTCCGCCGCTGGTGGACGAAGCTGACGGAGCTGGACGCCAACGGCGACGGGGTGATCAGCGTCGAGGAGTTCCGTCCGTTCGTGCTCGACCCCGACCGTTTCGGGACCACGATCGCCGAGTTCGCCGACGCGCTGTCCGTGCTCGGCGACCCCGACGGGGACGGACTGATCGAGCGTCCGCGGTTCGTGTCGCTGATGAAGGCGATCGGCTTCGCGGAGGACAACATCCACGCGCTCTTCGACGCGTTCGGCCCGGACGCCGAGGACCGCGTCACCGTGGCGGTGTGGGCCGACGGCATCCGGGACTACTACGCGCCGGACCTGGCCGGCATCCCGGGCGACCGGCTGGTGGGCGCCCGGGCCTGACCCGGCGGGCCCGGCCCGGGGCGCGCACGGGACGGCCGCCGTCCCGTGCCGCCGCCCGTGCGCGCCGTCAGGGCCGGAGCTTGTGCGCGAAGACCCAGCGGTTCCCCTCCAGCGCGTCGTTCGGCTCGGGGAGGGGGCCGCGCCCCAGCCGGCGGGTGAAGTCGAAGGGCGTGTGCGTCGAGGTCGACCAGCCCCTGGTCCGCAGGTCGCCCGCGGAGTCGGGGCGCGGCCCCGGGTCGAAGAGGCCGAGCAGGTCGATGCCGACCCGCTCCCGGGTCGCCGTGTAGATCGGGCTGTCGCGGTACGCCAGCAGGTCCTTCTCCAGCTTGGCCTCGAAGACCAGCGCGCTGCCCGGGGTGGTGAGCCGGTCCACCGTGTCGACGAGGTAGGTCTCGGCGGGGCCCGGCAGATAGAAGAGCAGCCCTTCGGCGAGCCACACGCTCGGGGCGGCCGGGTCGAAGCCGGCCGCGGTCAGGGCGGTCACCCAGTCGTCGCGCAGGTCGACGGGGACGGTGGTGCGCCGCGCCTTCGGGGCGGCCGGGAGCCGGGTGAGCACCCGCTGCTTGAAGTCGAGCACACCCGGCCGGTCGACCTCGAAGACGACGCAGTCGGGCGGCAGGTCCAGCCGGAAGGCCCGGGTGTCCAAGCCGGCTCCCAGCAGCACCACCTGTCGGGCGCCGGCACCGAGGGAGCGGACGAGGAAGTCGTCGAGGACGCGCGTCCGCAGGCCGAAGTAGCGGGCGAACCGCCCCCACAGCGGATCGGCGTCGCCGTCGGGCACCTGCTCGATGCGCACCGGCCAGTCGGCGCAGGCCCCGGCCGCGCGCACGAAGTGTTCGGCGTAGGCGTCGCGGGCGAGGCTGTCGTGGCGGTGGGTCTCGATCGCCCGCGCGGCGGCGACCAGCAGGGCGGTCAGTCCCACGCCCGCCTCCACGCCGTCCGTGCCGGGGCGTCGCGGGTCGCGGGTGGCGGTCGTTTCACTCATCGGTCTCCTCTTTCCGGCAGCAGGACGGGCTTGACCACGCGTCCGGCTTCGCAGTCGCGTTCGGCCTCGTTGACGTCGGCCAGCGGATAGGTGCGGATCAGTTCGTCGAAGGGGAGACGGCCGGCTCGCCACAGGCCGATCAGCCGGGGTACCAGCAGTCCGGGCACGGCGTCCCCTTCGCAGATGTGCCGGATGCCGCGGCCCCGGTCGAGCGTGCCCACCTCGAGCGCCAGCGGGGTGTTCAGGCGTGCCACGAGACCGAGGGTCCCGGTGGGACGCAGCGCGCGGAGCGCGTCGTTGATCAGCGGGGCGGAGGCCGTGGTGTCCAGGGCGTACTGCGCGCCGCCGTCGGTGCGGCGGCGGATGCGCTCGGCGAGTCCGGCTTTTGACGCGGACAGCGGGACGGCGCCGAACCGTTCGGCCAGCTCCAGTCGGGCGGGGCGGGTGTCGACGGCGACGGTCCGGACGCCGGCGGCGGTGGCCGCCATCACGGCGGCCAGGCCCACCGCCCCGGCGCCGAGTACGGCGAGGGTGTCGCCGGGGCCGGCGCGGAAGGTGTTGAGCACGGCTCCGGCGCCGGTGAGGACGGAGCAGCCGAGCGGTCCGAGGAGTTCGAGCGGCAGGGCGGGGTCGACCGGGACGGCGTTGCGCGCGGTGACGAGGGCGTAGGCGGCGAAGGAGGACTGGCCGAAGAACCGGGGGGCCAGCGCTCCCCCGGTGGCGTCGGTGAGGCGCCGCGGGTGCTCGTCGCGGCCTCCGAAGAGGTTGAGGGAGGCGAAGGAGTCGCAGTGGGCGGGGGCCGCGCCGCGGCAGTTCCGGCACCGCCCGCAGGAGTCGAAGCTGAGCACGACGTGGTCGCCGACGGCGACGGCGCCGTCCGGGCCGTCGCCCGATGCCACGACGACTCCGGCGCCCTCGTGGCCGAGGACCGCCGGGAGCGGGGTGCGGCCGGCGGACCGCCGGACGGCGAGATCGGTCCGGCACATGCCGCACCCGGCGATCTCGACGAGGATCTCGCCCGGGGCGGGCCCGGCGCCCAGGACGACCTCCTCGACCGTGAACGGGGTGTCGGGGGAACGGAGCACGGCGGCCCGGAACTTCATCGTCCGTCCTCCTCGGGCCGGTGGACGACGAAGGGCCGGAGGTTGCCGTAGAGGCCCCAGGGGCCGCCCGCGACGCCGACGCCGCTGTCGCCCGTGCCCGCGAAGGGCTGGGCGAGGGAGAGTTCGGCGTGGTGGTTGATCCAGACCGTGCCGCAGGAGAGCCGGTCGGCCGTCGCCGCCGCCCGGTCGGGATCGGTGCCCCACACGGAGCCGCCCAGTCCGAAGCCGGTGCCGTTGGCCGCGTCGACGGCTTCGTCGAGGTGCCGGTACGGCAGCACCGGCAGGACAGGTCCGAACTGCTCGCCGGTCACGACCGGTTCGCCGGGAGGGACGTCGGTGAGGACGGTGGGCGCGAAGAAGTGGCCCGGCCCGTCGAGCCGCCGGCCGCCGGCCGGCGCCCGGGCGCCGGCCGCCAGGGCCCGCCGGGTGAGCTCTTCGACCCGGGCCAGTTGGGGGGCGTTGTTGACCGGCCCGATGCGGGTGTCCTGGTCCAGGCCGTGTCCGACGACGACGGACCTCGCGCGCTGAGCGAGCGCCTCGACGACCCCGGCGTGCAGCCGGGCCGGTGCGTAGACGCGTTTGACCGCCATGCAGACCTGCCCGCAGTTGCGGAACGCGGCCCAGAACAGCCGGTCCGCGATCCGCTCCACGTCGACGTCGTCCATCAGGATCGCCGCGTCGTTGCCGCCCAGTTCGAGGGTGACGCGGGCCAGCGAGGCGGCCGCCGCCCCGGCGACGGCCCGCCCGGTCGGCACCGAGCCGGTGAAGGTGACGTGGCGGATGCCCGGGTGTGCGGCGAGGCGGGCGCCGAGGGGTTCCCGGCCGGTGACGACGGTCAGCACGCCCTCGGGCAGCACTCCGGCGAGTACGGCACCGAGCAGCCGGGTGGCGAGGGGCGTGCAGGGGGACGGTTTGAGGACCACGGTGTTGCCGGCCGCCAGGGCGGGTGCGAACTTCGCCGCCGCGAGCTGGAGGGGGAAGTTCCACGGCACGATCGCGGCGACGGGGCCGAGCGGGCGCCAGCGGATCTCGCTGTGCACGGGCCTGCCGTCGTCGATGCGGGTGGTGGTGGGCGTCAGTCCGGCGAAGTAGCGCAGGCGGGCCGCCGTACGGGCGACCTCCGCACGGGACTCGGCCAGCGGCTTGCCCTGTTCCCGGGTGAGCAGTGGAGCGAGGTCGTCGCCGGCGGCCTCCACCGCGTCGGCGGCGGCGAGCAGTGCGGTGGTGCGGGCGGCCGGGTCGGCGCGCCAGCCCGTCCAGGCCCGGTGGGCCCGGTCGACGACGGCGTCCAGTTCCTCCGGCCGCTGGTCGGGCACCTCGCCGACGGTGTCCCCGGTGGCGGGGTCGGCGACGGTGAGGCGAGCGGCACGGCGGTCGTCCGAGGCGGGCCGCGCGGCACGGCGGTCGTTCGAGGCCGGGCGGGTGCTTCGGTCGCCGTCGGGGGCGGCGGGGCGCCCGGTCCGATGGCGGTCCGGGGCGACGGGGCGGGCGGTTCGGTCGTCGTCGGCGACGGGGCGGGCGGTTCGGTCGTCGTCGCCGACGGGGCAGGCGGTTCGGTCGTCGTCGGGGGCGGGGCAGGTGGTTCGGTCGTCGTCGCCGACGGGGCGGGCGGTTCGGTCGTCGTCGCCGACGGGGCCGGCTTCCGGTGCCGGCGTCCCGGTGGTCAGCTGACGGCCGTGACGTCGGCGGCGGCGGCGTGCTCGCGGGCCTGCCGGTCCATCTCCGCCCGGAAGGCCGCGATCAGATGCGGCTGGATCCTGCCGGCGTTGCGGTCACCGCCGGCGCAGACCGCTCCGCGCACACCCACGATGTCCGTGCCGATGCGGGTCAGCGGGCCGAGGTCGGCCTGCCGGACGCTGCCCGCGAGGGCGGCGAGCAGCCCTCGGGCGTGGGCGCGGCGGACGAACTCGGCGCAGGCGTCGGGCGGGACGTGGTCGAAGAGCCGCGAGCCGTCCTTGATCGCGGTGTCCAGCATGGCCGCGTCGGCGCCGGCGCGGGCGGCGATGTCGGGCAGGGCGAGCGGATTGACGCAGCCGACGCGGTGGGCGTCGGCGTAGCCGGAGGCGACGACCAGCGCGTCCGTGCGGTGGTCCTTCACCGCCCGGACGACGGCCCGCATGACCTCGGTGCCCTGTTCGGGAGTGGTGCATCCGTAGAGGCCGACCTTGATGTAGGTCGCGCCGGAGACGGCCGCGCCGAGGGCGGCCTGGGCCACCGTGCCGGGCTTGTAGGGCACGTCGCCCACGGTGGCGGACACGGGCGTGTCCGCCGGTACCGCTTCGCGGATCTCCCGGATGACCCAGGGGAAGTTGGCGCCGAGCGAGCCCTCGTCGGGCTTCTTCACGTCGACGATGTCGAGGTGCTCCGCCGCCTTCGCGCAGTCGAGGGCCTCCTCGACGCCGTCCGGGGAGATGAGAAGCAACACCGTGAACTCCTTCCGCCGCGGTCCGCCCGGCCGGGGGCAGGTGGCCGCGGATCACTGGTCCATGTGCGGTGTGCTCATCATTTCCGCCGCCCGTGCGGGCCGGTAGAGCGTGCGGGAACCCCCGGACGGCGCGCGTGCGTATGCCCATGACCTGGTGTGCACCGGCGTGAACGGGGGCGGACAATGGGCTGTCCGAGTGACCGCCGCGCAGGACCCCAGGGGGAAGCGTGACCGAGACGAGCAGTTCCCGACCCGCCGCCGGTGCGCAGGAGGCGCCACCGAGCCGGCTGCACCGCCTGATGCGCTGGGTCCCCCTGGTCGCGCCCGTCCTGCTGTGGGCGGTGCCGTGCTGGGTGCTTCTGCACACCGGTCAGCACTGGCCCGGCGCCGTCGCGCCGGTCGGCACCGCGCTGTTCGTCCTCGGTCTGGTCGTCATGCCGCTCGCGATGGTCCGCGGCCACGGCCGGCGCCAGCAGGACGGGGCGGCGATCGTCGGTGACACCCTGCTGGGCGCGATCTGGGTGCTGTTCACCTGGTCCGTGCTGCTCGGTGCGCTGCTGCGTGCCGCCCTGGCGCTGACCGGCACGGGTGACGGGCAGGACCGGGCGCGCATCGTCACCTGGGCCGTCCTCGGCACGGCCGCGGTGCTGCTCGCCTGGGGATACGCCGAGGCCCGGCGGGTGCCGCGGGTGCGCCGTCTCGACGTCGAACTCCCCCGGCTGGGCGCCGCCCTGGACGGCACCCGGGTGGTCCTGATCACCGACACCCATTACGGTCCGCTCGACCGCGCCCGCTGGTCGGCCAGGGTCTGCGAGACGGTGAACGGCCTGGAGGCCGACCTGGTCTGCCACACCGGCGACATCGCGGACGGCACGGCGCGGCGCCGTCGCGCCCAGGCCGCCCCGCTGGGCACCGTGCGGGCGGCCCGCGCCCGGGTCTACGTCACCGGCAACCACGAGTACTACAGCGAGGCGCAGGGCTGGGTCGACCTGATGGACGAGCTGGGCTGGGAGCCGCTGCGCAACCGGCATCTGCTGCTGGAACGCGGCGGTGACACCCTCGTGGTCGCCGGTGTCGACGACGTCACGGCCCAATCGTCCGGGCTGGCGGGCCACGGCGCCGATCTCGGTGGCGCCCTCGACGGCGCCGACCCCGGTCATCCCGTGCTGCTCCTCGCCCACCAGCCCGCCTTCGTCGACCGGGCGGCGGCCGGCGGCGTCGACCTCCAGCTCTCCGGCCACACCCACGGCGGCCAGATCTGGCCGTTCCACCACCTGGTCCGCCTCGACCAGCCGGCCGTCGCCGGCCTCAGCCGCCACGGCGCCCGCACCCTGCTCTACACCAGCCGCGGCACCGGGTTCTGGGGCCCGCCGTTCCGCGTCTTCGCCCCCAGCGAGATCACCCTGCTGGTGCTGCGCTCCCCGCGCCGGGCGGCCTGAGAAGCGGTCGGGTCATCCGGGCGGCCGCCGGTCCGCGCAGCGGCGGCGCCTGTCCGGAAGGACCTCGGTGATGCCCTGGCCGTCGCAGTGCTCCAGCAGGGGAACGGTGACGCGCCGGGTGGTCTCCAGGGCGCGGCTCGCCGCTCCCACGGTGAACGGCTGGTCGAGTCCGCCCAGCAGGCCGGCCGCGAGCCGGGGGGCGTCCGGCAGCAGCACCACGTGCTCCGCCAGCCGCAGTACCGCCCCGTGACGGACCGCCGCGGCGAGCTCCCGGCGGCCGAAGCCGAGTTCCGCGAGCCGCCGGGCGCCGGGGGCGGCGAAGGGCCGCCCCGCGAGTTCGGCGGTGAGCCGGCCCACCGCGTCCGTCACGGCGGCGGGCAGGGCCGGGGGCCCGGCGCCCACGCGTCCGCGGCTCAGCCGCAGGGGCGGGGTGACCAGTGCCTCCACGAGTGAGGCCGCGGGCAGCGCCAGACGGTGCCGGGCGGCCTCCACCGGGATGCCGTCCTCGGTGGGCCGCTCGGCGAGGTACGCCGCCACCAGGTCGGCCAGCCGGGCGCGCAGGGCGGTCCAGTGGGCCGGGTCGGCGAGCCAGTCGCCCGCGACGGGTGCGGTGCGGACGGTCACCCCCATTGCGGTCAGCTCCCCTCGTCGGACCAGCAGCCGGCGCCGCAGCTCGGACGCCTCGCCGGGGGTTGCGCGGGCGTCGTCCAGCTCGGCGGCCCGCCGTGCCGCCGCGCCGCGGCGCCGCAGTTCCGGTGGCCGGGGGTCGAGCACCGTCAGGCCGGCGAGCACCCTCCGCAGGCCGGGATCGCGCAGCACCGAGCGGTCGCCGATCCGCAGCGGCAGGGGGTGGTGCAGGGTCAGCCGGACGGTGTCCGGACCGAGCGGCCGGACCCGTACGGGCACGGCCGCCGAGCCGATGTGGAGGACGGCGGTGCGGGGCAGTTCCGTGGCGGGCGTCGCGCCGTGCACACGCGCGTCGCAGCTCGGGCAGGCGAGGAAGCTGTCGGGTGTGAGCAGGGCGTCGCCGCGGCCGGTGGACTCCTTGTCGAGGCCCCGGAGGTTGACGGCGACGCGGGCCGTGGCCCGCACCGCGGCCGTCTCCTCGCCGAGGGCCTGGAGCCCCCTGACGCGCACCGGACGGCCGGAGCGCGCGGTCGTCAGGATGTCGCCCCTGCTGATCCGCCCCGCCCCGAGGGTGCCGGTGACCACCAGGCCGCTGCCGCGCACGGTGAAGGACCGGTCGATCCACAGCCGCACCGGTGATGCGGCGTTCCCGTCCGGCAGCCGCGCGACCAGCCGGTCCAGGGCGGCGCGCAGCCCGTCGAGTCCCCTGCCGGTGCGGGCGCTGACGGCCACGGCCTCGACGTCGCCGAGGGTGCTGGACCGGATCCGCTCGCGTGCCTCGGCCGTGGCCGGACCGGGGTCGGCCACGTCGCGGCGGGTGACGACGAGCAGTCCGTGCCGTACGCCGAGGGCGTCGAGGGCGGCGAGGTGCTCGGCGGACTGGGGCTTCCAGCCCTCGTCGGCGGCGACGACGAACAGCACGGCGGGCACCGGCCCCACGCCGGCGAGCATGGTGGGCACGAACCTCTCGTGTCCCGGTACGTCGACGAACGCCAGCCGTTCCCCCGAGGGCAGATCCGTCCACGCGAAGCCCAGGTCGATGGTCAGGCCGCGGCGCCGCTCCTCCGCCAGCCGGTCGGGGTGGGTGCCGGTGAGGGCGTGGATCAGCGTGCTCTTGCCGTGGTCGACGTGCCCGGCGGTCGCGACGACCCGCATGGTCACCGCCCCGCCGCGCGCAGCACCGCGGCGAGGACGTCTTCGTCGTGCTCCTCGGGCACGCACCGGAGGTCCAGCAGCAGCCGGCCGCGCACCACCCGTCCGAGCACGGCGGGTTCACCGGTGCGCAGGGGTCGTGCCAGGTGGCCGGGGACGCTGAGCGCGCAGGACGGCAGGACGGTCCCGGGCGCGCCGCCTCCTCCGACCACCGCCTCGTGGGGCACGACGTGCGCGTCCATGCCTCGGCGGGCAGCGTCCTCGGCCAGGCGCAGCGTGCGGGCGCGGAGCTGCGGCAGCGGCATGCGCAGGGCTGTGCGCACGGGTGGCTCGGGACCGCGCAGGGTCGCTTCCAGCGCGGCCAGGGTGAACTTGTCCACGCGCAGGGCCCGGGCCATCGGGTGGCGGCGCATGGGTTCCACGGCGGCGGCCCGGCCGAGGAGCAGCCCCGCCTGCGGCCCGCCGAGCAGTTTGTCCCCGCTGGCGGTGACGAGGGTGGCGCCGGCGCGCAGGGCCGTGGCCGCGTCGGGTTCGTCGGGGAGCAGGGGGTCGGGGGCGAGGAGGCCGGAGCCGATGTCGACGACGACGGGCGGGCCGAGGGACGCCAGTTCCCCTGGGCCCACCCCCGAGGTGAAGCCGCTGACCGTGAAGTTCGACGGGTGGACCTTGAGGATGAAGCCGGTGTCCGGGCCCAGGGCGTCCGCGTAGTCGCCGAGACGGGTCCGGTTGGTGGTGCCGACCTCGCGTATCCGGGCGCCGCAGGAGACCAGCAGTTCGGGTATCCGGAAGCCGTCGCCGATCTCCACGAACTCGCCCCGGCCGAGCAGGATGTCGCGCCCCGCGGCCAGCGTCACCGCCGCCAGGGCCAGGGCGGCGGCTCCGTTGTTGACCACGTGCACCGCTTCGGCGGCCGGTACCGCTTCCCGCAGGGCGGCCAGGGCGCCGCGGCCGCGCCGCGCCCTCTTGCCGGTGGTCAGGTCCAGCTCGACGTCCGTGTATCCGCCTGCCGCCGCCATCGCCTCCAGGGCGGTGGGCGACAGCGGGGCCCGCCCCAGATTGGTGTGCAGGACGACGCCGGTGGCGTTGTGCACGGGAGTCGGCCCGGCGGGGTGCGCGGGAAGCGCGGCGAGGGCGGCGTGGACCGCGTCCCCGGGGCCGATCCGTCCGTCGCGCACGAGCTGCTGGGCGGTGGCGACGGCTGCCTTGACGGCGGGCCTGCCCAGCCGTGCGGACGCCTCGCTCAGCAGGGGGTCGGCGAGGAGGACGGTGGTGCTCGGCACCTGCCTGCGGATGTCCGCGGGCGGCTCCTGTGTGCGGTCCGCCACCCGTGCCACCCCGATCGAAGTCAGCGGAGACGGACGGGAATCGAACCCGCCTGGCCCGGTTTCCGGACCACACCGATGTTGAAGATCGGGAGGGGCACCAGCCCGCCCAACGCCTCCGGAGCAAGATTGTGGTCCCCGCACACTGCTGGGGCAAGAGGTGAAATCATCGCCGTATGACGACAGTTGGCCCCACCGACTCACCTGTCGCGCCCGTGCGGCTGACCCGGTTCGCGCACGGCGGCGGCTGTGCCTGCAAGATCCCTCCGGGGGAACTGGAGGCGATGGTCGCGGGACTGCTGCCGCGTCGGGATCCCGGACAGGCCCCCGACGGGGGCGAGGGCCGGCTGCTGGTCGGGCTGGACGACGGCGACGACGCCGCGGTGGTGCTCACCGGTGACGGCACCGCCCTGGTGTCGACGGCCGACTTCTTCACCCCCGTCGTCGACGACGCCCGCGACTGGGGCCGGATCGCCGCTGCCAACGCCCTGTCCGACGTCTACGCGATGGGCGGCCGGCCCGTGGTGGGGCTCAACCTGCTGGGCTGGCCCCGTGACGTACTGCCCGCGGAGCTGGCCGGGGAGGTCCTGGCGGGTGCGCTCGAAGTCGCCCGGGAGGCCCGCTGCCTCATCGGTGGCGGCCACAGCATCGACAGCCCGGAACCGCTCTACGGCATGGCCGTGACGGGCCTGGTGGATCCGGACCGGATGCTGCGCAACGACGCCGGCCGGCCGGGTGTGCCGCTTACCCTGACCAAACCGCTGGGCGTCGGGATACTCAACAACCGCCACAAGCGGACCGGTGAGGTCTTCGCGCACGCCGTCGCCGGTATGGCGGCGCTCAACGACAGGGCCGCCGCGGCCGCCCTGGAGGCCGGTGCCGTGTGTGCCACCGACGTGACCGGGTTCGGGCTGCTCGGCCATCTGCACAAGCTGGCCCGGGCGAGCGGTGTCACGGCCGTGGTGGACGCCTCCGCCGTCCCGGTGCTCGACGGTGCCCGGGAGTCCCTGGCGGCCGGGTACGTCAGCGGCGGCACCCTGCGCAATCTCGACTGGGTGCGCCCGCACCTCGACGCGGGACGGGCGACCGGGGACCAGCTGCACCTGCTCGCCGACGCGCAGACCTCGGGCGGTCTGCTGGTCGCCGGGGAGGTGCCCGGACATCCGGTCGTCGGGGAACTGGTTCCCCCGGTGGCCGGCACCACGCTGGTGATCCGCTGAGCGGACGGCCGCGGGCCCGTGGGCGAGGCCCCGGGGCCCGCGGCCGGCGCTGCCGGCGGTGGATGTGCGGGTGGTTGCCGCGGCCGGGGCGGTTCGTGGCCGGTGCTTCCGGGACCGGCCGCGGCAAGCTCACTTGCCGGACTGGAGGGCGCCCCAGGTGGCGGGGCCGACGATGCCGTCGGCGGCCAGGCCGCGCGAGGACTGGTAGTCACGTGCGGCCTGGGCGGTGCCCTGGCCGAAGACGCCGTCGACGGCCACCGTCCGCCCGAGCGCGGCGGTCAGGGCGCGCTGCAGCCGGGTGACGGCCTCCCCCGTCGAGCCGTTCTGGACGGTGGGGGTGGATCCGCGGGACAGCAGGGCCGTCCAGGTCTTCGCCCCCACCACGCCGTCGGCCGAAAGTCCCTTGGCGGCCTGGAAGTTCCTGGCGGCGGCGGTCGTGTCGGGCCCGAAGATCCCGTCGGGGGCGCCCGGGTCGAAGCCGGCGGCCTTGAGCAGGCACTGGGCGGCCTTGACCTGGTTCCCGGTGGAGCCGCTCCGCACCGTGGGGTACGCGGTGAAGTCGAGGTTCGCCCCGCTGCAACTGGGCGCGGGGGTGGAGCCGTTGCCGACGTCCAGGTAGTCGCGGTCGATGTTGATCGAGTAGCCGCCCCAGGTCTCGGTGACCTCGCCCGCGTACTGGTGGATCCGCTGGTGGTCGGACCAGTAGGAGGACGGCACGTAGCTGCCGGTGTTGGTGTCGGCGGCGCCGTTCCACCACGCGTAGAA
This sequence comes from Streptomyces zhihengii, assembly GCF_016919245.1. Classification (NCBI taxonomy): domain Bacteria; kingdom Bacillati; phylum Actinomycetota; class Actinomycetes; order Kitasatosporales; family Streptomycetaceae; genus Streptomyces; species Streptomyces zhihengii. Next base: position 480,819 of record NZ_JAFEJA010000002.1, on the reverse strand, counting down.
GAGGTGGTCGACGCGGGTGTAGGCGGGGTTGCCGTACTCGGAGGCGGCGTCCTTGATGCCGGAGGCGGCGCTGGAGTAGAAGCCCGACAGGTAGCCGCCGGCGTGCAGCCGTTCGGTCCAGCCGGACAGGTACGACAGCACGGCCGCCTTGCAGGAGGCCGTGGACGTGTACGCCTCGATGTCGCTGTATACGGCGCTGCCCGCCGGGATGCCGAGGTTCGACGCGGCCGTGATGGCGCCGGCGGCGGCGGTGACGCCCTGGGCCTTGGCCGTGGCCGGGTCGGTGGACATCTTCAGCGAGTAGTTGGTGCAGGGGGCCTGGCGGCCGACGTCGATGGGGATCAGGTGCCATCCGTTGCCGGTCTGGCTCGTCACCCAGCTCGCCGTCAGGTTCGGCTGGGCGCAGCCGCGGAAGGAGCCGCTGATGTAGACGCCGACCGCGCTGTAGGGCGAGCTCGCCTGCCAGGCGTTCATGGCGGCCTGCGAGGGCGCGGTGCAGGCGTCGAAGCCCTTGCCGGTGTAGGTGCCGGGCTGCGGTCCGGCCGCGGCCAGGGGTGCGGCGCCGGCGCGCCGGGCCGCGGTGGTCAGCGCGGTGCGCTCGGCGTCCCCGGTGAGCTCGGCCGAGGCGAGGACGCCGCGTACGAGGTCCTCCGTCTCCGGCGTGTGGGCGGCGGTCACGAGGACGCCGGCGTCCTCGACGGCGATCTGGATGGTGCCGTCGCCGGACACGGCGGACGGGGCGACGGCCTTGCCGCGCTGGGTCCGCGCGGTCGCCGCCGTGGCCCGGCCCGAGGAGCGGGCGGTGATGGGCTCCACGACGATGCCCGCCGTACGGCCGACGACTCCGGCGGGGCAGTCGCTCTGCTCGGCGGGCTCGCCCAGGTAGACGGTGGGTCTGTCGAACCGGAGGCAGGCACGCGGGTTCTCGGTCAGGTCGACCGTCCGCCATCCGGCGGGGACCTCGATGCGGTAGCCGTGGTAGCTGACGCTCTGCGTGCCCTCGGGCCGTGGGTCCGCCTGGGCGGGGGCGGGGGCGGTGAAGGCGCCGACACCGGCGAGGACGGCCAGCAGGGAGGTTCCGGCGCGGGCGCGCCAGGAGGTCCGGGAGGACATCGGTTCACTCCTACTCGAATGCGGGGAGGGGAGAGCGGCTCGGCGGGTCCGCTCCGGCGCGGCGGCGGGCGGCGTCTGCGCGGGCCCGGGGCCGGATCCCGGTCGGCCGCGCTCCCGGGGAGGGTGCGGTGGCGACGGGGCGGTCAGACGCCGCAGCTGGGGGCGGACCAGGAGCGGCCGGTGCTTCCGTCCACGTGGGTGTGGTCGTTGTGGTCGGGGTAGCCGGGGCCGTAGATGCCGCCGAAGCCGTGCGAGCGGGCCCGCTGGGCGAGCGCGCAGAAGGACGGGCTGCCGACCAGGTCGGCGGCGTCGCCGTAGAGGTGCCGGCTGTTCGAGGCGCCGCCCGCCGCGTTGTTGCAGGCGTAGGAGCGGAATCCGCTGGACACGACGATGGGCACGTCGCCCAGCGCGTGCCGCAGGGCCTCCAGCTTCCACATGGTGCGCAGGGCGTTGGACTTGGCCGTCGCGGCGCTCACCGCACCACCGGACCAGTCGGAGTTGCAGTTGTTCAGCTCGGCGTAGGTGAAGTGGACGGGGGTGCAGTCCGGGTCCTGGAGTTCGTAGATCTTGCCGAACGTCTGAGGGCCGGCGACGCCGTCCGCTCCGAGGCCGTACGCCTGCTGGAACTTGACGACGGCGGCCTTGGTCCGCGGGCCGAAGTTGCCGTCGACGGAGAGGATCTCGCCGAAGTCGACGTGCCCGGCCACCCGGATCTGCAGCTGGGTCACGTCGGCTCCCGACATGCCTTCGGACAGGTTGCGGCCCCAGCTGTAGCACTCGTCGGCCCGGGCCGGGGCGGCGGTGGCCAGCATTCCCCCGGCCACTGTAGCCATGATCATGACAAAAGCTAATGCGAGTTGGATCGTACGCCTCAACATGGCGCCTCCGTTGTGAGTCCTTCCCGATTCCCCGCTAGAGGGCTGAGGCGAGTCTGGCCCCCCTCTCCGTGAGGTGTCCACACCGTCACCATCTGCCACAGGACCAGACCTGCGGCACAACCGTCCCGCGGGCTCACCGGCGCGGAGGGGCTCGCGCATCGGCGGGCCGGCGGGGCGCGGGCCCTACCGCACGACCCCGCAGGCGGCAGCGGCGATCAGCACGGAGGACACGACGGTCATACCGCTCAGCCGCACCGCGAGCCGGTCGTCCCAGCGCTCCCCGTCCCCGGAGAGCCTGCGCAGGGCCGGGGTGAGCGCCCGGCCGGCCCCGAAGCCGAGCCCGGCGGCCAGGGCGGGCCCGCAGGAACCCCCGGACAGGAGCACCGCCACCGCGATCGCGTACGGCGCGCTCGCCGAGACGTAGGTGCGCACGCCGGTACCGAGCTCGAAGCCGAACTGCATCGCTCCGCGCGCGAGATGACGCCGCAGCACGTCCTGCGGTATCTGCCGGGCGTTCTGCGGCAGCCGCAGGGGCAGCCTGCCCGCGTCGCGCAGCGCGGCGAGCAGGGCGACGGCCACGATCAGCCCTTGCCGCACGCCGGCCGGAAGCGGTGTGAAGAGACCGGACGCGAGCCACAGCACCCCGGCCGAGAGCACCCCGCCGGCCAGCAGACCGCAGGTGAACACGCCGAGGACCAGCGCCTGCCTGTACGTCGCCCGCCAACCTGGCGAGGCCAGCGCGAATGCGCTGTTACGCGTTCAAACGGAGCCGGAGAGCGAGTAGCCGGCCAGACCGCCGGTGACCGCCCAGGTCAGCACGGGGGCGTGCAGGACGGCGGCGACCACCGCGACCCCCAGGGCCGCCACAGGCAGGACGGGGTCGGTGAGCAGCGCCCGCAGGGCACGGGCGCCGCGCGGCCGGTCCGCGGGACGGACGGACTCGTGCACCTAGACCGTCCCGGTCAGCGTGCGCCAGGTGTTGGGGCCGACCACTCCGTCGGTGGTCAGACCGTGCAGGGACTGGAACGCGACGGCGGCCTGCCGGGTGAGCGCACCGAAGTCGCCGTCGGCCGTCAGCGCGTAGCCGTGCTTGTTGAGCTGCCGCTGCGCGGCCCGTACGGCGTCGTTCACGTCCCCCTGGCGCACGGTGACGATCAGGACCGGCCAGGTGGCGGCGGCGACGCTGCCCGTGGGGCCGAGTCCGTTCGCCGACTGGAAGGCCTCGACCTGCGCCTCGGTGTCCGGGCCGAAGATGCCGTCGGCGTCCGTGGCATGACCGTGGTGGGTGAGCAGCAGCTGGACGGCGAAGACGTCGGGCCCGGTGGCGCCGCGGCCGATGGCGGGCCAGGTCACGGAGCCGGGGCAGTCGCAGTCGGTGGTCCAGCGGCAGATGGACTTCACCCAGCCGGAGCCGGTGTTGCGGTACCCGTCGTGGCAGCGCCGCTCGATCCCGCACCCGCAGGTGCCGCAGGCCGCGCTGCAGCGCCACAGCCAGCCGTCGTAGGTGCCCGCGTAGCACTGGTTGGGCCGCAGGATCCAGGTGACCCCGTCCGTCCGGTGGAAGCCGGTGTTCGTCCCCGTCGTCACGCACGCGTCGGCGTAGACGGTGCTGGGCCCGCAGCCCGGGGAGCAGTTGTGGTCCTCGGCATAGCTGGGGCACGCACCGGTCCAGATCTCGTATCCGTCGGCGTACGCCTCCCGGGCCGCCGAGAACACCCCCATCGCGGCGAAGCCGACGGCGGTCGCGGCCTGCAGCAGGGTGCGCCTGGAGGGCGCGAAGGAGGGGAGAGCCCCGCGCCCGGTCCGGGAGCGGCGGCCGCCGCCCGAGCGGCGCAGCGTGGGCACGTCGTCCAGTGCGGTCATGGCCGCCTCCTCGGCGTCGCGGGCGCGATGTCGTCGAGCAGCCGCAGCAGCGCCGTGGGGGAACCGAGCGGCTCGGAACGCACGATCCGGCGTTCCGGATCGACGGCCACCGCGTAGGGGGTGGCAGGGACGTCGTAGGCCGTGAACAGCTCCGGCCGGTGCGTCCTGACCGGCACGGCGCCCTCGTCGTCCCGCGGCCCCGCGCCCGCGTAGAGCGCGAGCACCCGGGGCGCGGCCCCGTCGCCCTGGCGCACCGCCCAGGCACCGGCCTCGGCGAGCACCTGGCCGCAGGTGCGGCAGTCCGCGTCGAGGAAGAGCAGCAGCGCGGCCCGGCCCGGCGTCAGGAGGCCGTCGAGGCCCGCGGGATCCGGCCGGGCCGCGTCGAGGCCGGGAGCCGGTGCGCCGGGCGCGAGGCCCACCCGCCCGGGGCGGTGGGGCGCCGTCCGTGACAGCTGGTGCACCTGTCTGATCAGCCCCGAGACGACCAGCGCGAGCAGCGCGATCGCCGCCCACGAGGCAATCAGGGCGCTGGTGGTGAAGTCCATCGCGTCGGCACTCCTTCGGCGGTCCGGTGCACGGTGGTCGTGGTCGGGTGGTGAGCGGTGGCCCTCGCGGGCGGGTGGCCGGACGCCGCGGCCGGCTCGTGCATGGCGGCGGGCAGGGACCACAGCAGCGTCGCGCAGGCGGGAGCGGCGAGCAGCAGGGTGACCAGCTCCGCCGTGGAGAGCTCCGCGGGGCCCGCCTCGACGGCGGCGGCGCCGATCGCCGCGAGCACGGCCAGCGCCGCGGCCCGCCGGGTCACCCAGCGGCTCAGGGGCACCTCCCGGCCGGAGCAGCCGCACGGCCCCCCGCGGCCGAGGGCGAGGACGTGCCGCGTGTAGCCGGCGTAGAGCGCGAAGAGGGCGGCCGCCGCGACGAGTACGGCCTGGAGCCCCCGCTGGTGCCCCATGAGGAGCGCCGCCGCGCCCGCCGCCCCGAGGACACCCTCGGCGACCGGCGGCACGACGGCCGCGAACCGCCGGAGCCGGGGGCCCAGCACTCCGTGCGCCCACAGGGCGTCGCCCAGGGCGGCCGGACTGACGGCATGCGAGCCCGCGCCCATGAGCAGCGTCAGGAGGACGACGGAGGCGGTCAGCCCGCCGAGGAACCCGGTCACCGGCGGGTCACCCGGTGCGCCGCAGCGTGAGCCGCCCGACGAGATCGGGCACCCGCTCGACGGGAGTCGACGCGAGCGGCACCAGCGTCGCCCAGATCTCGGTGGAGGAGAGCACGAAGAACGGGCTGCCGTCGGAGAGCGTGTCGCGGAACAGCTCCCCGGACGCCACCCCCACCCCCTTCCAGGGCGGGAGCTGCGCGGTGTGTTCCTTCGTGCGCCGCGACAGCTCCAGCAGCCCGAGGCCGGGCAGCTCCTTGATCAGCGTCGCCGGCCGCGCGAAGGCGCTGCCGGCCGAGGGATCGGGCCGGAGGGCGAGCCCGTGCTCGCCCTCCGCGATACGCACCGAGCGGAGCAGCCCGAGCACCGCGGCCAGGTCCATGCCGTACAGCCGGGTCACCAGCGAGTGGCGCTCGCCGCTCCACACGACGAGCACCGGCCGCTCCACGAGCCCCGAGCGCGGCTCGCGCTCGACCGACCGGAAGAGGCGCAGCGTGCCCTTCTGGAAGGTGAGCTCGGATTCGGGTGCGTCGATCCCCAGCGAGGCGGCGACGTCGTCCCCCAAAGAGGCGGGCCCGGCGGTGAATTCGACCAGCCGCCCACCGGCCACCACCTCGACGGCCGAGGTGCACGGCGCCCGGAGGTCGACGTCGCCCTCCAGGTGGTACGTCCCGCCGTCGAGCGCACGGTGGGTGACGATCGATGCGGCCATGTGCATCCTCCCGGGGCGCGGGGGTCTGGTGTGACACCGCGGCCGCTGAGGAAGCTAGACAGAAGTCATGCCCCTGTCAATCATGCAGGGAACCGGACGCCGGAACCGCCGTTCCCAGGGGCCGAGTCGACGCGGGGGCGGGCACGCGAAGGGCCCCGGCGCTTTCGCGCCGGGGCCCTGATGAGACGGGTGCGCCGATCCGGAACGGCGGACCGCCGGAACCCGGCCGGCGGTCCGCCGTCCCTCTGGACGAGCGTCATCGCGTAGATCTCGGCTAGACGAGCGTCATCGCGTAGATCTCGACGCGGGAGTCGTCCGGCAGCGAGACCGAACGGACCGTCTTGCTCCCGTCGAGCTCGGCGGCCGTACCGAAGAGCCGGATGGACGGCCCGTCGACACCGCTGCCCCGCTTGATGCGGTGCGGCATGTCGAGGACGACCGTGCCGCCGTTCGGCGCGGAGCCCGCCCAGTCGCCGAACGTCACCGGTGCCTCCGTGCTGCTGCCGTCCGTGTAGTGCACGGTCAGTGTGGTGGTCACGGGACCGTTGTGCGCCGAGCCGACCAGTCGCAGCGCACCGTGCTGTCCGGCGGGCAGCAGGAGGGCCTGCCCGCTTGCTTCGAGGAAGTTGTCCGCCGTGCCGGTCGGGTCCGGCGCGTCGTACGTCACCCCGTCCCAGGTCACCGGCCCCGCCTTCGGCAGCAGGTCGCCGTCATAGCTCCAGCCGTGTCCGTCGAAGTCGCCCTCGCCGGAGTTGGCCACCGTGGCCGTGCCGTCGTGGCCGAGGTCCGCGCTCAGGTCCACTGCGCACTGCCCGTTCTCCTCGCTCGCGCAGGTCGTGGCGGCCCCCACCGTGACAGTGGCCTTGCGGGTGACCGAATTCGCCCCCCGGCCCTCGACCTTCACCTCCACCGGGTAGGACCCGGCGACCGCGCCCGGCGGCACGGTGATGTCGAGTGTCACCTTCTTCTGCACCGGCAGGTGTCCGGAATCGATCACCAGGGGTGAACGCTGCGCCGTCGTGGCCTTCCAGCCGCCGGGCACCTTCGCCGTGACCGACACGTTCAGCTTGCCGGGTGCCTGCCCGAGGACGTCCAGTGTGAACTTCGCGGTCTGCGCGGTGTCGCCCGTGGGGACGACCGCCGAGGCGGGACGCAGCGACGCGTCGACGTGCTTGCGGCTGTCGGGGGACGCCTGGTTGACGGAGGGCGGCTGGGCACCCTTGCCCGTGCCCCACGAGGAGGGGGAGGTCCCGAGCCGGTGGGCCAGGGTTCCACCGTGCGCGAGCTTGTTCCAGCTCAGCCAGGTCTGGGGCACGTCCCGGCCGTTCAGGGCCACGCTCCGCACGTACCGCTTCGTGTCGCTCGCCCCGGGTGCCGCGATCGTCAGCGTGCCGCCCTGGCCCTTGGCGCCGGACGCCTTGGGATAGCCGCCGATCCGGACGGTCGCCGACTCGAACTGCGGGCTGGACAAGGCCAGGAAGTCACCGCCGCTCATCGTCGGGTAGAGGCCGAGGGAGGAGAAGACGTACCAGGCCGACATGGTGCCCAGGTCGTCGTTCCCCGTCATCCCGTCCGGCCCGTTGGTGAACAGCGTCATCGCCGCACGCACCACGGTCGCGGTCTTCGCCGGGGCGCCGACCCAGTTGTACATGTACGGGGCGTGCAGGTCCGGCTCGTTGTTCGGGTTGTACGTCGGCTTTCCGTAGTAGTCGTACGGCTGGGAGATCCAGTCGTTCCGAGCGGTGCCCACCGGGTCGGTGAGCAGCTTGTCGTGGACGAAGAAGGAGTCGAGCCGCTTCTCGGTGGCGCTCCGGCCGCCCATCAGGCTGACGAGACCAGCCGGGTCCTGCGGCACCAGCCACTGGTACTGGTACGCGCCGCCCTCATGGAACTGGTGCGCCGCCTCGACCGGGTCGTAGGGCGTGAGCCAGGTGCCGTCGGTCGTCCGCGGCCGGAACTGCTGGATCGAGGAGTCCCACAGGTTCCGGTACCACTGCCCGCGCGCGGCGAACATCCTGGCGTCCGAGGTGTGTCCGAGCCGGCCGGCCATGAGCGCGAGCGACGCATCGGCGGCGGAGTACTCCATCGTCGCCGACGCCGGGTGCTTGCAGTCGTTGTCGCCGCCCTTGTCCGCGCAGTCCTTGCCCAGGCCGAGACCTGACGGGATGTAGCCGCGCCCGGTGTAGTGGTCCGATCCCGAGCGTCCGTTGTACGGCGAGTCGGCGGGCGGGGTGCTGGTCGCGTTCTTCTTCAGCAACGCGTAGGTCTCCGCCTCGTGTCCGGCGAGCAGACCCTTCGACCACGCCTCCACGAGGAAGGGCGTGACCGGGTCGCCGGTCATGATGTTGGTCTCGCTGTTGGCGAGCGCCCAGCGGGGCAGCCAGCCGCCGTCCCGGCCGGCCGCGACGACCGACAGCGCGACGTCCCGGGCGACCTCCGGCTCCAGCATCTGCAGGAGCTGGTTCTGCGGCCGGTAGGTGTCCCAGAGCGAGAAGTTCTGGTACGGCGTGTAGTCCTTTGCCCTGTGCGTCTTGTTGTCGAACCCCTGGTACATGCCGTCGACGTCACCGGCGAGGTTCGGGTGCAACTGGCTGTGGTAGAGCGCGGTGTAGAAGGCCTTCTGCCGGTCCGCCGTGCCTCCGCCGATCCGGATGGAGTCCAGCTGCTTCTTCCAGGTGTCCTGCAACGCCGCACGCGTGGCGTCGAAGTCGAAGGACTCCCCGGTCTCCGCGGCCAGGTTCTTACGGGCGCCCTCCACGCCGGTGTAGGACAGCCCCACCTTCAGGACGGCGTCCCGGTCGGTGGTCGCGTCGAAGGTCACCCAGGCGCCGTTCTGGCCGTCTCCCCCGGCGTCGCGGGTGCCGGGCTCGGGGTCCGCGCCCTCCCATGTGCCGTAGGCCTGGAAGGGCCGGTCGAAGGTGGCGCTGAAGTACACCGTGTGCTCGTCGTGTCCGGCGCAGAAGCCCCCGGCACGCACCCGGCCCTCGATGGTGCGGTCGCCGACGACGTGCACCTCGGAGTCCAGCACGGGCTGGTTGGCCTTGCCCGTGTTGAACAGGACGTTGGCCGAACCGGTGGAGGGGAAGGTGTAGCGCTGCCACCCGGTGCGCGCGGTGGCGGTGAGTTCCGCGTCGACGTCGTACTTCTTCAGCCCCACCCGGTAGTAGCCGGGACTGGCCTGCTCGTCGTCGTGGCTGTACGGGGAGCGGTAGGCGTTCGGGTCCACGGAGTCGACCGCGCCCGTGGTCGGCATGACGGGCAGCTCACCCATGACGCCGCAGCCGACGCCGGACAGGTGCGTCTGGCTGAAGCCGTAGATCGAGTCCTGCTTGTAGTCGTAGCCGCCCTGGCCGCCGGTGTCCGGACTGACCTGGACCATGCCGAACGGCGCGCTCGCCCCGGGGAAGGTGTTGCCGAAGTTCTGGGTTCCGACGAACGGATTGACCAGATCGATCGGTTCCACGTCCGCGGCGGCGGCGGGCTGGGCGATGCCGACCACTCCACCGCTCACGAGTACGGCGGCCATCAGACCGGCTGTGATACCGGAAGCACGGGGACGGAACGGTCTGAAAGCAAACCGCATGGGCTATTTCCCTTCGAGTCCTGACGCGACTGACAACGTTGTCGACTGACAACGTTGTCACCCTGTTTCGTGGGCACCGTAACCCCCGCCCGCCCCGGATGTCACTGGGTGAACGGCAGGAAGTTTCCGACGCGTTGCATCGATTCCCCGGAGCGGGGCGCCGGCAAGGGGCCTGCCTGCACCTGCCGCGCGGCCTGCGGGGCGGATGCACGCCTTCGGCCTCCGCTGTTGCGCACTGCGGCATCGAGGGCAGCACGGTGGCGGCGAGCAGGACGGCCGATGACGTCGGACGCGGCACTATCCGAGGAAGCTCAGCCGCACCGTCCGCTCCGGGTTGTCCTTGTTGGTGTCGACCAGGCACACCGACTGCCAGGTGCCGAGTTCCAGGCGGCCGCCGATCACGGGGAGCGTCGCGTGGGGCGGGACGAGCGCGGGGAGGACGTGGTCGCGTCCGTGGCCGGGGCTGCCGTGGCGGTGCTGCCAGCGGTCGTCGGCGGGGAGCAGGCTGTGCAGGGCGGACAGCAGGTCGTCGTCGCTGCCCGCGCCGGTCTCGATGATCGCGATCCCGGCGGTGGCGTGCGGGACGAAGATGTTGAGGAGTCCGTCGCCGCCCTCCGCGGTGCGGGCGAGGAAGTCCTCACAGGCACCGGTCAGATCGAGGATCCGTTCCGCGGGGCCGGTGGTGAGGTTCAGGGTCGTGGTGGCGAGGTGTCCGGGCATGCGTCCCATCTTCCCGCGCCGGGCGGACGCACGCCGCCCCGGAGCGCGCCGGCTCCGGGGCGTGCTTGTTCACGGACCGGACCCCGTGGGCGAACCGGACCGCTCATGGTCCGTACCCCACACGCACCGGCCCGCTCGCGGGCGGGTGCGGGAAGATCCGGAAGCTCTCCGGAGTTGGTAGAAGCGTGAACGATTTCGGTGCGCGGGACGTGGACGTGGTGGTCGTGGGCGCGGGGCAGGCGGGCCTGTCCGCCGCGTACCACCTGCGGCGCGCGGGGCTGGTGCCCGACCGGGACTTCGTCGTGCTCGACCACGCGCCCCGCCCGGGCGGTGCCTGGCAGTTCCGCTGGCCGTCCCTGACCTACGGCAAGGTGCACGGGATGCACGCCCTGCCCGGTATGGAGCTGACCGGCGCCGACGCGGGGCGGCCCTCTTCGCAGGTGATCGGCGAGTACTTCGCCGCCTACGAGGAGCGCTTCGGTCTGCGGGTGCGGCGTCCCGTGGCCGTGCGCGCGGTGCGGGAGGGCGACGGCGGGCGGCTGGCGGTCGAGACCTCGGACGGCGTCTGGTCGGCCCGCGCCCTGGTGAACGCCACCGGCACCTGGGACCGCCCCTTCTGGCCGCGCTATCCGGGGCAGGAGACCTTCGGCGGACGCCAGCTCCACACGGCCGGCTACCCGGGCCCCGAGGCGTTCGCCGGGCAGCGGGTGGTGGTCGTGGGCGGCGGCGCGTCGGGCACCCAGCATCTGATGGAGATCGCCGAGGTGGCCGCGGCGACGACCTGGGTGACGCGCCGGCCGCCGGTGTTCCGGGAGGGCCCCTTCGACGAGGAGGCGGGCCGGGCCGCGGTCGCCCTGGTGGAGGAGCGGGTACGGCGCGGGCTGCCGCCGCGCAGCGTGGTGTCGGTGACGGGTCTGCCGCTGAACGACGCGGTGCGCCGGGCGCGCGAGAGCGGGGTGCTGGACCGGCTGCCGATGTTCGACCGGATCACACCGACGGGAGTGGCCTGGGACGACGGCCGGACGGTGGAGGCGGATGTGATCCTGTGGGCCACCGGCTTCCGGGCGGCCGTCGACCATCTCGCGCCCCTGAAGCTCCGGGAGGCGGGCGGCGGCATCCGGCTGGAGGGCACGCGCGCGGCCCGTGACGAGCGGGTGCACCTGGTCGGCTACGGCCCGTCGGCCTCGACGATCGGCGCCAACCGGGCGGGGCGGGCCGCGGTCCGGGAGATCGTGGCCCTGCTGGGGCGCACATCCCCCGGCGGCACCGTGGGCACGGAGAGCGCAGCCCGCGTCGCGAGCGCCGGCAGCGCCGCGGAAGCCGAGCGCGCCACGGAAGCCGAGCGCGCCACAGCGGCCGCAGCGGCCGCGGGAACGCTCAGCGCCCCTCCCGTTCCTGCGCCCGCCGGGCGTTGAACTCGGCCACGTTGGCACGATGTTCGGCGTAGTCGGCGGTGAAGCGGGTGTCCCCGGGGCCGACGGTGACGAAGTACAGCCAGTTCCCTTCCGGCGGTGACACGACGGCGCGCAGCGCCTCCTCGCCCGGGTTGCCGATGGGTGTGGGCGGCAGCCCCCGGCGCTGGTAGGTGTTGTAGGGGCTGTCGAGCCGGGTGTCGGCCGTGGTGGTGTCCAGGGTGCTGCGATCGAGGGCGTAGTTGAGCGTCGAGTCCATCTGGAGGGGCATCCCGCCGGCGAGCCGGTTGCGGACGACGCGGGCCACCTTGCCCATGTCGGCGGCGGTGTCGGCCTCGGCCTGGACGATGCTGGCCATGTTCACGGCCTCGTACGGGCCGAGGTCCGCGTCGCGCATCCCGGAGGCGAAGGGTTCCGCGGCGAAGCGCTGGTTGGCGGTGTTCACCATGAAGCTGAGCAGGCTCGCCGGGGTGGTGTCCGCCGCGACGGGATAGGTGGCGGGGAAGAGGTAGCCCTCCGGGTTGCCCCGGGCGCCGGCCGGCAGGGTGAGCCGCGCGCCGGCGACGGCCTCCCGGGTGGTGCCGGGCGGGCGGGAGAGGGCCTTGTCGACGGCCGCGTAGACCTGGCCCGCGCGCCATCCCTCCGGCACCACGAGGGTCGCCGTCGGCTCGGGCCGGGCGCGCTTCTTCTCCTCCCCGCCGAGCAGCACCGGCAGCAGCACGGCCGTCGCGGTGACGGCGAGGGCGGTCACGACCAGGACCAGCCGGCCGCGCCGGGTGAGGCGCGGCCGGTGCGCGGGCCCGCCCGGCGGGAGCTGCTTCGTCATACCGGCACGCTAACCCGGCGGGGCGATTCCTCCCGGTAACGAGTGATGTGCGAGGCGGCGGCCGGGAACAGGCGAACGCTCGCTCGGTTGTTCGCCGGAACAGGTGATCACCACGGAAATCGTTGCCCGGGGCCCCTGTGTCGTCGGATGCTTACGGTGCGCAAGCGACGGGCTGCAGACCGCGACGGCGCACGTCCCATCACCACGCATGTCCGCACAAGGAGAACGCTCTTCATGAACCTCATCACCGACCTGCTCGCCGGCCTCATCCACTTCGTCGGCTGGCTCGTCTGACGGACGTTCACGAAAGGCGCCGCCGCTCCCCGTCCCACGGGAGCGGCGGCGCCGCCGTGTGTGCGCGATGCCCGGCCGGCGGTCAGCCGGCGAAGGGCGGCAGGGCGGCGAAGGGCGGCTCCACCCGCACGGTGGCGGCGAGTTCGGCGAGCACCCGCCGCACCCGGCTGAGCGGGTGGTCCGGGAACTGCTCGTCCCACCGGGCGTGGTCGGCCTCGTGGAAGGGCAGCCCGCCCTGGAGGCCGGGGGCGTACGGGTGGGGGCGGAAGTAGTCGCCGGGCCCGACCCGGGCCATCACCATCGCCTCGCGCATGCCCGTCGTCCCGCGCTCGGGGGCCTGGATCTTCACGACGGTGCTGCACTCGGCGCGCGGCACGGTGAAGCTGCCGATGAACACCTGACCGTGGGCCTGTCCCGGCAGCGGGAGCTTCAGTATCTGCCGCAGCGCGGGCAGGCCGCCGAGCGGTTTGACCGAGGCCTCGATCAGCCCGCCGCCCGCCTCCGCGGTGTACGCGGCGAGGGAGGCGCGCAGGGCGGGACCGTCGTCGAGGGCCGCCGGCAGGTCGGGCTTCAGGCCGAACCAGTGCAGCGACAGGACGTCGCCCGCGTCATCGGTCCAGACGTCGTGGTCGACGGACCGGAAGCCGGGCAGGTCGACGCCGAGGAGTGCTCTCATGGGCGGCGATCATGCCCTGGCCCGCCGCCCGCTGTCACCGCCCCCGCCCGGGGCTCCGGCTCGCCGACCACGACGTCTGGACCGCCGTCGGGACCGGTGCCCGCCCGTGCGCCGGCGTCGCGGCGGACGAGGGCGGCGTACCGGCCGCCCCGCTCCAGCAGCTCCTCGTGGGTGCCCCGCTCGGCGATGCGGCCGGCGTCGAGGACGACGATCTGGTCCGCGTCCCGGACGGTGGAGAGCCGGTGGGCGATCGTGATCGTCGTACGGCCCTCGGAGAGCGCGTCGATGGCGCGCTGCACGGCGTGCTCGGTGGCGGTGTCCAGGGCGCTGGTCGCCTCGTCGAGGATGAGCACCGGCGGATCGCGCAGGATGGTGCGGGCGATGGCCAGGCGCTGCTTCTCGCCGCCCGAGAAGCGGTAGCCGCGCTCGCCGACCAGGGTGTCGTACCCGTCGGGGAGGGAGGCGATGTGGTCGTGGATGTGCGCGGCGCGGGCCGCTGCCTCGATCTCCTCGGCGGTGGCGTCCGGCTTGGCGAAGCGCAGGTTGTCGGCGACGGAGGCGTGGAAGAGGTACGTCTCCTGGGAGACCACTCCGACCGCGCGGGCGAGGGTGTCGAAGGCGAGGTCGCGGACGTCGACGCCGTCGAGGGTGACCCGGCCGCCGGTCACGTCGTAGAGCCGTGGCACCAGATAGCCGAGGGTGGACTTGCCGGAGCCGGTCGGCCCGACGACCGCGAGGGAGCCGCCGGCGGGGACGGTGACGTCGACCCCGTCGAGGGTGGGCCGGCGCTGGGCGGGGTCGTAGGCGAAGTCGACCGACTCCAGGCGCACATCGCCGGCGATCTTGTCCAGGTGGACGGGCTCGGCGGGCTCGGTGATGTCGACGCGCAGGTCGAGGTATTCGAAGATGCGCTGGAAGAGGGCGAGGGAGGTCTGCATCTGCACGCCGGTGGAGAGCAGGCTCACGGCCGGCCGGAAGAGCCCCTGCTGGAGGGAGACGAAGGCGACCAGCGTGCCGATGGAGATCGCCGGTCCGCCCGTGCCGAGGGCGAGGCCCGCGGCCCAGTAGAGGAGGGCGGGCATGGCGGCCATCACGATGCCGATGGTGGCCATCCGCCAGCGCCCGGCCATGCTGGAGCGCACCTCCAGGTCGACCAGGCGGTCGGACTCCTCCTCGAAGGCCCGGGTGAGGGAGTCGGCGCGGCCCATGGTGCGGCCGAGCAGGATGCCGCTGACGGAGAGGGACTCGGTGACGGTGGCGGCCATCGCCGCCATCTGCTTCTGGCGCTGGGTGGTGATCCGCTTGCGCTCGCGTCCCACGCGCCTGCTGATCCACACGAAGAGCGGCAGCAGGAGCAGCGAGACCACCGTGAGCCGCCAGTCCAGGGCGAGCATCGCGACCACGGTGGCGATCACGGCGGTGAGGTTGGAGACCAGGGAGGTGGCGGTGGAGGTGACCGTCGCCTGCATGCCGCCGATGTCGTTGGCGATGCGGGACTGGACCTCTCCGGTGCGGGTCCTGGTGAAGAAGGCGAGCGGCATCCGCTGGAGCTGCGCGTAGACCGCGGTGCGCAGGTCGTGCATGACGCGCTGGCCCACCGTGGTGGAGATCAGCGTCTGGAGCACGCCGAAGACACCGGTCATGACGGCGGTGGCGATCATGCCGATCACCAGCAGGCTGAGCAGTCCCGTCCGGCCCTCGGGGATCGCGGTGTCGAGGATCTCGCGCAGCATGAAGGGCGAGGCCACGGACACCAGCGAGGAGGCGCCGACGAGCAGGCCGACGACGGCCAGCCGGCCGCGGTAGGGGCGGAACAGGCGCAGGATGCGCCGGAGGTCGGCGGGCGGCTGGTCGGGGTCCTTGGGTGGCGGTGTCCAGGTGGGGTGATCGGGGCGCAATGGTCTCCCTCGGTCGGGGGCTCGGATTTCGGGGAGCCTAGCTCACTGTTACCTGTATTCACAATGAACGAGGTCCTGATATTGTTCCCGCATGACCGACCCCGACGCCGACGGCCTGCTCGCCGAGCAGCTTCTGCGGCTCACGCGACGGCTCCACCGCAGTCAGAAGCGCCAGCTCGAACAGGCGGAGATCCGGATCACCCCGGCGCAGTCCCGGCTGCTGCGGGCTCTCGCACACTACGACGCGCCGCCGAGGATGGCCGATCTCGCCGCGCGCCTGGAGGTGGTCCCCCGCGCGGTGACCAGTCTGGTCGACGGGCTGGAGGCCGTCGGGTGCGTGCGCCGCGCACCCGATCCGGGCAACCGGCGGGTCACGCGCATCGAGCTCACGGACACCGGGCGCGCCGCCCTGCGCGCCTTGCGCGACGCACGCCGGGCCGCCGCCGAGGACGTGCTGGCGCCGCTGACGGACGAGCAGCGCGAGGTGCTCGGGGGGCTGCTGTCCGCTCTGGTCGACGGGCGCGCCGAAGGCCGCTGCTGAGGGTCGCCGTCGAGGATCGCCGCTGGGCCCGGCGCACGGAGGGCGCACGCCGGGCGGCCGGTGCGCGAGTCGGGCGGGGCGGTGAGCGTACGCGGGCGCGAATGACCGAATACCGGCCGTCGTGCGTCGTCGTGCGCGGTAATTCGATTGCCCGCGGCGGGTTGAAGGGCGAACCTTGCACGGTTTGCACCACCCGTCGACGAGCCGTGGGACCTCATGCAGATTCGCGACCTTCCGTACCTCGATCCGGGCGAACCGGACACCCGCTCGGGCACCCGCTACCTGCTGTGGCTCGGCCGGGGCCAGCTCCGCGGGCAACTCGTCACCCTGGCCTGGGGACTGCTGCACTTCGTCTCGGTGATGGCGCTGCCGTACGGCGTCGGCCTCGCCGTGCAGGCCGTCGTCGACGGCTCGGGATCACGCCTCGCCGCGGCGGGCGGGGTGCTGGCGGTGTCCGCCGTCCTCATCGCCGTCGGCGACACGATGCTGCACCGCACCGCCGTCACCAACTGGATCACCGCGGCGGCCCGCACCCAGCAGCTCCTCGCCCGCAAGACCGCCTCGCTGGGCTCGGCGCTCACCCGCCGGGTGGCCGCGGGCGAGGTGGTCGCCGTCTCCACCGGCGACGTCGAGAAGATCGGCTGGTTCGTGGAGGGCGTCTCCCGCTTCCTCGCGGCGGCGATCACCGTCGTCCTGGTCTGCGTGGGGCTGTTCGTCTACGAACCGCACCTGGGTCTGATCGTGGCCGTCGGCGTGCCGGTGCTGGCGCTCGGCGTGCTGCCGCTGCTCCCCCGGGCCACCCGGCTCGCCGACGTGCAGCGCGAGAAGGCGGGCCGGGCCACCGAGCTCGCCTCCGACACCGTGGCCGGGCTGCGGGTGCTGCGCGGCATCGGCGGCGAGGAGCTCTTCCTCACCCGCTACCGCACCGCCTCGCAGGAGGTCAGGGGCGCCGCCGTGCGCAGCGCCAGGATGTGGTCGCTGATCTCCGGGATCCAGGTGCTGCTGCCGGGCCTGCTGATGATCGGGGTCGTCTGGTACGGCATCGGTCTGGTGGGCGACGGGCGGATCGAGGTCGGCGCGCTGGTCACCGTGTACAGCGCGGTGATGCTGCTGGCGTATCCGCTCCGGCACTTCGAGGAGATCGCGATGGCCTGGTCGTTCTCCCGGCCGTCGGCGCGGCGGGCCGCCCGGGTGCTGGCGCTGGAGCGCACCGCGGGGGCGGCCTCCCCCGCTCCGGCCGCCGGGGAGGCGGCACCGGCCGTGCCCTCCGGGGACCTGTACGACCCGGCCAGCGGGCTGCTCGCCCCCGCGGGCGCGCTGACCGCCGTCGTCTGCGGCGACCCGGACGCGGCGGGCCGGCTCGCCGAACGGCTGGGCGGCCACCCGGCCGACGCCGACGGCCTGCCCTCGGTGCTGCTCGGCGGGATCGCCCTGGACGACCTGCCGCTCGACGGGGCCAGGACCGCCGTGCTGGTCCAGGACAAGGACCCGGTGCTGCTCTCGGGCAGTCTCGCCGAGCTGCTCGCCGTCCCCGCGTCCGGCGCCGTCGCGCCCGAGGACGCGCTGGCCGCCGCCGAGTGCGCCGATGTGCTCGCGGCCCTGGCGCAGGCGTCCCTGGAGGGCGACCCGATGGCGGCGCCGATCACCGAGCGGGGCCGTTCGCTCTCCGGCGGGCAGCGGCAGCGCATCGCGCTCGCCCGGTCGCTGGTGACGGACCCGGGGGTGCTGGTGCTCGACGAGCCGACCTCGGCCGTCGACTCGCACACCGAGGCCCGGATCGCCGAGGGCGTCCGGGCGCTGCGCAGCGGCCGCACCACGGTCGTGCTGACCTCCTCGCCGCTGCTGCTGGACCGGGCCGACCGGGTCGTGCTGCTGCACGAGGGCGAGGTCGCCGCGGTGGGCTCGCACCGCGAACTGCTGGAGACCGAGCCGCGCTACCGCGCCGTCGTCACCCGCGAGACCGACGAGGAACGGCTCTCGCCGGTGCCCGGCGGCCCCGGGGCGGCGGCACCGAACGCCTTCGACATCGAGGAGACAGCATGATCGGCGTGGCGCCGCCGGAGTACGATCCGGCGGCCCCCCGGACCGCGAACACCCTGCCCGTGGGGTCGCCCGCGACCGTGCGGGCCTACGTGGGCGAGCTGGTGCGGCGTCACCGCGCCGCGTTCGGCGTGCTCATCGGGGTCAACACGGTCGCCGTGGTGGCCTCGATGGCCGGTCCGTGGCTGCTCGGCTCGCTCGTCGAGCGGGCCGCCGACGGGGCGCGCGACCTCCATCTGGAGCGCACCGCGGCCCTGTTCGCCGCGGCCCTGGTCGTCCAGGCCGTGTTCGTGCGGCTGGTGCGGCTGCGCGGGGCGATGCTGGGCGAGCGGATGCTGGCCGATCTGCGCGAGGACTTCCTCGTCCGGTCGGTCGGTCTGCCGCCCGGGGTGCTGGAGCGCGCCGGGACGGGCGACCTCCTGTCGCGGATCACGACCGACGTGGACCGGCTCGCGAACGCGATGCGGGAGGCCGTCCCGCAGCTCACGATCGGTGTGTTCTGGATCGTCCTGCTGCTGGGCGGGCTCACCGTGACCGCGCCGCCGCTGGCGCCCGCTGTGCTGTTCGCGGTGCCGCTGCTGGTGGTCGGCTGCCGGTGGTACTTCCGGCGGGCGCCCGCGGCCTACCGGTCGGAGGCGGCGGGCTACGCCGCGGTCGCGGCGGTGCTCGCCGAGACGGTGGACGCGGGCCGCACGGTGGAGGCGCACCGGCTGGGGAAGCGCCGGGTGGCCCTGTCGGACCGGCGGATCAAGGAGTGGACGGCCTGGGAGCGGTACACGCTGTCGCTGCGCTCGGTACTCTTCCCGGTGATCAACCTGACCCACGCGACGGTGCTCACCTCGGTGCTGATGGTCGGCGGGGTGTTCGTGCTCCAGGGCTGGATCGGGATCGGCCAGCTCACCACGTCCGCGCTGATCGCCCAGATGATGGTCGACCCGGTGAACCTGATCCTGCGCTGGTACGACGAGCTCCAGGTGGCGCAGGTGTCGCTGGGGCGGCTGGTGGGTGTGCGGGAGATCGAGGCCGGGGACGGTGACGCGGACCTGCGGCCGGACGGCCGCGCGGTGCGCGCCGACGAGGTCCGCTTCGGCTACCGCGAGGGCGTCGACGTGCTGCACCGGGTGTCGATGGACGTCGCCCCCGGGACCCGTCTCGCCCTGGTGGGCCCCTCGGGCGCGGGCAAGTCGACGCTCGGCAGGCTGCTGGCCGGGATCTACGCGCCCCGCGCGGGCACGGTCACGCTCGGGGCCGCCGAGCTGTCCCGGATGCCGGCGGAACGGGTGCGGGAGCACGTCGCCCTGGTCAACCAGGAGCACCATGTCTTCGTCGGCTCGCTGCGGGACAACCTGCGGCTCGCCCGCGCCGGGTCCGAGGACGCGGAGCTGTGGGCGGCGCTGGGCGCGGTCGACGCGGACGGCTGGGCCCGCGCCCTCGACGAGGGCCTGGACACCGAGGTCGGCTCGGGGGGCACCGCGCTGACCCCGGCGCAGGCGCAGCAGATCGCGCTGGCCCGGCTGGTGCTGGCCGATCCGCACACCCTGGTGCTGGACGAGGCGACGTCGCTGCTCGACCCGAGGGCCGCGCGGCATCTGGAGCGCTCGCTGTCACGGGTCCTCGAGGGCCGCACGGTGGTGGCCATCGCCCACCGGCTGCACACCGCGCACGACGCGGATGTGATCGCCGTGGTGGAGGACGGCCGGATCAGCGAGCTGGGCAGCCATGACGAGCTGGTCGCCGCGGACGGCGCGTACGCGGCGCTGTGGCGGTCCTGGCACGGCTAGGGCGTGTCTGACATGTCGCCGGGGCCGTGGCCTGCCGCGTCAGATGACGCCCAGCGCCGCGGCCCCGCCGACACCGCCGAGGAGCATGAACAGGGGCATGAGCACCTTCAGCTCCACCCAGCTCCCCGCGCGGAACCGGATCGCCTTCGGGGGGCCCACCGGGTACCAGCGCTTGCGGCCGATCGGGATGGGCCACAGGATCGGGCAGCCGGAGACGGTGAGGGCGTCGCCGATGTCGTGGACGAGGGCGCCGAGCACGATGGGCAGGCCCAGCCACAGGTACTCCTGGCCGGGTGCGTCGAACAGCCAGTTCGCGCCGTTGCCGGGCTGGTCGAGGACGCCGGCGAGGATCCAGGCGCTGGTCGCCCCCAGCAGCCAGACCAGCACGTCGCTGGAGACCCGGGCGGCGCGCCACAGCAGACCTTCGACGGCCAGCACCATGTGCACGAAGAGGAGACCGAGGACGGCCCACCGCCCGCCGAGGACGGCGACCGCGGAGGCGCCGCCGCCGATGAGGACGGCCCAGAGCCAGGTGTGGGTGAGGGTGCGGTGACCGCCGGTGCGCCGCGCGTCCCCGGGCTTCCTCGTCGCCTTGTAGACGGCGTAGGACAGCTTGTCGACGATCTCGCACAGCGCCCGGGATATCGGGCCGAAGGCCCGGGAGATGGTGGCGGCCTTGTGGTCGAGGTCGGGCGCCAGCGCGGCGCCCGCGCAGATCAGCGCGCCGACGACGAGCACCGGCCACGGCATCGGATGGCCGGCGGCGGCCGTCGCGGCGCCCACCCCCAGCCAGGCTGCCGCCCCGGAGAGTGAGTGCGCCGGTCCCATCATCGTCTGTGTCCCCGCCCCGTGATCCGTTGTGCCGCCCATGAGTTGACAGGTCAGCGTACCGTTCGTGATCTTCGGGTTGCCGGGCGGTTCCCTCATCCGGGGAGAAGGCAGGCAAGATGGGGGCGTGACCCTCATCGATCAGCTTCCGCCCGACGCCGACCCAGACGCCCTCTTCGAGTCCTTCTCCTCATGGGCCGAGGGTCAGGGCATCACGCTCTACCCGGCTCAGGAGGAGGCCCTGATCGAGGTCGTGTCGGGGGCGAACGTCATCCTGTCGACGCCCACCGGCTCCGGCAAGAGCCTGGTCGCGGCGGGCGCGCACTTCGCGGCGCTGGCCCGGGACGAGGTCACGTTCTACACCGCGCCGATCAAGGCGCTGGTCTCCGAGAAGTTCTTCGACCTGTGCAAGCTCTTCGGCACGGAGAACGTCGGCATGCTGACGGGCGACGCGTCGGTGAACGCGGACGCCCCGGTGATCTGCTGCACCGCCGAGGTGCTGGCGTCGATCGCACTGCGGGACGGCAGGGACGCCGACGTCGGCCAGGTCGTGATGGACGAGTTCCACTTCTACGCGGAGCCCGACCGCGGCTGGGCCTGGCAGATCCCGCTGCTGGAGCTGCCGCAGGCGCAGTTCGTGCTGATGTCGGCGACGCTCGGCGACGTGTCGATGTTCGAGGAGGACCTGACCCGCCGGACGGGCCGCCAGACGGCGGTGGTCCGCTCGGCGACCCGCCCGGTGCCGCTGTCGTACGAGTACGTCACGACGCCGATCACCGAGACGCTGACGGAGCTGCTGGAGACGAAGCAGGCGCCCGTCTACATCGTGCACTTCACCCAGGCCCAGGCGGTCGAGCGGGCGCAGTCGCTGATGAGCATCAACATGTGCACGCGCGAGGAGAAGGACCGGATCGCCGATCTGATCGGCAACTTCCGCTTCACCACCGCGTTCGGCCGCAACCTCTCCCGCTATGTGCGGCACGGCATCGGCGTGCACCACGCCGGGATGCTGCCGAAGTACCGGCGACTGGTGGAGAAGCTGGCGCAGGCGGGGCTGCTGAAGGTCATCTGCGGCACCGACACCCTGGGCGTCGGTGTGAACGTCCCCATCAGGACGGTGCTGTTCACCGCGCTGACCAAGTACGACGGCAGCCGGGTGCGGGTGCTGCGGTCGCGGGAGTTCCACCAGATCGCGGGCCGGGCCGGCCGGGCCGGGTTCGACACGGCGGGCTTCGTCGTGGCGCAGGCGCCCGAGCACGTCATCGAGAACGAGAAGGCGCTGGCGAAGGCGGGCGACGACCCGAAGAAGAAGCGGAAGGTGGTCCGCAAGAAGGCGCCTGAGGGCTTCGTCGCCTGGTCGCAGAACTCCTTCGAGAAGCTGATCGCCTCCGATCCCGAGCCGCTGACCTCGCGCTTCAAGGTCACCCACGCGATGCTGCTGTCGGTGATCGCCCGGCCGGGCAACGCCTTCGACGCCATGCGCCGGCTGCTGGAGGACAACCACGAGCCGCGCAGGCAGCAGCTCCGGCACATCCGGCGGGCCATCGCGATCTACCGCTCGCTGCTGGACGGCGGGATCGTGGAGCGGCTGGACACCCCGGACGCCCAGGGCCGGATCGTGCGGCTGACGGTCGACTTCCAGCAGGACTTCGCGCTGAACCAGGCGCTGTCCACGTTCGCCCTGGCCGCCTTCGACCTGCTGGACCCGGAGTCCCCCTCGTACGCGCTGGACATGGTCTCGGTGGTCGAGTCGACGCTGGACGATCCCCGTCAGATCCTCGCCGCCCAGCAGAACAAGGCGCGCGGCGAGGCGGTCGGCGCGATGAAGGCGGACGGGGTCGAGTACGAGGAGCGGATGGAGCGGCTCCAGGAGATCTCGTACCCGAAGCCGCTGGAGGAGCTGCTGTGGCACGCCTACAACCTCTACCGGACGTCGCATCCCTGGGTGGGCGACCACCCGGTGTCGCCGAAGTCGGTCATCCGTGACATGTACGAACGGGCCCTGTCGTTCACGGAGTTCACCTCGTTCTACGAGCTGGCCCGCACCGAGGGCATCGTGCTGCGCTATCTGGCGGGCGCGTACAAGGCGCTGGACCACACCATCCCGGACGACCTGAAGTCGGACGACCTCCAGGACCTGATCGCCTGGCTGGGCGAGATGGTCCGCCAGGTCGACTCCAGCCTGCTGGACGAGTGGGAGCAGCTCGCCAACCCGGAGGTGGAGACGGCGGAGCAGGCCCAGGAGAAGGCCGACCAGGTCAAGCCGGTCACGGCCAACGCGCGCGCGTTCCGGGTACTGGTGCGCAACGCGATGTTCCGCCGGGTGGAGCTGGCGGCGCTCGACAAGGTCGGGGCGCTGGGCGAGCTGGACGCCGCGACCGGCTGGGACGCGGACGCGTGGGGCGAGGCCATGGACGCCTACTGGGACGAGCACGACGACCTCGGCACCGGGCCGGACGCGCGCGGCCCGAAGCTGATCTCCATCGAGGAGGACCAGGCGCACGGCCTGTGGCGGGTGCGGCAGACGTTCGCCGACCCGGCCGGCGACCACGACTGGGGCATCAGCGCGGAGGTCGACCTCGCCGCGTCCGACGAGGAGGGCCGGGCGGTCGTGCGGGTCACCTCGGTGGGCCAGCTCTGAGCGGACGCCCGCCCGTGTCCCGTCCACCCGCCCTTCCGCAGTGAGAGGACTGCCATGACGAACCCGGCCGAACGGCTGGTGGATCTGCTCGACCTGGAGCGGATCGAGGTGAACATCTTCCGGGGGCACAGCCCCGACGAGTCGCTCCAGCGCGTCTTCGGCGGGCAGGTCGCGGGCCAGGCGCTGGTCGCCGCCGGGCGGACCACGGACGGCGGTCGCCCGGTGCACTCGCTGCACGCGTACTTCCTGCGGCCGGGGATCCCCGGGGTGCCGATCGTCTACCAGGTCGAGCGGGTGCGCGACGGCCGGTCGTTCACCACCCGGCGGGTCACCGCCGTGCAGGCGGGCCGGACGATCTTCAACCTGACGGCGTCGTTCCACCTCCCGGAACCGGAGAGCATCGAGCACCAGCTCCCGCCGCGGCTGGACTTCCCGGGGCCCGACGAGCTGCCGCCGGTGGCACAGGAGATCAAGGAGCACCTGGGGGCGCTGCCCGAGTCGCTGGACCGGATGGCGCGGCGGATGGCGTTCGACATCCGCTACGTCGACCGGCTGCGGTGGACCCGCGAGGAGGTCGAGGACGCGGAGCCGCGCAGCGCGGTGTGGATGCGGGCGGTGGCCCCGCTGGGCGACGACCCGCTGGTGCACACCTGCGCGCTGACCTACGCCAGCGACATGACCCTGCTGGACGCGGTGCGCATCCCGGTGGAGCCGCTGTGGGGTCCGCGCGGCTTCGACATGGCGTCGCTGGACCACGCGATGTGGTTCCACCGGCCGTTCCGCGCCGACGAGTGGTTCCTGTACGACCAGGAGTCGCCGATCGCCACCGGCGGCCGGGGCCTGGCCCGGGGCCGGATCTACGACCGCGAGGGCAGGCTGCTGGTCTCGGTCGTCCAGGAGGGCCTGTTCCGCCGGCTGCCCTGACGGCCGCCCGCGGCGCCGCCGCACGTCCGTTCACACCCCGACACGATTCCCAAGGAGTTCTCCATGTCCCTCTTCGACATCCCGCTGCGCACCCTGGACGGCACCGCGACGACGCTGGCCGAGCACCGGGGCAAGGCGGTCCTGGTGGTCAACGTGGCGTCCCGCTGCGGTCTGACGCCGCAGTACGAGGGGCTGGAGCGGCTCCAGAAGACGTACGGCGACAAGGGCCTCACCGTGGTCGGCGTGCCGTGCAACCAGTTCATGGGCCAGGAGCCCGGCACCTCGGAGGAGATCGCGGAGTTCTGCTCGGCAACCTACGGGGTGACGTTCCCGCTGCTGGAGAAGACCGAGGTGAACGGGGCGGACCGGCACCCGCTGTACGCGGAGCTGACGCGGACGGCGGACGGCGGCGGCGAGGCCGGTGACGTGCAGTGGAACTTCGAGAAGTTCCTGATCTCCCCGCAGGGCGAGGTGACCCGCTTCCGTCCGCGCACGGAGCCGGAGGCGCCGGAGGTCGTGGCGGCCGTCGAGGCGCTGCTGGCCGCCTGAGCGCGCGTACGCACCGGGCGCCGGTCCCCCCTCGGGGACCGGCGCCCGGTGCGTGCGGTGGGCGGGTCAGCGGATGGGCATGCCCGCCAGGGTGCGGGCGATGACCAGGCGCTGGATCTCGCTCGTCCCCTCGAAGATCGTGTAGATGGCCGCGTCGCGGTGCATGCGCTCGACGGGGTACTCCCGGGTGTAGCCGTTGCCGCCGAGGATCTGGATGGCCTGCGCGGTGACCTTCTTGGCCGTCTCGCTGGCGAACAGCTTGGACATGGAGCCCTCGGCCGAGGTGAACGGCTTGCCGGCGGTGGCCATCCAGGAGGCGCGCCAGACCAGCAGCCGGGCCGCGTCGATCTGGGTGCGCATGTCGGCGAGCTGGAAGGCGACGCCCTGGTTGTCGATGATCGGGCGGCCGAACTGCTCACGGGTCTTCGCGTACTCCAGGGCCTCCTCGTAGGCGGCGCGGGCCGTGCCGACGGCCATGGCGCCGACGGCCGGGCGGGACGCCTCGAAGGTGGCCATGGCCGCGTTCTTGACCCGCTCGCCGCCCGTCCTGGCGCGCTCGCGCGCCCGCGCCAGGCGCTCGTCGAGCTTCTCCTTGCCGCCGAGCAGGCAGTGGCCGGGCACCCGGACGTTCTCCAGGACGACCTCGGCGGTGTGCGAGGCGCGGATGCCGTGCTTCTTGAACTTCTGGCCCTGGGACAGTCCGGGGGTGGCGGGCGGCACGATGAAGGAGGCGTGCCCCTTGGAGCCGAGCTCCGGGTCGACGGAGGCGACGACGACGTGGACATTGGCGATGCCGCCGTTGGTGGCCCAGGTCTTGGTGCCGTTGATCACCCACTCGTCCTTGGCCTCGTCGTAGACGGCGCGGGTGCGCATGGCCGAGACGTCACTGCCCGCGTCGGGCTCGGACGAGCAGAAGGCGGCGACCTTGACGTCGTCGGCGTCGCCGTACATCTGCGGGATCCAGGTGCCGACCTGCTCGTCGGTGCCGTTGGCGATGACGCCGACGGCCGCGAGGCCGGTGCCGACGATCGACAGGGCGATGCCGGCGTCGCCCCAGAACAGCTCCTCCATCGTCATCGGGATGCCGAGGCCGGTGGGGTCGAAGAACTGCTGGGCGTAGAAGTCGAGGGAGTAGATGCCGAGCTTCGCCGCCTCCTGGATCACCGGCCAGGGCGTCTCCTCGCGCTCGTCCCACTCGGCGGCGGCCGGGCGCATGACGTCCTTCGCGAAGCCGTTCAGCCACTCACGGACCTGCTTCTGGTCCTCGTTCAGATCGAGCGTGAACTCGGCCATGTCCCCTCCAGCACTATGGCGCCGACCAGCGCGTTACTTGCGGTAACGAGAGTCTGTTACCGATGAGTAGCACCTGTCAACCGAGACGGCCGGACGACAGGTCGCGGCAGGTTGGGTGTTACCTTGCGCGTCACGCATTCGCAAGGGCGGGGAGACACGGACATGGAGACCACGCAGCAGCAGCGGTCGGCGGACGACCGGCGCCGGGAGCTGCTCGAAGCGGCCGACCGGGTCGTGCTCCGCGACGGTCCCCAGGCGTCCATGAACGCGATCGCCGCCGAGGCCGGCATCACCAAGCCCATCCTCTACCGTCACTTCGGCGACAAGGGCGGACTGTACCGCGCCCTCGCCAAGCGCCACACCGACGCGCTGCTGCGGGCGCTGCAGGTGGCCGTCGACGCCCCGGCCGACCGGCGCGAGCGGGTCGCCGGCACGCTGGACACCTACCTCGCGGCGATCGAGGCGCGCCCGCAGGTGTACCGCTTCCTGATGCACCCGGCCGAGGGCGCCCCGAACGCCTCGGAACAGGGCTTCGACGTCGGGCTGCACTCGGCGCCCCTGCTGCGGCGCCTCGGCGACGAGCTGGGCAAGGTCGTCGCCGACCGCGTCGACCTCGGCCCCGCCGGCGACATGGTGGCCCGGATGTGGGGCCACGGGATCGTCGGCATGATGCACGCGGCCGGTGACTGGTGGCTCGGCGAACGCCCCTGCACACGGGCGGAGCTGGTGGAGAGCCTGACCGACCTGCTGTGCGGCCGCCTGTTCGACGCGCCCGACCGGCAGGGCGGCCCGGGCTTCTGACCCGGCCCGCCCCCGCCCGCCGCGGCCCGCCCGGCGCACGGGCGCCCTCAGCCCTCCCGCAGCAGGGCCGTCCGCTCCGGGGTGGCCCAGGAGGACTTGCCCGCCGCCCGGGCCAGCCGGGAGCGGCGGCGCGGGGAGAGGCGGTCCGCGTAGACGAGGCCGTCCAGATGGTCGCACTCGTGCTGGAGGCAGCGCGCGAAGAAGCCGGTGCCCTCGATCCTGACCGGGCTGCCGTCGGTGCGGACGCCCTCCACGACCGCGCGGTCGAACCGCTCGGTGGGCGCCTCCAGCCCGGGCAGCGAGAGGCAGCCCTCGGGGCCGCGCACGGTGAATCCGTCGGCCTCGACCAGGCGCGGGTTCACCACGTGCCCGAGATGGCGGACGTCCTCGTCGTCCGGGCAGTCGTAGACGAAGACCCGCAGCCCCACCCCGACCTGGTTCGCCGCGAGGCCGACCCCCTGGGCCGCGTACATCGTGGCGAACATGTCCTCGACAAGGCGCGCGAGGCCGGCGCCGAAGTCGGTGACGGGCTCGCAGGGGGCGTGCAGCACGGGATCGGCGAGCAGGCTCATGGGCCTGACCAGTCCGGAACTGCCGGGGATCGGCCGGTTTCGCATGGCGCCAGCCTACGTTCCGGGTGACCTCCGCCTTTTGGGACGGTGCCGCGGTACGGCGGCCGGAGAAGACATCGATAGGCTGAGTGCGGACCGATGCAAGGAGGATCAAGGACGATGTCAGGCAACTCGGAGCTGACGCCGCGAGCCAAGCTGGCCGTGTCGGCGGGCAAGGCCGCGGCCGCGGTGTCGCGTGCCGCCGGACGCGGCAGCGGATCGGTGATCGGCGGCCGGGTGGCGCTGAAGCTCGACCCCGACCTGCTGGGGCGGCTCGCGCAGCACCTGGACGTGGTCCTCGTGTCGGCCACCAACGGCAAGACCACCACCACCCGGCTGATCGCCGAGGCGCTGCGCGCGGCCGGCCCGGTCGTCTCCAACGCCCTCGGCGCCAACATGCCCGCGGGCATCACCTCGGCGCTGGCCGGCGGCTCGGACGCCCGGTTCGGTGTGATCGAGGTGGACGAGAAGTACCTCGCCGGAGTCGCGCGCGACGTGACGCCGAAGGCCATCGCGCTGCTCAACCTCTCCCGCGACCAGCTCGACCGCGCGGCCGAGACCCGGATGCTGGCCGAGAAGTGGCGCGAGGGGCTCGCCGGCTCGAAGGCGACCGTCATCGCCAACGCCGACGACCCGCTGGTCGTGTGGGCCGCCTCCTCGTCGCCCAACGTCGTGTGGGTGGCCGCCGGACAGGAGTGGAAGGACGACGCCTGGTCCTGCCCGTCGTGCGGCGGTGTGATGCAGCGCCCCGGGGACGACTGGTTCTGCGGCGAGTGCGGCTTCCGCCGCCCCGCGCCGAGCTGGGTGCTCAGCGGGGACCACGTCCTCGACCCGCACGGCAGCGCCTGGCCGATCCACCTGCAGCTCCCCGGCCGCGCCAACCGGGCCAACGCCGCCACCTCGGCCGCCGTCGCCGCCTGCTTCGGGGTGCCGCCGCAGGTCGCGCTGGAGCGGATGTACCAGGTGCAGGCCGTGGCCGGCCGGTACGACGTGGTCTCGTTCCTCGGCCGGGACGTCCGGCTGCTGCTGGCGAAGAACCCGGCCGGCTGGCTGGAGACCTTCTCCCTGATCGACCCGCCGCCGACGCCGGTCATCCTCTCCGTCAACGCCCGCGGCGCGGACGGCACCGACACCTCGTGGCTGTGGGACGTGGACTACACCCGGCTCGCCGGCCACCCGATCTACGTGATCGGCGACCGCAGGCTCGACCTGGCGGTGCGCCTGGAGGTCGCGGGCCTCGACTTCCGTGTGTGCGAGAGCGTCGACGAGGCCGTGCAGTCGGCGCCGGGCGGCCGGATCGAGCTCATCGCCAACTACACCGCCTTCCAGGACGTGCGCCGCCGGGTCGGCAACTGAGCAGCGGACGGACGAAAAGGACCATGAGAATGAGTGACAGCAGCCTCCGTCTGGTGTGGGTCTACCCGGACCTGCTCAGCACCTACGGCGACCAGGGCAACGCCCTCGTCGTGGAGCGCCGCGCGCGGCAGCGCGGCCTCGACGTGATGCGGATCGACGTGCGCAGCGACCAGCCGGTGCCCACCTCCGGGGACATCTACCTGATCGGCGGCGGCGAGGACCGCCCGCAGCGCCTCGCGGCCGAGCGGCTGCGCCGCGACGGCGGCCTGAGCCGGGCGGCGTCGAACGGCGCGATCATCTTCTCGGTGTGCGCCGGGTACCAGATCCTCGGCCACGAGTTCATCAACGACCTCGGCGAGCGCGAGCCGGGCCTCGGGCTGATCGACGTGATCTCCACCCGCGGCGAGGGCGAGCGCTGCGTGGGCGACGTGCTCGCGGACATCGACCCGCAGTTCGGCCTGCCGCAGCTCACCGGCTTCGAGAACCACCAGGGCATCACCCACCTCGGCCCGACCGCCCGCCCGTTCGCGCGGACGGTCATCGGGCGGGGCAACGGCACCGGCGACGGCACCGAAGGCGCCTACAACGACACGGTGTTCGGGACGTACATGCACGGTCCCGTGATGGCCCGCAACCCGCAGATCGCGGACCTGCTGCTGAAGCTGGCCCTCGATGTGAACGCCCTGCCGCCCACCGACGACCGCTGGTACGAGGCGCTGCGCGCCGAGCGGATCGCCTCGGCGACGCAGCCGGCCTGACACCCGCCAAAGCCGTCCCGCGGCGCCGCTCACGGGCGGCGCCGGGGCGGCCGGGGAGGCCCTCCGGGACCCTCGCGGGGGCCCAGACGAGAGCCCCTCTCGCTCACCCGAGCACCCATTCAGACGGCCCCTCGCTCACCTGAGCGAGGGGCCGTTCGGGCCGGTCCCACCTGGCGGACGCCGGTTTAGGAACGGGCCCCGCGCGCCGGTAGGGTGACAGGGATCCAACCGGACGACGTGGTCCGGGAGTCGGCCCACGTAGTAAAGGTTTCCGGGCTATGCGCATTGGTGTGCTCACCTCCGGCGGCGACTGCCCCGGTCTGAACGCCGTCATCCGTTCCGTCGTGCACCGTGCCGTCGTCGACCACGGCGACGAGGTCATCGGGTTCCACGACGGCTGGAAGGGCCTCCTGGAGTGCGACTACCGCAAGCTCGACCTCGACGCGGTGGCCGGCATCCTCGCCCGCGGCGGCACGATACTCGGCTCCTCGCGGGTGCAGCCCGCGCACCTGGTCGGCGGTGTCGAGCGGGCCAGGGGCCATGTGGCCGACCTCGGCCTCGACGCGATCATCCCCATCGGCGGTGAGGGCACCCTCAAGGCCGCGACGCTGCTGTCCGAGGCGGGCCTGCCCATCGTGGGCGTGCCGAAGACGATCGACAACGACATCGCGTCGACCGACGTCACCTTCGGCTTCGACACCGCCGTCGGTGTGGCCACCGAGGCGCTGGACCGCCTCAAGACCACGGCCGAGTCGCACCAGCGCGTGCTGATCGTCGAGGTCATGGGCCGCCACACCGGCTGGATCGCGCTGCACTCGGGCATGGCGGCGGGCGCCCACGCCATCGTCGTGCCGGAGCGCCCGTTCGACATAGAGGAACTGACCGCCATGGTCGGCGAGCGCTTCTCGAAGGGGAAGAAGTTCGCCATCGTGGTCGTCGCCGAGGGCGCCAAGCCCCGCGAGGGCTCGATGCAGTGGGACGAGGGCGCCAAGGACATCTACGGCCACGAGCGCTTCGCCGGTGTGGCCCGTCAGCTCTCCATCGAGCTGGAGCACCGGCTCGGCAAGGAGGCCCGCCCGGTCATCCTCGGCCATGTGCAGCGCGGCGGTACCCCGACCGCGTACGACCGGGTGCTGGCGACCCGCTTCGGGTGGCACGCCGTGGAGGCCGTGCACCGGGGCGAGTTCGGGATGCTCACCGCCCTGCGCGGCACCGACATCACCATGGTGCCGCTGGCCGAGGCGACGCAGACGCTGAAGACCGTGCCCGCCGACCGCTACGCCGAGGCGGAGTGCGTGCTCTGACCCGTGCCGTCCGACGATGTGCCCCCGGCCGCGAGCGCGGCCGGGGGCACATCTAGTCTGGTCCGGACAACAGGCACGAATCGGGACGCCCTCGGGGAGTACGCAGATGGACCACAGCGGGCACGGCATGACCATGGATCTGCCGCCGTTCACGCTGGGACGGGGGCTGGCCTTCTCGCCCGACCCCTTCTTCCTCGTCGGCTGCCTGCTGGCCCTCGGCCTGTACGCCTGGGGTGTCGTCCGGCTCCGCCGGCGCGGCGACGCCTGGCCCGTGAGCCGGACGGTGCTGTTCACCGCGGGTGTGCTGAGCGTGGCGCTGGTGATGTGCACCAAGCTGAACGACTACGGCATGGTCATGTTCAGCGTGCACATGGTCCAGCACATGGTGATCAGCATGCTCTCGCCGATCGTGCTGCTGCTCGGTGCGCCGATCACCCTGGCGCTGCGCGCGCTGCCGGTCGCCGGCCGGGGCCGCACGGGGCCGCGCGAACTGCTGCTGATGCTGCTGCACAGCCGCTACATGCGGGTGATCACGCATCCGGTGTTCACCATCCCGCTGTTCATCGCGAGCCTGTACGGGCTGTACTTCACGCCGCTGTTCGACTTCCTGATGGGCTCGAAGCCGGGCCACATCGCGATGATGCTGCACTTCCTCGCCGTGGGGCTGGTGTTCTTCTGGCCGATCATGGGCGTGGACCCGGGGCCGCACCGGCCCGGCTACGTGATGCGGATGCTGGAGCTGTTCGCGGGCATGCCGTTCCACGCGTTCTTCGGCATCGCGCTGATGATGGCCACCGAGCCGATGGTCAAGGCGTACGAGAACCCGCCCGCGTCACTCGGCATCGACGCCCTCTCCGACCAGAACGCGGCCGGCGGCATCGCCTGGGCGTTCAGCGAGATCCCGTCGGTGCTGGTGCTCATCGCGCTCGTCTTCCAGTGGTACCGCTCCGAGCAGCGCGTCGCCAGGCGTCACGACCGGGCCGCGGACCGCGACGGGGACAAGGAGCTGGAGGCGTACAACGCCTATCTCGCCTCGCTCCAGGCGCGCAGCGGCCGCTGACGCCTGCGGCCCGGGAGGCGCCGGTGACGCCCGGGGAGTAGCGCCGGGGCCGTCCGGGGGGCGACCATGGCCTTGACGGTCCCCGCCGTCGGAGGAGGGCGCAGATGTCCGGTTCGACGAAGACGATGGGCGTGCTGACCGTCGGGGCCCTGGTGCTCGTGACGGCGTACACCGCGGCACTCGGCAGCAACGGCTGGCTGTGGTTCGGCTGGGTCGTGATCGGTCTGACGACGATCGGCGTGGTGTCCTCGCGCCGCACCTGAGCGCCGTCGGCCGCGGCGGTCCCGGGCACTCGCAGCACGCCCCGGGTGCGTCCCGCCCCGGTCGGGGCCGGACGCACCGCGGCGGCGGGTCAGAAGCGGAACAGCGCGCCGGTGGCCGTCGACAGCTCGCAGGCGTTGGCGAAGGTCTTGTGCCAGGCGGTCGGTCTGCCGCGCCATGCGCCGGTGGCACTCACCGTGACGGGGTCGTACTGCTTGGTGCACGGGTGCGGGTCGCCGGAGAGCAGGTCGAGGTCGCCGCGGGCCTCGTCGAGCGCCGCGCAGGCGCCGGCCGCGTCCGGGTGGGGGCCGCTCGGCTCGGGGCTGCAGTGCAGCAGGACCCCCCGGATCCAGGAGTTCTCCGCTCCGGACACCGTCAGGAACAGCCCCCGGGGCGGGGCCGGCTTCTCGGCCGCCGGGGCGGCGGCCACCGTGTCCGGCGCGGGCGATGCCGCGGCCGCCGGGACGGCCGCGGCGACGGCGAGGAGTGCCACTGCGGCGAGGGCTGCGGTGCGGTGCATCCGGTGCTCCTGGCGGGGAAGCCGGCTCACGGCCGGGGCGGGGGCGGATCTGATCCGTGGGCGGGGCCCGGCGGACAAGGAACCGCCACCGCCCGGCGCGGCGCAACGCGCCGCGCCGGGTCGTGGTGCGGACGGGTGCGCCGGATTGGCCCGTACGGCCGCCCGGCCCCCTCCCCGGCGGCTCAGACCCCTGCGGCCGCCCGCCGGGCCGGCTGCGGGTGGACGCAGTGCCAGCGGTGCTCCCCCTCCCCCGCCGTCGCCGCGGGGAAGGCCACCTCGCAGGCGTCGTCGGCCTTCCAGCAGCGGGTGCGGAACGGGCACCCGGCGGGCGGGTTGGTCGCCGAGGGGACGGGACCGTGCAGCACGATGCGCTCCGAGGCGTGGAGCAGGCTCGGCGTCGCCGACAGCAGCGCCTCGGTGTACGGGTGCCGGGGCGCGCCCGCCACCCGGGCCGCCGGGCCCTCCTCCACGATGCGCCCCAGGTAGAGGACCGCGAGGCGGTCGGCGAGATGGCGCACGGTCTGGATGTCGTGCGAGATGAAGACCATGCCGAGGCCGAGCCGCTCCCTGAGGTCGACCAGCAGGTTGAGCACCTGGGCGCGGACGGACACGTCCAGTGCGCTGGTGGGCTCGTCGGCGACGATCAGCTCCGGTTCGAGCGCGAGGGCGCGGGCGATGGCCACCCGCTGGCGCTGGCCGCCGGAGAGGCCGCCCGGCAGGGCGCCGAGGGTGTGGTCGGGCAGCCCGACGAGGTCGAGCAGTTCCTCGACCCGCTCCTCGCGCTCGCGGCGGGTGCCCCGCCCGTGCACGTCGAGCGGGTCGCGCAGGATCCGGCGCACGGTGAGGCGGGGGTTGAGCGCGGTGGACGGGTCCTGGAAGACCACGCCGACCGAGGAGCCGAAGTCGCGGCGGCGTTCGGCGCCCGGCATGTCCCAGAGGTCGCGGCCGCGGAAGCGGACGCTGCCCTCGGTGGGCCGCTGGAGCCCGGTGAGCACCCGGGCGAGGGTGGACTTGCCGCAGCCCGACTCGCCGACCAGGCCGACGATCTCGCCCTTGCGGACCTCCAGGGAGGCGTCGGTGAGGGCGTGCACGCGGTCGCGGGCGAACAGGCCGCCGCTGCGGGCCTTGTGCCGGACGTGGACGTTGTCGAGCCTGATCACAGGGCGCTCCTTTCCATCAGGGCCGCCTGCGCCGGGTGGTGGCAGGCGAAGCCGTGGTCGTCCGCCGTGCCGTCCTGCCCGGTGAGCACGGGGGCGGTCCGGCGGCACAGCGCGGTGGCGGCGGCGCAGCGGGAGGCGAACCGGCAGCCGTCGCCGAAGTTCCGGGGTGCCGGGACGACGCCGCGGATCTGGTGCAGCCGCCGCGCGCCGGCCTCCAGCGAGACCACGGAGCCCAGCAGGCCGCGGCTGTAGTGGTGGGCGGGCGCGGTGAGGACGGATCGGGTGCCGCCGATCTCGGCGACCTGCCCGGCGTACATGACCGTCACCCGGTGGGCCAGGTCTCCGACGAGTGCCAGGTCGTGGGAGACGAGGACCATGGCGAAGCCGAGCTCGTCGCGCAGTCGCACCAGCAGTTCCACGACCTGGGCCTGGACGGTGACGTCGAGGGCGGTGGTCGGCTCGTCGGCGATCAGCAGGCGCGGGCTGCGGGACAGGGCCATGGCGATGAGGACGCGCTGGCGCTGGCCGCCCGAGAGCTCGTGCGGGTAGCTGCGCAGGGTGCGTTCGGGCGAGAGCCCCACGAGTTCCAGCAGTTCCGTGGGCGTCCGGGTACCGCCCCGGGAGGTGAGCTGGCGGAGCTGGGTGCCGATGAGGACGGAGGGGTTCAGCGAGGACATGGCGTCCTGGTAGACCATGGCGATCTCGGGGCCCATCAGCGCCCGGCGCTCGCGCTCCGGCAGGTCGAGCAGGTTCCTGCCGCGGTACAGGATCTCGCCGCTCACCTCCGCGTTGCGGGCGAGCAGGCCCATCACGGCGAGGCTGGTGATCGACTTGCCGCAGCCCGACTCGCCGACCAGGCCCAGGGTTTCGCCCTCGTGGACGGTGAAGGAGATGCCGTCGACGACGCGGACGTCGCCGTAGCGGTCGGGGAAGCGGATGGCGAGGTCGCGGACGACGAGGAGTTCGGCGGCGTCGGGGGCGAGGGGGCGGACCGGCGGCTCGGTGGCGTGGATGCGTTCGGCCAGGACGGCGAGCGCGGCGTCGATGCCGTCCGGATCGGCGCTCGCGCCGGAGGCGGCGGTCTTCCCGGCGCCCGCATCAGCGCTCGATTCGGCGGACCCGGCGGAACCGGCGGACCCGGCCGCCTCCTGGGCGCCGGACCCGGCGGGGGCCGGGACGACGGCCGCGGCGGGGGCGGCGGCGAGGGCGCCGGCGCCGGGCGCCGCCGCGGGGCCGCGGTCGGGCGCGGCGGAGGCGTCGGTCATGCCCTCGGAGAGGATGTTGAGCGCCAGCACGGTGACGAGCAGGCACAGGCCCGGGAAGAACGTGGCCCACCAGCCGCCGGCCAGCAGGATCTGGCGGCCGTAGGCGAGCACACTGCCCCAGCTCGGGTCGGGGTCCTGCACTCCCGCTCCGATGAAGGAGAGGCTGGCCTCGAAGATGATCGCGTCGGCGACCATGACCGTGGCGAACACCATCACCGGCGCCGCGCAGTTGACGGCGACGTGGCGGACCACGATGTACGCGCGGCGTGCGCCCACGACCTTCTCGGCGGCGACGTAGTCCTCGCCGTACTGCGCGAGGACGTTGGCGCGGACGACACGGGCGAGGGAGGGCGTGTAGACGAACGCGATGGTGAAGATGATGACCGGGACGCTGGTGCCGAACACGGCGACCAGGACGGCGGCGAGGGCGATCGGCGGGAACGACATCACGATGTCGAGCGTCCGCATGACCGACTCGTCGGCCCACTTGCGCGAGGTGGCGGCGATCGAGCCGAGCACCGCGCCCACGAGGAGGGCCAGGCCGGTCGCGCCCAGGCCGATGACCAGCGAGTAGCGCGCGCCGTGGACGACGCGGGCGAACACGTCGCGGCCCGCCCGGTCGGTGCCGAACCAGTGCTCGGCGCCCGGCGCCTGGACGGGCGTGCCGCTGGCGAGCGGGTTCTGGGTGAGCAGCGGGGCGAACACGGCGCCGAGGGCGACGGCCACCAGGATCACGAGGGCGACCCTGGAGGTGAGGGGCAGCTTCCGGAAGCCGGTTCCGGGACGGGAGAGCGTGGTGGCGAGTCGGCCGGGGGTGAACATCTCACACCGTCCTGATGCGCGGGTTGACCAGCAGGTAGAGCAGGTCGACGATGACGTTGACGACGAGGAACGCGATGGCGATGAAGAGCACCGTGCCCTGGACCAGGGCGACGTCTCCGCCGGTGACGCCTTCGAGGATCAGCTTGCCCATGCCGGGCAGGTCGAAGATGGCCTCGATGACGACGGCGCCGCTGAGCATGTAGCCGACCTTGATGCCGAGCACCGTCAGCGGGGTGACCAGGGCGTTGCGGAGCACCGACCGGATCACCAGCGAGGGCGGCAGGCCGTTGCCGCGCGCCGTGCGGACGTAGTCGCGGTCGAGCTCGGCGACCATCGACGTGCGCACCAGACGGGCGAGGGAGGCGGCCACCGGGATGGCGAGCGAGACCGCCGGCAGGGTCATCGTCCGCAGGAAACCGCCCGGGGACTCCGCCGGGTTGATGTAGCCGCCGGTCGGGAAGAGCGGGGTGTTCAGCGCGAACTGCTGGATGAGCAGCACCCCGAGCCAGAAGGACGGGATCGCCACACCGGCCATGGACAGCACGCGGAACACCTGGTCCGGCCAGCGGTCGCGGTACACGGCGCCGGTGACGCCGAGGGCCACGGCGAGGACGACGGCGAGGGCCAGGCCCATCAGGGTGAGCTGGAGCGTCAGGGGGAAGGCGGCGGCGATGCGGTCGGCGACGGGCTGGCTGGGCGGCACGGTGACGCCGAGGTCGCCGCGCAGGAGCTGGCCGATGAAGTCGACGTAGCGCAGGGGCAGCGGGTCGTCGAGCCCGTGCTCCGCGGCGAAGGCGGCGCGCGCCTCGGGGGTCGCGCTGTCTCCGAGCGCGTTGTAGGCCGGATCCACCGGCGAGAACTGGAGCACCACGAAGACCAGCAACGCGATGCCGAGGATCATCACCGGCATCATCGCGATACGGCGCAGCGCGAGCCGGAGGAAAGCAACCATCGTCAGGTTCCTAGGAGTCGAGGGGGCCCGGCCGGCCCCCGCGCGGGGAAGCGCACGCCCGTGCGGGCGGGACGGGACGGGCCGGGCCCGGTGGCCCGCCTCGTCGGGAGCGGGCCGGTCCGGGGGCGGACGCGGTCGTGCGGGACCGGTGGGGGCGCGGTCCGGGCTCGGCCGGACCGCGCCCGGTCAGGCGCGGCCGACGTCGACGAAGGACAGGCCGGTGGTCGGCAGGGGCCTGAAGCCCGTCAGCGCCGAACCGTCCCACGCCGTGGGCAGCTTGCGGTGGAGGATCGGGTAGAGGGGGACCTCGTCGGCGAGCAGGTCGCCGACCTGCGCCCAGATCTCCTTGCGGCCGGCCTCGTCGGCGGTGCCCGCGGCCTTGTCGAGCAGCGACTTGACCTGCTTGTACCCGTCGGAGCCGCTCCAGGCGTAGCGCTTCTCGGCCCAGAAGCCGTAGTAGAACCAGCGCATCAGCAGGTCGGCGTCGTTGCCGAAGACGGACGGGTCGCCGGGGGCGACGAGGACCTCGAAGTCGCCGGCGTCCACCTTGGCGTACTGGGCGGGTGACTGGGCGATGTTCAGCTTGGCGTCGATGCCCGCGGCCGCCCAGCTCTCCTGGAGCAGCGGGGCGATGTCCTTGACCCAGCCGGTGTCCGTGGTGAGGACGGTGAACGAGAGCTTGCCGACGCCTGCCTCGGCGAGCAGTTCCCTGGCCTTGGCCACGTCGTGGGTGTAGGCCGTGGCGGCCCGGTGGTAGTCCGGGTGGGTGCGGGGGAAGTACCCGGTGGCGGCCTCGGCGTTGCCCACCAGCGCGGTACCGATGATCTTCTCGGTGTCGAGCGCGTAGTGCAGGGCCTGGCGGACGCGCTTGTCGGCGAAGCGCTTGTCCTTGCAGTTGAACATCAGGAAGAGCAGTCCGAAGGACTGGACGGACTCGACCTTCTTGTTCCCGGTGAAGCCCTTGATGTCGATGTAGGGCACGTCCTCGATGGCCTGGACGCGGCCGGACTGCATGGCGCTGACGCGGGCGGAGGGGTCGGACATCAGGCGCCAGACCATCTTCTTCGCCTTGGCGGGGCGGGGTCCGTTGTAGGCGTCGAAGGCCTCGAAGACGATCTTGTCCTCGCGGGTGGCCTCGACGAAGCGCCAGGGGCCGGAGCCGACGGGCTTGGCGTCGAAGGCCTTCGCGTCGGCGCCGGCGATCTTCTTCGGGACGACGCGGACGACGGATATGCGCGAGGGGAAGAGCGCGAAGGGGTAGGTGAGCTTGAACTCGACGGTGCTCGCGTCGACCGCGGTGACCTTGTCGACGAACGGCACGAACTGGGCCATCAGCGAGGCGTTCTCCGGGTCGAGGATGCGCTCGAAGCTGAAGACGACGTCCTCGGCGGTGACCGGGGAGCCGTCGTGGAAGGTGGCGCCCTTGCGCAGGGTGGCGCGGTAGGTGGTGGCGTTGATCTTCTGCGGCATCGCGGTGGCCAGCGCGGGACGGGCGACCAGGGTGGCCGGGTCGAGGTCGACGAGGCCCTCGAAGATGTGCATGTTGGCGGCGTAGGGGGTGGCGCCCGAGGTGATCATCGGGTCGAAGCCCGTGGAGAGGGCGTAGGAGAGCCCCGCTTCGATGGTGCCGGACGAGCCGCCCGGGGTGGCGCCGCCGCCACCGGTCGAGGCCGGTCCGCCGCAGGCCGACAGGCCGGCGGTGATCGCCGTCGCCACACCGATGGCACCGGTGTATCGCAGAAAGGTGCGGCGCTCGACGCCGGCTGGTCTCCGGTCGGACACGGGTCCTCCAGGCTGGGTGGTGAGTATCGGGAGAGGCTGGTGAAGGATCGGGCCGGTCGGCGTCCGCGCCCGGCGGCCACATCCGGCCGCATCATCAGACGTCAGATGTCCGATGCCTTGATAGCGTTGGAACGTAGCTTGACAAGCGAGAGGGGTCAAGAGGTGGGGAGTCCAGTCATGTCGGGATCACGCCCGGGACGGCAGCTGCTGCGGCAGGAGGTCGTCGACGGCATCAAGCGGTACATCCTGGAGAACAAGCTGCGCCCGGGAGACCCGCTGCCCACCGAGCCCGCCCTCTGCGAGGCCCTCGGCGCCAGCCGCTCCAGCGTCCGCGAGGCGGTCAAGATCCTCAACGCCCTGGACATCGTGGAGGTGCGCCACGGCCACGGCACCTATGTGGGCCGGCTCAGCCTCTCCGCGCTGGTCGAGAGCCTGACCTTCCGCGGACTGCTCAGCCCGGACGACGACTTCCAGGTCCTCTCCGACCTCGTCGACCTGCGCGAGCTCTTCGAGTGCGGCATGGCCGAGAGCATCGTCGGCTCACTGACCGCCGAGCAGCTCGACGGCCTCGACGCGGCGGTCCGGCGGATGGGCGAGATCGGCGCCGGCGACGGCAAGGGCTTCGTCGAGAGCGACCGGGCCTTCCACGCCCTGCTGGTCGCGCCCCTGGGCAACGCGCTCATCGGGCAGCTCTCCGTCGCGTTCTGGGACGTCTACACGATCGTCGCGCCCCATCTGGACGGCTTCACCCACGCCGACGAGACCGCGACCGTCGAGGCGCACCGGCGCATCGCCGAGGCGGCGAGGGCCGGCGACGCCGCCGCGTTCACCGCGGCGCTGCGCGAGCACTACGCCCCCGTCAGGCGGCGGCTGACGGAGGCGCGTTCGCGCCCCGCCTGATCCGCGCGACCGGGCCGAGGACGGCGCGGGCACCCTTGACGGCCGCCGCGGGCGGTCTCTAGGGTCCCGTGCAGCGACAGGACATCTGACGTCTGTCGTCTCATCACCTGTCTTCCTCGTCGCCCCGGGGGCACCTCCATGCCGTTGACGGACCTGTCTCTCGCCGAATGCCTGGCCCTGAGCCCTGCCCTGCCGGAGCCCGCGGACCTCGACGCCTTCTGGGCGGGGACCCTGGCGGCGAGCCCCCCGGCGGAGCCCGTCTTCCGGCTCGTCGACACCGGGCTGCCGCAGGTGACGACCTATGACGTCACCTTCGCCGGTCACGGCGGAGATCCCGTGCGCGGCTGGCTGCGGCTGCCGGCCGGTGCCCGGGAACCGCTCGGCTGCGTCGTCGAGTTCCTCGGCTACGGCCGGGGGCGCGGCCTCCCGCACGAGCAGCTCCTGTGGTCCTCCGCCGGGCACGCCCATCTGCTCATGGACACCCGGGGCCAGGGCTGGTCGGCCGCGACGGGCGACACACCGGACGCGGGAGCGGTGGGGGGTTCCGTCCCCGGCTTCCTGACCCGCGGCGCCGGCGGGCCCGCGGAGCACTACTACGTGCGGCTGATCACGGACGCCGTCCGCGCCGTGGACGCCGCCCGGGCCCACCCCGCCGTCGACCCCGCGCGGATCGTCGCCACCGGGATCAGCCAGGGCGGCGGGCTGGCCCTCGCCGTCGCCGCCCTCGTCCCCGGGCTCGCGGGCGCCATGCCCGACGTCCCGTTCCTCTGCGACATCCGCCGCGGCTCCCTGGTCGCGGCCCGGCCGCCGTACACCGAGGTGGCGGAGTACCTGCGCCTCCACCGGGACGACGCGGGAGCCCTGCTGGACACCCTCTCCTACGTGGACGCCGCCGTGCTCGCCCCGCGCGCCACCGCCCCCTCGCTGTTCTCGATCGCCATGATGGACGACATCTGCCCGCCGTCCACGTGCTTCGCCGCCTACCACCGCTACGGCGGCCCCAAGGACGTGCGGGTCTACGAGTACAACGGCCACGAGGGCGGCGGGGCCCACCACCAGCGGGTGCAACTCGACTGGCTGCGCGCCCTCCTGGCCTCCTGAGCCGCTCCTTCGCCCGGGCCGCCGGCGCCCGCCGTCACCCCGCGACGCGCCCCGGCCCGCCCCCGACCATTCGCATGCCGTTCCCCTCCCCTACCCCCGGAAAGAGGACCCGTCCATGCAGCGCAGAGTGTGTCTGGCCCTGTTGTCCGCCACGATGGTGGCCCTGAGCACGACCGGCGTCGCCCACGGCGCCGCGCAGCCCGCCGCAGGTCAGCTCTGGTCCCAGGACCTCGCCACCCAGGGCGTGGGCTCGCCGTACTACCGCATCCCGGCACTCACCAAGACCGGCGCGGGCACCCTGCTGGCGGCCTACGACGCCCGGCCCACCCTCGGCGACCTGCCCGGCAACCTCTCCGTCGTGCTGCGCCGCAGCACCGACGACGGCGTCACCTGGCAGGAGCAGCAGGTGATCCGCAAGGAGGCGGCGCCCAAGGGCTTCGGCGACCCGAGCCTGCTCGTGGACCGGGAGACGGGGCGGATCTTCGTCTTCTACGCCGCCTCCGTCAACCAGGGGTTCTTCGGGTCGGCGACGGGCAACGACGAGTCCGATCCGAACGTCCTCCAGGCCGACTACAGCTACTCGGACGACGACGGCCTCACCTGGAAGCACGAGCGCATCACCGCGGAGATCAAGAACCCCGCCTGGGCCGGGATGTTCGCCGCCTCGGGCGAGGGCATCCAGCTCCGGCACGGCATCCACAAGGGCCGGCTGATCCAGCAGTACGCGATCCGGAACAACGGCGCCAACTACGCGGTGAGCGCCTACAGCGACGACCACGGGGCGACCTGGCGGATGGGCACCCCGGTGGGTCCGGGCGGCGACGAGAACAAGACCGTCGAGCTGTCCGACGGCCGGATCATGCTCAACAACCGCTCGGCGCCGTACCGCACGGTCGCGTACTCCTCCGACGGCGGCGTCACGTACACCCCGTTCCAGCAGGACACCGAGCTCCCCGACCCGGCGAACAACGGCTCCGTGACGCGCTTCGCCCCGGGCGTCGCGGCGACCCATCCGCGGGCGAAGTGGCTGATGTTCTCCAACACCGCGACCACGAACAGCCGCAGCAACCTCACGGTGCGGCTCTCCT
Organism: Streptomyces zhihengii; assembly: GCF_016919245.1. Lineage (NCBI taxonomy): Bacteria > Bacillati > Actinomycetota > Actinomycetes > Kitasatosporales > Streptomycetaceae > Streptomyces > Streptomyces zhihengii. Next base: position 439,353 of record NZ_JAFEJA010000002.1, on the reverse strand, counting down.
GCGACAACGGCGCCAACTGGCCGGTGCGCAGGACGGTCGCCGCCGGCTCCTCGGCGTACTCCACGCTGACGCCCCTCACCGACGGGACGCCCGCCAACCCGCGCGTCGGGCTGCTGTGGGAGCGGAACGGCTACCGCAGCATCACCTACTCCTCCTTCGACCTCCAGTGGCTCGGCGGCGTGTGCGCGCCCGTCACGGTGACCCCGCCCGCGGGCCTGAGGCCGGGCACGACGACGGAGGTGACGGTGCGTGTGGTGAGCCAGAACGACGTGCGGCTCCCGTCCGGTTCGGTGTCGCTGAGCCTGCCGGCGGGGTGGAGCGCGCCGCAGGTGACGGTGCCCGCACTCGACCCGGGGCAGGGCGCGAACATGAGGATCCCGGTGACCGTGCCGGCCAACGCCGCCGCGGGCAGGGTCGCGACGACGGCGACCTACCTGGTGCGCGGCTGGCAGCGCTCCTACGGCGAGGGCGGCCTGACGGTCACCGCCCCGTAGGCACGGCGGCCCCGGGACCGCGGCCCGGCCGGTGGACACCACGTCCCGGCCGGGCCGTGCCCGTGCGCGCGGGGTGTCACCGGCCGGGCGGGGCCAGCCGGGCGCGCAGGTCGTCGAAGTGGGTGCTCATGGCGAGCACGGCCCGGGCGCCGTCCCGGGCCGCGATCGCCTCGACGATCTCGCGGTGGTGGGCGCAGGTCTCCCCCGGGTCGGCGTGGCCGTCGCCGAGGTCGCCGCGGACCTGGTCCATGGCGGCCCAGAAGGCGTCGAGCACCTCGCTCAGCAGATGGTTCTCCAGCGAGCGGTAGAGCGCGAGATGGAAGGCCCGGTCCGTGCCGCGGTCGATGCCGCCCGCGGCGGCCTCCTCGTCCATCGTGTCGACGATGGCGTGGAGCACGTCCAGGTCCTCCTGCGGGGCGCAGGCGACCACGCTGTCGATGAGGCCGGTCTCCAGCGCCTCGCGCACCCGCATCAGCTCGTAGAGCCCCGGCTCGCCGTTCGAGTGCCGGACGACGGCGCGGAAGGCCAGTCCGCCGACGAACGGCGCGAGCGAGAGCGAGCCGACGAAGGTGCCCGATCCCCGCCGGATCTCCACGACGTGCAGCGCCTGGAGCGCCTTCAGCGCCTCGCGCACGGTGACCCGGCTGACGTCGAACAGCTCCATCAGGTCCGACTCGGTGGGCAGGGGGCTGCCGGGCCCGAGGCCCCGGTCGACGATCAGCGCCCTGATCCGGGCCTGGACGTCCTCGGTCACCGTGCTGCGCGCCACTGACGGGCTCCTCTCGTGCCGAACCGGGTCGGGTACCGATGTGCCGCGCCCCCTTGACCGCGGACGCGGGTGTCGGCCTACAGTGACAACCGACGTAGGACATCTTACGTCTCACCTCAGGTATGGCGTCCATACCCGGATCCACTGGAGTACGTCCCATGGCACTGACCGCACCCCTCCGCGGTGTCGTCCCGCCCGTCTGCACCCCTCTGACCCCGGCCGGCGAGGTGGACACCGCCTCGCTGACCGGTCTGGTGCGCCATCTCGTCGACGGCGGCGTGCACGGGCTCTTCGCCCTCGGTTCGAGCAGCGAGGTCGTCTACCTCACCGACGAGCAGCGCGCCACGGTGCTGGAGGTCGTGGTGAACGCGGCCGACGGCAGGGTCCCGGTCCTCGCCGGTGTCATCGACACCACCACCCCCCGCGTCCTGGAGCACACCCGCACCGCCCGCTCGATCGGCGCCGACGCCGTGGTGGCCACCGCGCCCTTCTACACCCGCACCCACGAGAAGGAGATCGCGCGCCACTTCCGTACCGTCCGCGCCGAGGGCGGCCTCCCGCTCTTCGCGTACGACCTGCCGGTCTCCGTGCACTCCAAGCTCTCGCCGGGACTCGTCCGGGAACTGGCCGAGGACGGCACGATCGCCGGACTGAAGGACAGCAGCGGCGACGAGGGCGGTCTGCGCCGGCTGATCGTGGCGCTCGGCGGCCGCGAGGGCCGCGCCTCGGGCCCCGCGCCCGGGTTCTCGATCCTCACCGGGTCGGAACTGACGGTGGACGCCGCGCTGCTGGCCGGTGCCGACGGCGTGGTCCCCGGCATCGGCAACGTCGACCCGGCCGGCTACGTCCGCCTCTACGACGCCGCCCTGGCGGGCGACTGGAGGACGGCGGCCGGTGAGCAGGAGCGGCTGGTCGAGCTGTTCGGGATGGTCGACGCCGGCCCGGTGGACGAGATGAGCCGCAACGCCTCGGCCATCGGCGCGTTCAAGCACGCCCTCCGGCTGCTCGGCGTCATCGCCCACGGCACGACGGCCCTGCCGCAGATCCAGCTCGACGCGGAGTCGATCGCCGTCGTCTCGCGGCGGCTGCGCGCGGCCGGTCTGCTCCCGGTCCGATGACCGTCCCCGAGCAGCCCTCCGGTCCCGTCGTCGCCCTCGACCTCGGCGGGACCAAGATCGCCGCGGCGCTCGTCGACGGCGGCGGCCGGATCACCGCCCGGCACACCCGGCCCACCCCGGCCCGGGCAGGCGCGTCCGCCGTGCTCGACGCCCTCGCCGACGCGGTCCGCACGGTGTCGGCGGGCGCCTCGCCCGTCGCGGTCGGGGTCGCCGCCGCCGGGGTCATCGACCCCCGCACCGGCACGGTCACCAGCGCGACCGACTCCCTGGCGGGCTGGGCCGGGACGGCACTCGGCCCGGACCTCGCGGCCCGCACCGGCCTCCCGGTGGCGTGCGACAACGACGTGCGCGCCGCGGCCGGGCCCGAACTCGCCGCGATGGGCCCGGACGCCACCCTGCTGTTCGCGGCCATCGGGACCGGCGTCGGCGGAGCGGTCGCCGCGGGCGGCCGGATGCTGCACGGCGCCCACGGCGTGGCCGGCCACCTCGGGCACCTGCCGAGCCCCGAGGCCGAGGGCCTGCCCTGCACCTGCGGCGGCTCGGGCCATCTGGAGGTCATCGCCTCCGGCCCGGCGATCACCGCGCTCTACGGGCGGCTCTCCGGCCGGCCGGCCGACCGTCTGGAGACGGTCGCCGCGCTGGCCGCCGAAGGCGACGCCCACGCCGTGCGGGCCGTCACCACCGGCGCCGCGGCGGCCGGCCGGGTCCTCGGCGGCCTGGCCAACGCCCTCGGCCCGGACCGGGTGGTCGTCGGCGGCGGCGTCACCGGAATCGGCCCCCTCTGGGCCCAGGCCCTGGACGCCGCCTTCGCCGGAGAGCTCATGCCCCCGCTGCGCGGCCTGCGCCCGGTGGCCCCGGCCCTCGGCCACGACGCGGCCGTGACCGGCGCCGCCGCACTCGTCCGCACCCTGCCCCTCCACTCCCCCGGAGCACACCGATGACCTCTGCGCCCGCCGGATTCACCGACACCGTCGGCGGCCGGCTGATCGTGTCCTGCCAGGCCCCGGAAGGCGATCCGATGCGGCACACCGGGACCCTGGTGCGCCTCGCCCTCGCAGCCGAGGCGGGCGGCGCCGCCGCCGTCCGCGCCAACGCGCCCGAGGTCGTCGCCGCGATCACGGCGGCCTGCCGCCTGCCGGTCGTGGGCCTGTGGAAGGACGGTGGCACCGGTGTCCACATCACACCGACCGTCCGCCACGCCCTCGCCGTCGCCGAGGCCGGCGCCGCGGTGGTGGCCGCCGACGCCACCGGCCGGCCGCGCCCCGACGGCGACACCTTCGCCGGGATCGTGGCGGCCGTGCACGCGGCCGGCGCCCTCGTCATGGCGGATGTCGCCACCCTCGCCGAGGGCGTCCGGGCCGCCGAGGAGGGCGCGGACCTGGTGTCCACCACCCTCTCCGGCTACGCCCCCGGCTCCCCCGTCCAGGACGGCCCGGACCTCGACCTGGTCGAGCGGCTCGCCGCGGCGATCGCCGTCCCCGTCGTCGCCGAGGGCCGCATCGCCACCCCCGCCCACGCCGCCGAGGCGCTCGCCCGCGGCGCCCACAGTGTCGTCGTCGGCACCGCCATCACCGCCCCCACCGCACTGACCAGGACCTTCGCCAAGGGCCTCGGCCGGCCGTAACGTACTGCCCGCGCGCCGGCTCGACGGAGAGCCCGTCCCGCATTCTGGAGAAACCGTGCACAACACCGACCGCCCCGCCGCCCGCGCGCTGCCGTGGTACCGCGAGGTCACCCCCACCCAATGGAAGTCGTTCACCGCCGCCTGGATCGGCTACGTCCTCGACGGCTTCGACTTCGTGCTGATCACGCTCGTGCTGACGGAGATCAGCGACGAGTTCGGGCTGAGCACGGTGCAGGCGGCCAGCCTGGTCTCCGGCGCCTTCATCACCCGCTGGCTCGGCGGCGCGATACTCGGCGCGGTCGGCGACCGCTACGGCCGCAAGCTGTCGATGGTGCTCAGCATCCTGCTCTACTCGCTGGGCACCTTCGCCTGCGGCTTCGCCTGGGACTACACCAGCCTCTTCGTCGCCCGGCTCGCCATCGGCATGGGCATGGCCGGCGAGTACAGCGCGAGCGCCACCTATGTGATGGAGAGCTGGCCCGCCCGCGTCCGCAGCCGCGCCAGCGGCTTCCTGATCTCCGGCTTCTCCATCGGCTCGGTGCTCGCGGCGCAGGTCTACAACTGGGTGGTGCCCGCACTGGGCTGGCGCTGGATGTTCTACATCGGCATCGTGCCGATCGTCATCGCCCTGTGGATGCGGCGCGCCCTGCCCGAGGCGGCGGAGTGGACCGAGGCCGTGGAGGAGAAGGGCGCACGCCCCAACCCGTTCCGTCCGCTGTTCCGCACGCCGGCGCTGGCCGTGGTCAACCTCGTCCTCGCGACCCTCGCCTCGGTGGCCCTGTTCGCCGTGTTCACCCCGCTCGGCGACGGCGCGGTCCCGGTCCTGTCGGTGGTGGCGGGCCTGTGCCTGGCCGCGTTCGCGGTGCAGCTCGGCGGCCGCCGCAGCTGGGTGCTCTATCTGGCGATGATCGTGACGATCTTCTTCGCCTTCCTGTACTCCTGGCCGATCCAGGCCCTGCTGCCGACCTATCTGAAGACCGAGCTCGGCTACACCACCGACCAGGTCACCGACGTGCTCTACTTCGCCGGCTTCGGCACCATGGTCGGCTGCTGGGTCGCGGGCTTCCTCGGCGACCGGATCGGCGCCCGCAAGGCGTACGCCTTCACCCTGCTCGGCTCGCTCGTCTTCGTCTTCCCGGTCTTCGCCGTCCGCGACAACCTGCTGCTGCTCGGCGCGCTGCTCTTCGTGCTCCAGGCGACCAGCTTCGGCATCTCGGGTCTGCTCCCCCGCTGGATCGGCGGCCACTTCCCGACCGAGAGCCGCGGCGCCGCGCTCGGCTTCACCTACAACGTCGGAGCGCTCGGCGGTGCGGTCGCCCCGGTGCTCGGCGCGCATCTGGCGTCGGGCATGGACCTCGGCCGGGCGCTCGCGGTGCTCACCTTCGCCGGCACGGTGATCGTGGTCGCGCTCGTCGGCTTCGACGTGCCGGGCCGGCTGAACCGGCTCACGGACCCGGACGGCCCCGCCGACCACCTGGCGGAGGCGGCATCGCCGTCCCTCGCCCCGGCGGACGGGGCCCCGGCGCCCCGGGCCTGAACACGCCCCGTACACGGCGCCGGCGGCCGCCCCCTTCGCGGGGGGCGGCCGCCGGCGCCGTGTGCGGTTGCCGCACGTCAGTGGGTGTGTCCGTCGCCCTCCGCCGGGTGGCCGCCGTCCTTTGACGGCGCCGGTGCGACGGCCCCGTCGGTGGTGACGGTGAAGGGCGCGGTGCGGACGGTGCCGCCGTGACGGAAGTCGAGGAACAGCCGGTAGGAGCCCTGGGAGGGGGCGGTCGCGGAGAACGAGACCTCCGGCCCGGGCCGGGTCGTGCCGTCCCCGGGCTCGCCGTTCGGGTGGACGTGGAGATAGGCGAGGTCCCCGGCCCGCAGCGCCACCAGGTGCCCGTAGGCGCCGAGGTACGGCTGGAGGTCGGTGACCGGCCGGCCGTCCTTGCTGACGCTCAGGGTGAGCTCCCGGGACGCGCCGGGGCTGAGGGACCCCTTCAGCGTGACCCGGTACCCGTCGACCTCCGCGGTGGCCGCCGCGCGGGGCAGCGGGGCCGGGTCGGCGGCGCCGGAGACGGCCAGGTCGGCGCCGAGGGTCAGGCCCTCGGGGGCGCCCGTGCGCGGCACGAAGTCGGCGAACACCCGGTAGCCGCCGGCCTCGGGCAGGTTCACCGGGGTGGACCAGGTGCCGTCGGCGGCGCGCTCCGGGTGGAGGTGACGGTAGGTGGAGAGGTCGCGCGAGGCGACGATCAGGTGGAGCTCCTTGCCGTGCTCGCGGCGGTAGTCGGTGACCGCGCGCCCCGTGCGGTCGTCGGTCACCGTGAAGCGCAGCTCGCCGGGGCGGCCGGCGGCGAGGCGGGGCGTCCGCAGGTCGAGGGTGAAGCCCTGGTCGGAGATCCGCAGACCGCCCGGCTCCGCCGCCGCGCCGTGGTCGCCGGTGTGCGCGGCGCCCGTCTCCCGTCCCGCCTCCGGCTGCCCCTCGGGCCGGTGGACGGTGTGCCGCGGCGGCTCGGCCTCGGCGACGACGGGGTCGATGCCCTGACCCACGCCGTACGCCGTCCCGAAGGCCGCCGCGAGCGCGGCCGCGAACGCCGTGATCCTGGCACCGGTCCTCATGACCACTCCTCGATCGGGGCCGCTCCTGCCGCGACCCATGAGCCCAACCATACCCCCTAGGGGTATGGCGTCAAGCGGGATCCGGACGGGAATCGGCACGTGGGCATACACCGTGGGGGTATCCGGTGCCGGAGATCGCGCGTGACCTGCGGCTACGGCTGCTTCACCGAGTCGAGATGCGCGAAGACCACCACGTTCTCCTTGTAGTCCTTCGCCTTGCGGTCGTACTCGCCGCCGCAGGTGATCAGCCGGAGCTGCGCGTCCGGTGTGTCCGCGTACACCCGGTCGTTCGGGAACGACGCCTTGCTGAAGTTCTCGACGGAGTCGACGACGAACGTCGCGGTGGAGCCGTCCTCCCGGACGATGTCCACCGTGTCGCCGGCCTTCAGCGTGGGCAGCAGCAGGAACACCGCCGGCCCCGTCCGGGTGTCCACGTGCCCGGCCACGATCGAGGTGCCCAGTTCGCCCGGGGTGACCCCCTCCTGCCACCAGCCGACCAGGTTGCGGTCGTCCGGCGGCGGGGCGTCGAGCATGCCGGAGGGGCCGATGGACAGGCCCATGAAGGGTGCGTCGACCGCGATCCGGGGGATCTTGATCCGCTGGGGCTCGGACCTCTCCAGGGAGAGCGGTTCGACGAGGGGCGTCGCCCTGTTCTCGGCGGCCGGGCCGGAGGCCGCGGGATCCGCGGGAGCCCTGCTCGTGGGCACGGACACGGCCGGCCCGGCGGAGGGCTTGGCGTCGGTGGAGGAGCCGAAGGAGTTGTACATCAGCAGGAAGCCGAGGAGCGCCGCCACGGCGGGCCCGAGCAGGGCGCGGGCGAGCGAGCGGGAGGTGACGGGGGGCTGCGGGGGTGAGTGGTGCGGGGCCATGCGGGCGTCGTACCTTTCGCTGCCGGGGAGGGCTGCCGGAGGGGATGAACGGACGTCGCGGCCGCCGTCCGGAAGGACGACGACCGCGACAAGGGCGTCCTCGGGGAGGGATCAGGCGGCGGTGCCGCTCACACCGCGGCGGCGCATGACCAGCGCGCCGGCGCCGATGCCGCCGAGCAGCAGGACCGCGCCCGCGGCGAGGCCGCCGCCGGACAGCGCGGTGCCGCCGCCGCCGGTGTGGACGCCGCCCTTCGGCTTGTCGTGCTTCCAGGACTTCTCCTCGTCGCCCGACTCCTTCTCCCACTTGCCGGAGCCGGACGACTCCTTGCCCTCGCGGGCCGTCTCGTCGCCCGACACGTCGGCGAGCGCACCGCCACCGGCGTGGACGCCGCCGTGGGGCTTGTCGTGCTTCCAGGACTTCTTCTCGCCGTCCGACTTCTCCGAGTCGTCCTTGCTCCAGTCGTCACCGGTCACACCGGCGAGCGCACCGCCACCGGTGTGCACACCACCGTGCGGCTTGTCGTGCTTCCAGGACTTCTTCTCGCCGTCCGACTTCTCCGAGTCGTCCTTGCTCCAGTCGTCACCGGTCACACCGGCGAGCGCACCGCCACCGGCGTGGACGCCGCCGTGGGGCTTGTCGTGCTTCCAGGACTTCTTCTCGCCGTCCGACTTCTCCGAGTCGTCCTTGCTCCAGTCGTCACCGGTCACACCGGCGAGCGCACCGCCACCGGCGTGGACGCCGCCGTGGGGCTTGTCGTGCTTCCAGGACTTCTTCTCGCCGTCCGACTCCTTCTCGTAGCCGGAGGAGTCGGAGTCCTCCTTGGAGTACTTGCCGCTGCTGGAGGAGGAGTCCTTGCCGGTGTCGTCGGCGAGGGCCATGGCGTACGCGGCGGGTCCCGAGACCGTGAGGGCGGCCGTGGCGACGGCCGAGGCAAGCAGAATGCGGGCAGAGCGCATGGTGAAGCCTTTCCTTTCGTCGCTGCTGCGCGAGCCGTCATGTCGTCGGCTCATCGGATCGCATGGGCGACGTGAATCACCGTCAGCCCGATGCCGGGAGCGCACCACCGGAGCGTGCGGCATCCGGGTCACGGCGTGGGCCCCCTGAGTGACGCGGCGTCATTTTTCACCCGGGCGACCCCACGCCACGCCGCGGCGATGTTTGACGCGGGGCCGTGCCCGTCGGCGCCGCCCCGGCCGGGGTGCCGGCAGGCCGCCCGGGCGCACCGGGCACGGTGGAGTCCGGGGTTCTTATGGACCGGTGATCAGGCCCTTCTTTGGCTCTGTGGAGCGGGCCAAGGAGACGGCAGGGTGGAGGCGTCCCCGAACATCGCGGAGGTTCCTCGTGAGTGTCGCGTTCCTGCTCACCACCCTGATCGTGGTGGTGACCCCCGGCACCGGCGTGGTGTACACGCTCGCCGCCGGGCTGTCCCACGGGCGGCGGGCGGGCGTCGTCGCCGCGTTCGCCTGCACCGTGGGGATCGTCCCCCATCTGGTGGCGACGGTCACCGGGCTCGCGGCGCTGCTGCACACCAGCGCCGTCGCCTACGAGACGGTGAAGTACCTGGGCGTCGCGTATCTGCTGTACATGGCGTGGTCGACGCTCCGTGACAAGGACGCCCTCGTCGTGGAGCGGGACACGGCACCCCGCCCCGCCGCCCGGGTCATCGCATCGGGCGTGCTGCTGAACCTGCTGAACCCGAAGCTCACGATGTTCTTCGTCGCCTTCCTGCCGCAGTTCGTCCCCGGCGGCGGGCAGGGCTCGGCGCGCGATCTGCTCGCCCTCGGCGGCGTCTTCATGGGCCTGACCTTCGTCGTCTTCGCCGTGTACGGGCTGTGCGCCGCCGCCGTACGGCACCGGGTGCTCGCCCGGCCCCGGGTGCTGACCGGTCTGCGCCGGGTGTTCGCCGTGTGCTTCGTGGGCCTGGGCGCCCGGCTGGCGGTGGCGTGATCATGCGCTTCCGGCACTCCGACGCCGTCCGGTCCGGATACCCGCGGCTCAGCGCGGGCGCGCTCAGCGCCTGCGGCGTCGACGCGGACGCCGACACCGGCGGCCTCGTCCGCGCCCACACGGCCCGCGCCGTCGCCCGCCTGGCGGGCACCACCGAGAGCGAGTTCCCCGAAGTGCTCGCCTGGCGGCGGACGTTCGCCGCCATGGGGCTCCGGCCCACGCAGTACCGGTGCGCGTCGGAGTCCCTGCTGCGGCGCCTGCGCAGGAGCGGGGACCTGCCGCGCATCCACCCGGTCGTCGACCTGTGCAACGCGGTCTCCGCCGCGTACGCCGTGCCCGTCGCCGTCCTCGACGCGGACCGGATCGCCGCTCCCCTGCTGGAGGTGCGGCACGCCACGGGCGAGGAGCACTACGAGGACTTCGGCGGCGCCGTGGACCGCCCGGCCGCGGGCGAGGTGACGTTCGCCGACTCCGCCGGGCGGGCGCACGCACGGCGCTGGACGCACCGGCAGAGCGGGCACTCGGCGGTCGGCGGGCACACCCGCAGGATCCTGGTGGTGACGGAGGCGATGCACGACGGCGGCGCGGAGACCGTGCCGCTGGTGCTGGACGCGATCGCCGCCGGCCTCCGCGCCCACTGGCCGGCGTCCGCTCCCGCGACGGCCGTGCTGACGCCCTCCGCGCCCGAGTTCGACTTCGGCGGCTGAGCCGTGCCGTGGCCGCGCGGACTCCCGGCGGCCCGCGACGGGGGCGGGCCGCCGGGTCCGGGGCGCGTGGCACCATGGGGCCGGTGAACTCCGAGGAGCGGGCGGGGACACGGGGCTCCGACTTCCTTCAGCTCGACGCCGGGGACGCCCCCGCCGGAGGCAAGGCCGACTGGCTCGCCGAACGGCTGCGCGAGGCGATGGCCGACGGCCGGCTGGGCGTGGGCGCACGGCTCCCGCCGACCCGGGTGCTCGCCGGTGACCTGCACGTCTCCCGGGGCGTGGTCACCGAGGCGTACCGGCGGCTGACCGAGGACGGCCATGTCGAGGGACGCCGGCGCGGGGGCACCGTGGTGGTCGCCGTGCCGCCCCCGCCGCCGCGGGAGCGCCGCGGCTCCCCCGTGCCCCGCGCCCGGGCGGCCGGGGGCTCGCTGTTCGCCGGTGAACCCGGCGCCGGTGTCTTCGACGCCCTGCGCTCCGCGCCCGCCCGGATCGACCTCACCCCCGGGCGGCCCGACCTCGCCGCCTTCCCCCGGACGGCGTGGCTGCGCGCCGAACGGGCCGTGCTCGCCGGGCTGTCCGCCGGCGACCTGGGCTACGGGGATCCGCGCGGCGCCGCACCGCTGCGCCGCGCCGTCGCCGCGTGGCTCGCCCGCAGCCGGGGCATCCGCGCGGACGCGGACGACGTCCTCGTCGTCGCCGGCACCGCGCAGGCGCTCACCCTGCTCCACCCGGTGCTGAAGGCGGACGGCATCGACTGTGTGGCGATGGAGGACCCCGGTTCGCTGGGGGCCCGTCAGCATCTGCTCCACGGCGGCCTCCGGGTCCGGCCGGTGCCGGTCGACGGCGACGGGGTGCGCGTCGACGCGCTGCGCGCGTCGGGCACCCGCGCGGTCCTGCTCACCCCCGCCCACCAGTTCCCCACCGGTGTCGTCACCAGTGGGGAGCGCCGCCGGGAGCTGCTGCGCTGGGCGGCCGAGGGCGGGCTGATCCTGGAGGACGACTACGACGCGGAGCACCGCTACGACCGGCCGCCGGTGCCCGCGCTGCGCGCCCTGCTCGCCGACCGGGTCTGCTACATGGGCAGTGTGTCCAAGCTGCTGGCCCCGGCGCTGCGCATCGGCTGGATGGTGCCGCCGCCGCGGCACCGGGCTGCGCTGACCGACGCCAAGCGCTTCAACGACCTGGGCAACGCGGTGCTGCCCCAGCTCGTGCTCGCCCGGCTGATGGACTCCGGCGACCTGGAGCGGCAGCTACGGCTGCTCCGCGGCCGGCACCGGCGGCGCCGCGACACGATGATCGCGGCGATCGCCCGGCATCTGCCGGGGGCCGTGGTCCACGGCGCCGCGGCCGGGCTGCACCTGACGGTCACCTACGCGGGAGACGTCCCCGACACCGAGCTCGCCGCCGCGGCCCTGGACCTCGGCGTGAAGTGCCAGCCGCTGTCCTGGCACCGGCGGCTGCCCGGCCCCCAGGGCCTCGTCCTCGGCTACGCGGCGGGCCCGCCGGGCGCCCTCACGGACGGGATCGCCGCCATCGGCGTGGCGCTGCGCGAGCTGTCCTGACCGCGACCGGGCGGGGGTGGCGCCGTGCGGCGCGACCGCCGACGGGCGGGGGCGGTGCCGTGCGGCGCGACCGCCGACGGGCGGGGGCTGCACTGCGCGGTCCGACCACACCGGCCGGGCACTGCACCGGCCACCACGACCGGGCGCCGCCCCGGAGTAGCCAACCGCCACCGACCGGGCGGTGCGTGAGCCGCACCGCACCGACCGGGCGGGGGCGGTGCCGTGCGGCGCGACCGCCGACGGGCGGGCGCTGCACTACGCGGTCCGACCACACCGCCCGGGCACTCCACCGGCCACCACAACCGGGCGCCGCCCCGGAGTAGCCAACCGCCGACGGGCGGGCGCTGCACTGTCCGGCGCGACCGCCGACGGGCGGGCGGGGGCCGCACCGGAGTACCCGGCCGCCCGCCGGGAGCCGCCCGCACCGACCAGGCGCCGCACCGGCCGCCGCGACCGGCCGCCGGGCGCTGCACCGGTCGGCCGGCGCCCGGGGCGTGCCGTGTGCGGGTCACACCGGGCAGCGTCCGGACAGCCAGGCGACGGCGGCGGCGTCCTGGTCGGGGCCGCCGCCCTCGTGGTCGTTGAAGTCGTAGACCTCGATCTGCTTGTCCTCGTGGGCCCAGGCGTTGAAGGACGCGAAGACGGTGGACGGCGGGCAGGTGCGGTCCTCCAGCGCGGTGGAGAACAGCGCGGGCGCCGTGGCGCGGGCCGCGAAGTGGACCCCGTCGAAGTAGGAGAGCGTCTCCAGCACCTCCCCGGTCCGTCCGCGGTGGGCCCCCAGCCAGTCGCCTATCTCGCGGTAGGGGCGGCGGTCGGTGAGGGTGGTCGCGCGCGGGAAGTCGCACAGGAAGGGCACGTTGACGACGGCGGCGGCGAGGTCGGGCACCAGTCCGGCGGCGGCCGTCGCGATGCCCCCGCCCTGGCTGCCGCCGGTCACGGCCGTGCGGGACGCGTCGGTCAGCGGGTGGGCGCGCGCGGCCTCCACGGCGCGCACCGCGTCGGTGTAGACCCGCCGGTAGTAGTAGGTCTCCGGCGAGTCGACGCCCCGGGTCATGAAGCCGGGCACCGCGGGCCCCGCGCCGACGGGGTCGGGGGTCGCGCCGCGGGTGGTGCTGCCCTGGCCACGGGTGTCCATCACGAAGTGGGCGCGTCCGGTCGAGGCCCAGAGCAGATGCGTCAGGGGCAGGCCGCGTCCGCCCCCGTACCCGATGAAGCTCACCACCACGGGCAGCGGGCCGTCGGCCCCGGCGGGCAGGACCAGCCAGCCCTTGACGGGGTGGCCGCCGAAGCCGTTGAAGGTCACGTCCGACACGGACACCGTGCGCAGCCCGGTGTCGACGGGCTCGAAGCGGGCGTCCAGGTCGTGCTGCCGGGCCTCCTTCAGCGTCCGGTCCCAGAAGGAGTCGAAGTCCTCCGGGGCGGTGGACTCGCTGCGGTAGGTGCGCAGTCGGTCGAGCGGGAGGTCGAACAGTGCCACGGTGCCTGCCTCGGGATCGGTGCGGGTCCGCCCGGTCGGGGTGCGGGATCGAGGGCCGCTGCACCCGGGCCGGACAGAAAACCCTTTCATGACGTCGCCCGCATCGTGCCCCGGTCACGAGCACTACGTCAATGGAGCCGGGAGGCGATCGCATCACCAGGAATCTCCCGATTAATGAAAGCGCTTGCTACGCTGCTCGGGCCCGCCGGGGGTGCGGGGCGCGCCCCCACCCGCCGACCCCGGCCCTCCCCTCGAACGGAGCACATGTGAGTAACGTCAGCGGCGACCGCTTCTGGTTCGGCGGCGACTACAACCCCGAGCAGTGGCCCGCGCACGTCTGGGACGAGGACGTGAAGCTCATGGGGCGCGCGGGCGTCACCGTCGCCACGGTCGGCGTCTTCTCCTGGTCGCGGCTCCAGCCGGCGCCGGACACCTTCGACTTCGCGTGGCTCGACGACGTGCTGGGCCGGCTCGCCGGCGCGGGCATCGGGATCGACCTCGCCACCGCGACCGCCTCACCGCCGCCGTGGCTCGTGGCCGCGCACCCGGAGATGGCCCCCGTGACCGCCGACGGCGTGGTGCTCGGCAACACCAGCCGCCAGCACTACAGTCCGCACTCGCCGGTCTACCGGGAACACGCGCTGGCCCTGGTGCGGGCCCTGGCCGAGCGCTACGGGCAGCACCCCGGCCTGGTGGCCTGGCACGTGAACAACGAGTACGCGTGCCATGTCCCCCGCTGCTACGGGCCGGACGCCGAGGCCGCCTTCCGGGTCTGGCTGCGGGCGAAGTACTCCACCGTCGAGGCGCTCAACGCGGCGTGGGGCACCGCCTTCTGGTCGCAGCGCTACAGCGACTTCGAGGAGATCATGCCGCCGCGCACCGCGCCGACGGCCTCCAATCCCACCCAGCTCATCGACTTCGACCGGTTCACCTCCGACGCGTTCCTCGACCTGTTCCGGGCCGAGGCCGAGATCGTGCGCGCGGCGTCACCCGGCATCCCGGTGACGACCAACTTCATGGGAGCCTTCCGCCCGCTGGACTACTGGAAGTGGGCGCGCGAGGTCGACTTCGTCTCCGACGACTCCTACCCGGACCCGGTCGACCCGCAGGCGCCGGCCGCCGCTGCCCTGACCCGCGACCTGATGCGGTCGCTGGGGAACGGCAAGCCCTGGGTGCTCATGGAGCAGGCGACGAGCGCCGTGAACTGGCGGCCCGCCAACGCCCCCAAGGCGCCGGGGCAGAACCGGGCGTACTCGCTGCAGGCGGTGGCCCGCGGCGCGGACGGGATCATGTACTTCCAGTGGCGCCAGTCGGCCGCGGGCGCCGAGAAGTTCCACTCGGGGATGCTTCCGCACGCCGGGCCCGACTCGCGTGTCTTCCGGGAGGTGTGCGCGCTCGGGGCGGAGCTGGCGGACCTCTCCCGGCTCCGCGGGACGGAGGTGTCCGCACGGATCGGGATCGTCTTCGACTGGGACTCCTGGTGGGCGCTGGAGCAGGAGTCCACCCCCACCCGGCTGGACTACCTGTCCCTCGTCCAGGACTGGTACCGGGCCTTCTGGGCGCGGGACGCCGTGGTCGACTTCCTCCCGGCGGACGGCCCCTTCGACGGGTACGACCTCGTCGTCGTGCCCGCCCTGCACGTCGCGGACGAGGCCGCCCTCACCGCGCTGGCGGCCGTCCCCGAGCGCGGGGGCCGGCTGGCGGTGGGCTTCATGACCGGCGTCCTCGACCGCGACCTGCGGGTGCCGGCCGAGGGCTACCTCGGGTCGCTCGCGGGCGTCCTCGGCGTACGGGTCGAGGAGTTCGCGCCCGTGGCGCCGGCCCCCGGCGGGCCGGCGCCCGTGCTGCGGCTGTCGGGCGCCCTGGGCGAGCTGACCGCCGGCACCTGGGCCGAGTTCACCCATGCCGTCGACGCCGAGGTGCGGGCCTCCTTCGACGACGGCGTCGTCCGCTCGTGGCCCGCCGTGACTCGGCGCGGCACCGGCTCGGGGGACGCCTGGTACGTGGCGACCCGGCTGGACGCGCCCTCCATGGACCGGCTCGTGGGCGTGCTCCTCGACGGTGTCGGGGCCCAGGCGCCCACGGCGGAGCCGAACGAGCAGGTGGAGGTCGTGCGCAGGGGCGACACCGTCTTCGTGATCAACCACTCCGCCGAGGAGCAGTCCGTCACGGTGCACGGCCACGGGCGGCGCACCCTCGCCCCCCACGGGACCGAGGTGCTGCCCGGCTGAGCGGGGGCCGGTGCAGGGGCCGCCGGTCCGGGGTAGGCCTCCAGGATGTGGCGTCCGCGCGACGCCTCATGCCCGACGCTTCACGAACGGCGGGCGCCGGCCGGCGGCGAGACCGTGCCGCCGGCCGGCGCCCGCCGGCAGGCCCCGTCACCGCCGGAGTAGACATGCCGCATGACCGCCCGTCCGCCCGCCCCCGCGTCGCCGTCGTACTCCGGCCCGATGCGCGCGAGCAGTTGTTCGGCCCGGAGCAGTGGGAGACGCTGTGCCGCACCGGCGACGTCGTCGCCGAGTGCGCGGATGCCGGGGAGCTGCTCGCCCATCCCCGCCGGGCGGAGGCGGAGGTGCTGCTCGCCTCGTGGGGCGCACCGCTCCTGACCGCCGGGGTGCTGGCGCACCTTCCCGCGCTGCGCACCGTGCTGTACGGGGCCGGTTCCATCCGCCTGCTGGTCACCGACGCCTGCTGGGAGCGCGGTCTGACGGTGGTCTCCGCGGCGGAGGCCAACAACGGGCCGGTCGCCGAGTACGTGTACGCGCAGACCGTGCTGGCCCTCAAGGACGTCCACCGGCGGTCCCGCCGGATGGCGGCCGAGCGGGTGCTCCCCGGCCTGGACGGCGTGCCCGGGATCCACGGCCAGACCGTGGGGCTGGTGTCGTTCGGCTCGATCGCGCGGATGGTCGCCGGGCACCTGCGGCGGCTCGGCACCCGGGTGCTGGCCTGGGACCCGTACGCCGACGACGCCCTCTTCCGCGAGGCCGGGGCGGAGCGGGTGGCCGGCCTGCCCGAACTGGTGGCGCGGTCACGGGTGCTGAGCATCCACACCCCGCTCGTCCCCGGCCGTACCGAGGGCCTGGTCACCGGCGAGCTGCTGCGCGGGCTGCCCCACGGGGCCACCCTCATCAACACCGCGCGCGGCGCCGTGGTCGACGAGGAGGCCCTGATCCGCGTTCTCGGCGAGCGGCCCGACCTCCAGGCCGTCCTCGACGTCACCGCCGAGGAGCCGCCGTCGCCCGGGTCCGCGCTCTACACCCTGGAGAACGTGATGCTCACCGGCCACGTCGCCGGCACGGTGGGCTCGGAGCGGCGGGCGATCGGGGCGCTGCTCGTCGAGGAGCTGGCCCGGGTGGCGGCGGGTGAGCAGCCGCTGCACGCCGTGTCGCCGGAGGCGAGCCTGCTGCGCGCCTGAGGCGCGGGGCCGGTGGCGGCGGACCGGCGGCGGGGTGCCCGCGGTGTCCGCACAGACGCCCGAAGGCCCGCAGAAGCGGGCTACGATCGATCACCGGACGGATGGCACTCCGCAGAACGCGTCCACACCGCCGATCCGTGAGAGTTGGGGAGAGACCGTGTTCTACTACGTGCTCAAGTACGTCCTCCTGGGGCCGCTGCTGAGGGTGCTGTTCCGCCCGCGGATCGAGGGACTCGAGCACGTGCCCGACGAGGGCGCGGCGATCGTCGCCGGGAATCACCTGTCGTTCTCCGACCACTTCCTGATGCCCGCCATCCTCAAGCGCCGCATCACCTTCCTCGCCAAGGCCGAGTACTTCACCGGGCCGGGCATCAAGGGGCGGCTGACGGCCGCGTTCTTCCACAGCGCGGGGCAGATCCCGGTCGACCGCTCCGGGAAGGACGCCGGGCAGGCCGCCATCCGCGAGGGCCTCGGGGTGCTGGACAAGGGCGAGTTGCTGGGTATCTACCCGGAGGGCACCCGCTCGCACGACGGCCGGCTCTACAAGGGCAAGGTCGGCGTCGCCGTCATGGCGCTCCGGGCGGGTGTGCCCGTGGTGCCGTGCGCGATGGTAGGGACCTTCGAGATCCAGCCGCCCGGGCAGAAGCTGCCGAAGATCAAGCGGGTCACCGTGCGGTTCGGCGAGCCGCTGGACTTCTCGCGCTACGCCGGGATGGAGAACGAGAAGGCGGCCATCCGCGCCGTCACGGACGAGATCATGTACGCCATCCTCGGGCTCTCCGGGCAGGAGTACGTCGACCGGTACGCGGCCGAGGTCAAGGCGGAGCAGCAGGCCGAGGCGCAGGCCCAGAACCCGAAGCGCTTCCCGCCCCGGCGCGGGCGCTAGCGGGCGCGGGCGGCGCGGACCGCTCGCGGACGCCGGGCCGGACCGCACGGGCGGGGCGGCCCGGGCTCGCGGGCGAGGGCGGGGTCGCGGGCGAGGGCGGGGTCGCGGGCGAGGGCGCAGTCGCAGTCGCAGTCGCAGTCGCAGTCGGGGACGCACGAGGGGCGGCCGGGAGATCCCGGCCGCCCCTCGCCCGTCGGGCCCCGGCCTACGGCTTCGGGGTGGCGTGCGGCGCGCACTCCACGTCGCGGCGGTCGAGCCGTCCGCTGAGCAGGTACGCGTCGACGCGGTCGTTGACGCAGCTGTTGACCAGGCCGGTCACGCCGTGCGAACCGGCGTTCTTCTCCACGATCAGGCGCGAGCCCTCCAGACGCTCGTGGAGCTCCACCGCGCCCTCGAACGGGGTGGCCGCGTCCCGCTCGGACTGCACGATCAGCACCGGGGGCAGGCCCTTGCCGGTGCGCACCTGGACGGGGGTGTGCTGCTTGGTGGACCAGGTGGCGCAGGGGAGGTTCATCCAGGCGTTGGACCAGGTGAGGAACGGGTGGTCGCGGTGCAGCCGGGTGTTGTCCCGGTCCCAGGTCCGCCAATTCCTGGGCCACTTGGCGTCCGCGCACTCGACCGCCGTGTACACGGCGTTGCCGTTCTCCGCCGCCGCGTTGCCTGCGGTGTCGGTGAGGTCGGGCGCCGCGGCGTCGACGAGCGCCTGGGTGTCACCGGCGAGGTAGGCGCTCCAGGTCCGGGCGACGGGCACCCAGGCGGAGTCGTAGTAGGGCGCGCTCTGGAAGAAGGCGAGCAGTTCGGCCGGACCGACGACCCCGCCGAGCGGGCTGCGCTTGGCGGTCGCCCGCAGCTTCACCCACTGGGCCTCGACCTTCGCGGGGGTGTCGCCGATGTGGAAGACGGCGTCGTTCTTCGCGACCCACGCCTTCCAGTCGTCCCAGCGCATCTGGAAGGCGACGTCCTGGTCCAGGTTGGCCTGGTACCAGATCTTCTCCCGCGAGGGGTTGACCACGCTGTCGACGATCATCCGGCGGACGTGCCCGGGGAAGAGGGTCGCGTAGACCGCCCCCAGGTAGGTGCCGTAGGAGACGCCGAGGTAGTTGAGCTTCTCCTCGCCGAGCGCCGCGCGGACGACGTCCAGGTCGCGCGCGGTGTTCGGGGTGGTCATGTGCGGCAGCATCCAGCCGCTGCGCTCGGCGCAGCCGTCCGCGTACTCGGCGGCGAGCTTGCGCTGGGCGCGCTTGTCGGCCTCGCTGTCGGGCACCGGGTCGGCCTTCGGCGCCTTGACGAACTCCTGCGGGTCCACACAGGAGATGGGCGTCGAGTGGCCGACGCCGCGGGGGTCGAAGCCGACGAAGTCGTACGCCTGGGCCATCTTGGCGTAGACCGGGTTCTTGTTGGTGACGCGGGTCGGGAAGCGCATGCCCGAGCCGCCGGGGCCGCCGGGGTTGTAGACGAGCGCGCCTTGGCGCTGCTCGGCGGTGCCGGTGTGGCCGATGCGGTCGACGGCGATCCTGATCTGCTTGCCGTTCGGCTTCGCGTAGTCGAGGGGCACGCTCACCCAGCCGCACTGGATGGGCTTCACCAGCCCCCAGTCCTCGGGGCAGTCGGCCCAGTCGACGCCCTGCCGGGCGGCCCGCTCGGCGGCGACGCGCACACCGCGCGCCTCGGAGCCGGTGGGGGCGCCGCTGTCGGCGGTCGCCGCCGGGGCGGCGACCGCTCCCGCGACGAGTGCGCCCGCTATCAGCGTGCCGCCGAGGCCGAGTCCTGTTGCACGTCTCACGACGTCTCTCCCCCTGCTGTGGTCCGTGGTTCCGTGGTCGGCGCCCGGTGTGCACCGGAACGCTCCGGGGATCCTTCCGTGGCCGGACCGTCCGGCGACAGACCGCACAGACGTTCTTTACCGAACCCATACCGGTGCCCCCCGTCCCGCTCAGCGGTACAGACCTGCCGGGGAGTTCAGCCGTCGCGGACGCCGGGGACCAGCTCGTCGAGGGCGGCGTCGAGGGCGGCGCGCAGCCGCCGCGCGTCGGGGGCCACCGCGGTGACCAGCGCCGCGGGGCCCGCAAGCGGCGTCACCGCCGTGTTCGGCCCGCGCACACCCCGGCCGGGCGGCTTCTCCGCGAAGTCCGGTTCGACGACGAGGAGCTGGCCGACCGCACGGTGCCCGCCCAGGACCGCGGGCCCGTCCCAGCCGCCGGGGGCGCCGGGGCCGAAGGCGAGTTCGCCGTCGAGCAGCGGCGCTCCGGCGCGGTGCACGGTGAGCCGGGTGAGGAGGGTGCCGGGATCCTCGCCGTGGCGGCCGAGGATCTGCTCCTCGCGCAGCACCAGGCGTGCGGTGGGGGCCAGTTCGACCCGGGTGCGCATCCGCAGGGTGCTGCCGCGGGCGGCGACGAGCTGTTCGGGCAGCCAGTGCAGCACCGCGTCGTCCGCGACGCGGAGGGCGACGTCGTAGTGGGCGGTCGCGCCGTCGCCGCCGGGGAGGGAGATCGTCGCGGCGGCGGAGTCGACGGTGAGCCGGGTGCCCGCGCGCACCTCGGCGTCGATCGCGAGCCGGTCGCCGCCGAGCGGCGCGCTCATCGCGCCGACGACGGTGACCCGCAGTCCGGCGCCCCGGGGCCGGGTGCGGCGCAGGGCGAGCGGGCCGTCACCGGTCAGCACGGGCAGGGCGGTGCCGTCGGCGACGAGACGGGCGGTGGCCTGGACGCTCACGCGGGGCGCTCAGGCGTTCCAGGCGGCGAGCCGGGCACGCACCCAGGAGGCCACCGGGCCGACGCCGTCGGGGCCGCGCAGCGAGGTGAACACGACGGGGAGTTCGCCGCGCTGCTCCCGGGCGTCGCGGGCCATCCGGTCGAGGTCGGAGCCCACGTACGGCGCCAGGTCGGTCTTGTTGACGACGAGCAGGTCGGCGGTGGTGACACCGGGGCCGCCCTTGCGGGGGATGTCGTCGCCGCCGGCCACGTCGATCACGAAGATCTGGGCGTCGACCAGGCCCTTGGAGAAGGTGGCGGTGAGGTTGTCGCCGCCGGACTCCACCAGGACGAGGTCCAGCGGCCCGACGCCGTCCTCCAGGTCCTCGACGGCCTCCAGGTTGGCGGAGATGTCGTCCCTGATCGCGGTGTGCGGGCAGGCCCCCGTCTCGACGGCCTGGATGCGCTCCGGCGGCAGGACGGCGTTGCGCAGCAGGAACTCCGCGTCCTCGCGGGTGTAGATGTCGTTGGTGACGACGGCGATGGAGACGCTGTCGCGCAGGGCGGCGCAGAGCGCGGCGACGGTGGCGGTTTTCCCGGAGCCGACGGGCCCGCCGAGTCCGATCCGCAGGGCGCGCCGCCGTCCGTCGGGGCGCAGGGCGTCCGCGCTGACGGCGGTCGCGGTGTCGTGGGAGTGGTCGAGATGCAAGACGTGCTCCTCGGGTGCGGGGTACGGGGTGCGGGTGGGGTGAGCGGTTCGGCGGGCGGCGGTGCGGGGTCCCGGCGGGTACGGGCGGGTGCGTCCGGCGCGCTCCTGCCGGGTGCGCGGGCGGGGGTCAGGAGGCGAAGAGGCGTACGGGCCAGGCCGCGTGGTCCTCGGCGGTGATGTCGAGCAGCGGGGCGGACGCGGCCGGCAGGGCGGCCGGCCCCCCGGCCGCGGCGTCCTGGGCCGCGGCGGCCACCTCGTCCATCTCGGCCGCGAGACGGGCGAGGACGGCGGTCGCCCGGAACGGGTCGAGGCTCAGCAGCCGGACCGCCGCCGTGGCGGGGCCGCTGACCGACTCGTAGACGGCGCAGTGGGCCGCGTCCGCCGCGCCGAGCCCGGCGGCCCGGGCGGCCGTGCCGAGCACCAGGGGCTGGTGTGCCCCCCGGGGGAACGCGGCGGCGAGCGCGTCGAGCCCGGGGTCGGGCCAGACGGTGCGGGCGGCGCGCATCAGCTGGCGGCCGAGTCTGCGGGAGGCGGTGCGCAGCGCGGCCGAGGGCGTCCGGGCGTCGGCGGCGGCGTCCAGGGCCGCCGGGTCGTGGCCGAGCGCGGCGCAGGCGGCGAGCGCGGCGGAGGTCAGGCCGGTGGTGTGGAGCCGTCCGCGGCAGAACGCGGCCAGGTCCGCCGGGCCGGTGACGCGGCCGGCCCGGACGGCCGCCTCCACGCCGCCGGAGTGCGCGTGGCCCCCGGCGGGGAAGCGGCCGTCGGCGAGGACGAGCAGGGCGGAACGGCTCACCGGACGGCCTCCCCCGGGCGCCCGGCCCGGTCGGTGTGTGAGGTGACGGGGCGCATCAGAAGAGGAAGTACCGCTGGGCCATGGGCAGTTCCGCGGCCGGGGCGGGCTCGACCGGATCACCGTCGATGGTGACGGTGAAGGTGTCGGCGTCGACCTCCACCCGCGGCATGGCGTCGTTCTCCCGCATGTCCGCCTTGGTGACCCGGCGGGTGCTGCGGATCGGCACGAACCGCTTCCCCACGCCCAGGCGCTCCGGCAGGTCGTCCTCGACGGCCGCGCCCGAGACGAAGTTGAGGGATCCGTGCGCCGCGGCCCGCCCCAGCGCGCCGAACATCGGGCGGGGCAGCACGGGCTGCGGGGTGGGGATGGACGCGTTGGCGTCGCCCATCTGCGCGTAGGCGATCTGGCCGCCCTTGACCACCAGTTGGGGCTTCACCCCGAAGAACGCCGGTTCCCACAGCACGAGATCGGCGAGCTTGCCGGTCTCGACGGAGCCGATCTCGCCGTCGAGGCCCTGCGCGACGGCCGGGTTGATGGTGTATTTGGCGACATAGCGACGGGCGCGGTGGTTGTCGGCGCGACCGTCCCCGGCGAGGGCGCCGCGGCGCCTCTTCATCACATGGGCGGTCTGCCAGGTCCGCATGACCACCTCGCCGACCCGTCCCATGGCCTGGGAGTCGGAGGAGATGATCGAGATGGCGCCGAGGTCGTGGAGGATGTCCTCGGCCGCGATGGTGGACGGCCGGATCCGGGACTCGGCGAACGCGAGGTCCTCGGGGACGGCCGGGTTGAGGTGGTGGCAGACCATCAGCATGTCGAGGTGCTCCTCGACGGTGTTCACGGTGTGCGGCCGGGTCGGGTTGGTCGAACTGGGCAGCACGTAGGGCTCGGCGACGACGGTGATGATGTCGGGAGCGTGCCCGCCGCCCGCGCCCTCGGTGTGGTAGGCGTGGATGGTCCGGCCGGCGATGGCGGCGAGGGTGTCGCCGACGAAGCCCGCCTCGTTCAGCGTGTCGGTGTGGATGGCGAGCTGCACCCCGGTCTCGTCGCAGACGCCGAGGCAGGCGTCGATGACGGCGGGGGTGGCGCCCCAGTCCTCGTGGATCTTGAACCCGAGTGCTCCGCCGCGCAGTTGGGCGTGCATGGCCTCGCGCGACATGGTGTTGCCCTTGCCGAGCAGGCCGATGTTGACGGGGTAGGTGTCCAGGGCCTCGAACATCCGGGCGAGGTGCCAGGAGCCGGGGGTCACCGTCGTCGCCTTGGTGCCCTCGGCCGGTCCGGTGCCGCCGCCGACGAGGGTGGTGACGCCGGTGGCCAGCGCCTGCTCGACGACGGTGGGCGAGATGAAGTGGATGTGGGCGTCGACGGCTCCGGCGGTGACGATCCGCCCGTTCCCGGCGATGATCTCCGTCTCCGGGCCGATGACGAGGTCGGGGTGGACGCCGTCCATGGTGTCCGGGTTGCCGGCCTTGCCGATACCGGTGATCCGTCCGTCGCGGATGCCGATGTCGGCCTTGACGATGCCCCAGTGGTCCAGGATCACCGCTCCGGTGATCACCGTGTCCGGCGCGCCGTCGGCCCGCGTCGCCCGGGACTGGCCCATGGACTCGCGGATCACCTTGCCGCCGCCGAACACGGCCTCGTCGCCCGCGCGTCCGGGGCCGCCGGAGAGGTCCTCCTCGATCTCGACGAGCAGATCGGTGTCGGCGAGACGGATCCGGTCGCCCGTGGTGGGCCCGAACAGGTCCGCGTAGACGGCACGGGAGATCTCAGTCATCGAGCGCGCCTCCGGTCTCGCCGCGCAGGCCGGGGACGATCCGCCGGCCGGCCAGGGGGACGAGCTCGACGTCGACGGGGACGCCGGGCTCGAAGCGGACGGCGGTGCCTGCGGCGACGGCGAGCCGCTTGCCGCGGGCGGCGGCCCGGTCGAAGTCGAGACCGGGGTTGGCCTCGGCGAAGTGGTAGTGGGAGCCGACCTGGACGGGCCGGTCGGCGGTGTTGACCACGGTGACGCGGGTGACCGCGCGGCCCTCGTTGAGGACGACGGGCTCGGGGGCGAGGAGGAACTCTCCGGGGATCATCGGCGCCGCCCTCAGACGATGGGGTCGTGGACGGTGACGAGCTTGGTGCCGTCCGGGAAGGTGGCCTCGACCTGGACGTCGTGGATCATCTCCGGGATGCCCTCCATCACGTCGGCCCGGGTGAGCACCGCGCGTCCCGACGCCATGAGTTCCGCGACCGTGCGCCCGTCGCGGGCGCCCTCCAGGATGTGCGAGGTGATCAGCGCGACGGACTCGGGGTGGTTCAGCCTCACCCCGCGCGCCCTGCGCTTCTCGGCCACGTCCGCGGCCACATGGATGAGCAGTCGTTCCTGCTCGTGCGGGGAGAGTTGCACGCGTCCACCTCATCGTCGTCCGGCCCCGGGCGTCCGGAGCATCTGGACCCTAGCCCCGTTCAACGTTTTGTTGACCGGGACACGGTCATCTCTCGACCAGGGGTTGAACGTTAGGACGCAAGTTTTTCCTGCGCGTTAACTGATCTTGGAATTCCGCATCGACATCAGTCCGCGCAGCCCGTCCTCCAGGATCTCCACCCGCACGTCCCCGAAGAGCGCCTGCTGCGCGATGAAGCCCTGGGCGGTGGCGATCAGCGTGCGGGCCACGTGGTCGGCGTCCACCTGGGACTCCATCAGACCGGCGTCGCGGTAGGCGTGCACGAGCGTGGCCCAGGCCACGCGCATGCTGGCGTAGCCCTCGCCGAGCGCGGCGGCCAGACGCTCGTTGCGCAGCGTCTCCGTCCACACCTGGACGACCAGCCGGGCGAACGCCTGCCGGTCGCCGCCCGGCACCTCGTCCACCAGCATGCGGCGCATGACCCGGCCGATGAGGACGTCCGGGGTGGGCGGCGGCGTGGTGCGGGCCGCGTCCTCGAAGGCGGCCCGGATCCCGGTGAACGCCTCGACGGCGATGGACTCGACCAGCTCCTCCTTGCTCGGGAAGTAGCGGTAGACGGCGCCGGCCGACAGCTCGGACTCCCGCAGGATGTCCTGCATCGACGTGGCGTGGAAGCCGTTGCGGGCGAAGCAGCGGGCGGCGGCGTCGACGATCTGCCGGCGCCGGGCGTCGAGGTGCGCCTGGGATACACGAGCCATGCCCCCAACTTAAAACGAACGTTCATTCTTGACAAGGCACGCCCCCGGGAGGACAGTGGCGACACGGTAAAACGAACGATCCTTCTCTTTACCGCCCACCCCCCGCTCCCCCGCACCACCCCTCTGAACTGGAGTTCCTCATGTCCCCTGCACCGGCACGCCGCATGATCGCGGTGATGGTCCTGATACCGGTGGTGGTGGCCCTGGCCCTGTGGGCGTTCGCCTGGCCGGCGGCGCGCACCGCGCCCCGGGACCTGCCGGTCGGCGTCGCCGGCCCGGCCGCCGCGGCGGCCGCCGTCGAGGACGGCCTGACCCGCCACGCCGGCGCCTTCGACGTGCACCGCTTCGACGACGGGGCCGCCGCGCGGGACGCGATCGAGGACCGGGTCGTATACGGAGCCGTGGTCGTCGGCGCCCAGGGCACCGAGCTGCTCGTCGCCCCGGCCGCGAGCCCCGTGGTCGCCCAGCTCCTCCGGGAGGCGGTGACCGCGGGAGCGCCCGCGGACGCCCCGGTACGGGTCACGGAGGTCGTCTCGCTGCCCGAGGGCGACCCGCGGGGCAGCGCCCTCGCGGCGAGCGTGCTGCCGATCGCCCTGGCCGGGGTCGCGGCGGGCGCCCTGGTCACGCTGAGCGGGCTGCGCGGGGCGAGGGCCGCCGTCACCCTGCTGGGCGCCGCCGCACTGGTCGGGCTCACCGCGACCGCGCTGGCCCACAGCTGGCTCGGGGTGCTGGACGGCGACTGGTGGGCGGAGGCGGGCGCGCTGGGCCTGACCGTGCTCGCCGTCGGCTCGGCGGTGGCGGGCCTCGCCGCACTGCTCGGGACCCCGGGCGTGGGCCTCGGCGCCCTGCTCATGGTGCTGATCGGCAACCCGTTCTCGGCCGCGACGAGCGCACCGGAGCTGCTCCCCGAGCCGGCGGGCGCCCTCGGCCAGCTGCTGCCGCCGGGCGCGGGGACCTCGCTGCTGCGCTCGGTCGCCTACTTCGACGGCCGGGCGTCGGGCGGCGCAGCCCTGACCCTGACGCTCTGGGTGGTGCTGGGGTTCACCGCGGTCCTGGCGGGCGCCCGCCTCCGCGCCCGCACCGGGACGACCCCGCCGCAGCCGGAACACCCGGCCCCGGCACCGGCGTCCGCACCGGCGGCATAGCCCTCCGGTACCTCTGACGGCCGCGTACCCCCCTGTAGCGGAGGGGGTACGCGGCCTTTCGCCGTACGGGGGCCCCGCGGGGGCGCGGGGGTGTCCGGGGCGGGGCACGCACGGGCCCGGGCGTGGCCGTCCCGGCCTTCGCCACGCGAGGGCCGTTCGCGCGCAGGGCGGCACGGGGGCGCGCCCGCGCGGCGGGCCGGGCGAGTGCGGGGCCCGGGCGGCGGCCGCCCGGGCGGGGTCAGGCGCGGCGGTCGTCCGGGGGGCGGTGTTCGGCGGCGAGGCCGAAGCGTCCGCGTTCGCCCCCGGCGGACGCGGCGGACCCGTAGGAGGAGACCGAGCTGATCACCTGCTCCTCGTCCGCCTGCCGCATGGCCTCGAGTCGTTCCAGGTCAGCGGCGGACACCAGCGCCACGAGGGGCTTGCCGTGGCGGGTGACGACGACACGCTCCCCGCCGTAGACGACGCGGTTGATCAGTTCGGCGAGCTCTGCGCGGGCTTGCGTCACCGGAATCTCGTAGGCCATGCTCCCCATCATAACGGCCTGTACGTCCTGTACATTTTTTACAGAAGGCTGCATCCCCCGGCCCACGGAAGAGGTATGCCATGCACCGCCCCGCCGCCCGCTACGTCCTGCCGGAGTTCACCGAGCGCACCGGCACCGGGACCCGCACCCTCGATCCGTACTCCAAGCTGCTCGACGAGCGGATCGTCATGCTGGGCACCCCCGTCGACGACACCGCCGCCAACGACGTCGTCGCGCAGCTGCTGCACCTCGAATACGCGGCCCCCGACCAGGACATCTGCCTGTACATCAACTCCCCCGGCGGCCCCATCAGCGCCATGACCGCCATCTACGACACCCTCCAGGTGATCACCTGCGACATCGCGACCACCTGCATCGGCCAGGCCGGCTCCACCGCCGCCGTCCTGCTCGCCGCCGGCGCGCCCGGCAAGCGGTCGGCCCTGCCCGGCGCGCGGATCACCGTCCGGCAGCCCGCCGCCGACGAGCCGCTGCGCGGACAGCCGTCCGACCTGGAGATCCACGCCGCGGAACTGCTGCGCCTGCGGGAGCAGATGGCCTCGATGCTCGTGCGCCACACCGGCCAGGACGCCGCCCGCGTCGCCGCCGACCTGGAGCGGGACAAGATCTTCGACGCCGCCTCGGCCGTGGAGTACGGGCTCGTCGACCATGTCGTCGCCGGCCGCCGGGCCGCCGCCACCCGGAGCCGGTGATCCGGGTGCTGCCTCCGGAGCTCCCGCCACTGCCCGCGCTGACCCGTGCCGAGGCGGAGTTCGTCGACCGCTACCTCGAAGTGGTCGACCTGCTGGGCCGGATCAACCCCACCCGGGCGACCCACACCTACGGGGCACTGCGCGCCGCCCAGGCGCTGCCCGGCCGGGCGACGGCGCTGCGGGACGCGCTGACGCTGATGCATCTGCACGGCGAGAGCGAGGTGCACGCCGGCACGCTCGCCCGCGCGCTGCGGGTCCTGGACAGCGAACGCCGCGCGAACCGGGTGACGCTGCCGCCCCCTTCGACGAGCTGACGGTCAATCGGCTGCCGAAACCCGCCGAAGGGGTAACACCGCGGCTACCCCGTTCGGTGGAGCCGGGGCGAAGTTGTCACCCCTCGCAGGACTTGCGGGACGGGACCACCGATTCGGACGAATCAGCCCGCTTCGTCGCTGGTACGACCATGATTCCCCAGCGGCCCTCCGTGGCCCGAACACCCCTGGCCACTCGAACAGATCAGTCGTGATCGGCTTCACAAAAGCCGTTTCAGCTCGGAAATCGGACACGCGTGGGCAAGGATCCGTGGCACGACAAGCCCCCGCCACCGCGGCGGGGCGGTCCGGGCGGACGCCGAGTCCTGCCGCCGTACCGGATGTCTGGTCGACAGAAGTGCATCGGCAGGAGTGGAGGGCCCAGCAGTACGGGGCGATCCGGTGATCCGGACCGTCCCTCGGGGTGAAGCCGCTTCGGCGGCCGGGCGTCTTCGCCGGTCCGAACCCGACAGGTCACTCTTCACAGGCGGTATGACGAAGGGTTGCGCATGTCCGCGCAGTTGCACACTCCGTCCCTCCTGTCCCGCACCGGCCTCGTCTCGGCGCTCACCATCGCGGCGGTCGGCGGCACACTCCTCGCTCCGGGCGCCGCCCCCGAGGCCCACGCGATGACCAGCCACGCGAGCAAGGCACTCGAGGTGGCGAAGTCGAAGAAGGGCGCGCCGTACCGCTACGGCGCCACCGGGCCCCACCGTTTCGACTGCTCAGGTCTGACCCTCTACTCGTACAAACGGGCGGGGAAGAAGCTGCCACGCACCGCGCAGCAGCAGTACAACCGCACGCGTCATGTCGCAGCCTCCCAGAGACTGCGCGGAGACCTGGTGTTCTTCCATTCCGGCGGGTCGGTCTACCACGTGGGCATCTACGCGGGCAGCGGCCGGATCTGGCACTCCCCGAAGACAGGCGACGTGGTGCGGCTGGCCAAGATCTGGTCGAAGCGGGTCTCCTACGGACGCGTGCGCTGACGCCGGCCCGGCCCGGGTGCGGCACTCGCGGCACTGACGGCGCTCACGGCACCGACGGCACCGACGGCCGCTGCCCTCCGCCCGTGTGCGGCGGCGCGGCCGGGGGCCGTCACCCTCCCGCGTGCGGCGGCGCGGCCGGCGCCGTCACAGGGGCACGCCGCTCACGGCCGACCAGGGCAGGGTGATCCACACCGTCTTGCCGCCCTCCTCGGTCGCGGTGACGCTGAACCGGCCGCCGTGCTGCGTGGTGAGGGCGCGGACGATGTCCATGCCCCGGCCGTTGTCCTGGCGGACCGCGGCCGGCAGCCGGCGCGGCCAGCGCGGGTGGCTGTCCGTGACGCCGACGCGCAGGATCTCGTCCCGCTCCAGGGCGAGGTCCAGCCGGAAGGTCGGCGACAGCCCGAAGGTGTGCTGCACCGCGTTGGTGGCCAGTTCGGAGACGATCAGCCGCACGGTGTCCGTGGTGTCGCTGTCGTCGGGCAGCCCCCAGGAGACGACGGCATCGGTCGCGAATCTGCGGGCGGACGACACGGAGGCCGCGTCGCTCGGCAGGGTGACGGATGCTTCCTGACGGTCTGCCATGACGGCGCTGCCCCTTCCCACCGGGCCGGATCGCGGCGCACGGCGGACGAACGCGGCGACGCACGAGGACGGCCCCGGACTGTGCTTCGCCGCCAGCCTGCCATCTGTCGTGGAAACGGGGAACCGATCCGGCGAGATATCTGCGGATCTGTCGCTCAAAACGGTGAACTCTGCTACGAGGGAGCGTATTTGGGGTCAGTTCGGGCCGCGCTGCGGGGGCGGCGGGCACGCGCCGGGCCCGAGCCACGGTCCGGGCGCGGTGCCGCCGGGCGCTCCTGGCCTGCTCGTTCGCGTTCGCGGGCGGGACGCTGCGGGGCGGTACGCGCCCGGTCCCGTCCCCGGGCGGTTCGCACCCGGTCCGGGTCAGGCCGAGGCGGGCGCGGTGTCCAGGAGCGTCGTGACGGCCGAGGCGATCTGGGCGTCCGTCAGGTCGGCACGGGCCGTCAGCCGGATCCGCGAGATCCCGTCCGGCACCGACGGGGGCCGGAAGCAGCCGACGACCAGCCCGGCCGCCCGGCAGTCCGCCGCCCAGCGCAGTGCCGCGTCCGGCGAGGGCGCCCGCACGGAGACCACCGCCGCGTCGGGGCGCGCGGAGACCAGGCCCGCGTCCGTCAGCCGCCGGTGCAGCTCGGCGGCGACCTCCCGGGCGCGCACCGCGAGCCCGGGCTCGCGCTCGACGACGCGCAGGGCCGCGAGTGCCGCGCCGGCCGCCGCGGGGGCGAGCCCGGTGTCGAAGATGAAGGTCCTCGCGGTGTTGACCAGGTGCTCGATCACCCGGGCGGGCCCGAGGACGGCGCCGCCCTGGCTGCCCAGGGACTTGGAGAGGGTGAGGGTGGCCACCACGCCGGGCGCGCCCGCGAGTCCGGCGGCCGCCGGGGCGCCGCGGCCCCCGTCGCCGAGGACGCCCAGCCCGTGGGCGTCGTCCACGAGCAGCGCCGCGCCCGCCTCCCGGCAGACGCCGGCCAGCGCGGCCAGCGGGGCCGCGTCGCCGTCCACGGAGAACACCGAGTCGGTGACGACCAGGGCCCGGCGGCCGGGGTGGGCGTCGAGCGTCTTGCGGACCGCGTCCGGATCGGCGTGCGGAACGACGGCGGTCTCGGCGCGCGCCAGGCGGCAGCCGTCGACGATGGAGGCGTGGTTGGCCGCGTCGGAGACCACCAGCGCGTCGCGCGTCCCGAGGGCGGTGACGGCGGCGAGGTTCGCCGCGTAGCCGGAGGAGAGGACGAGGGCCGCCTCGAAGCCGCAGAAGGCGGCCAGTTCGCGTTCCAGTTCGGTGTGGAGCCCGGTGGTCCCGGTGACCAGGCGGGAGCCGGTGGCCCCCGCGCCCCAGCGCCGCGCCGCGTCGGCGGCGGCCTCGGTGACCTCGGGGCGGCGGGTCAGGCCGAGGTAGTCGTTGCTCGCCAGGTCCAGCGCCGTCGATCCGGCGCTGCGGGGCCGCAGGGTGCGGACGAGTCCGAGGCGCTCACGGCGGCGCGCCTCCTCGTCGATCCAGTCGAAGGGATCCTGCGCGGCGTGCGGCATACGTGGTCCGGTCCTTTTGTAGGCAGCGGACAGACCCTAGCCCGGGACGGACCGGATGGGGATGTGGTCATCCACACACCTGTTTCGGGTGCCGTTGTCGAGTTCCTCCTTGGCCCCGCCCTGTGCCGTACGTCAGGATCAGCGCCATGGACCTGCTGAACACGCTGGTGGAGAAGGGGCTGCGGCGCGAGCTGCCGACCCGTGAAGAAGCGCTCGCCGTACTGGCGACCTCCGACGACGACCTGCTCGATGTGGTGGCCGCGGCCGGCAAGGTGCGCCGCCAGTGGTTCGGCCGCAGAGTCAAGCTCAACTACCTGGTCAACCTGAAGTCCGGCCTGTGCCCGGAGGACTGCTCCTACTGCTCGCAGCGCCTCGGCTCGAAGGCGGAGATCCTCAAGTACACCTGGCTGAAGCCGGACGAGGCGTCCCAGGCGGCCGCCGCCGGTGTCGCGGGCGGCGCGAAGCGGGTGTGCCTGGTGGCGAGCGGGCGCGGCCCGACGGACCGCGACGTGGACCGCGTCTCGAAGACCATCGAGGCGATCAAGGAGCAGAACGAGGACGTCGAGGTGTGCGCCTGTCTCGGGCTGCTCTCCGACGGCCAGGCGGAGCGGCTGCGCGACGCCGGCGCGGACGCGTACAACCACAACCTCAACACCTCGGAGTCCACCTACGGGGAGATCACCACCACGCACACCTACGCGGACCGCGTGGACACGGTGAACAAGGCGCACGCGGCCGGTCTGTCGGCCTGCTCGGGTCTGATCGCCGGCATGGGCGAGAGCGACGAGGACCTGGTGGACGTGGTCTTCTCGCTGCGCGAGCTCGACCCGGACTCGGTGCCGGTCAACTTCCTGATCCCGTTCGAGGGCACGCCGCTCGCCAAGGAGTGGAACCTGACCCCGCAGCGCGCGCTGCGGATCCTCGCGATGGTCCGCTTCGTCTGCCCGGACGTCGAGGTGCGGCTGGCCGGCGGCCGCGAGGTGCATCTGCGCTCCATGCAGCCCCTGGCGCTGCACCTGGCCAACTCCATCTTCCTCGGCGACTACCTGACCAGCGAGGGCCAGGCCGGCAAGGCCGACCTGGAGATGATCGCGGACGCCGGGTTCGAGGTCGAGGGCAGCGACACCACGACGCTGCCCGAGCACCGGGTGGCGGGCGGCGGCTGCGGCTCGGTGTGCGGTGACGGCGGGGGCGGCTGCTCCGACGGGGCCGACGCCGGTGCCGACACGACGGCGTCCGTCGCCGCCGCCGGGGAGAAGGCGGCGGAGCCCGCGCCCGCCGGCGCCGCCCGTACCGACCTGGTCGCGGTGCGCCGCCGCGGCGCGGGCACGGACCTCGCCCCCAATGCCTGAGTACTCCGCGGGCGAACTGCTGGCGCTGGACCGGGCGCACGTCTGGCATCCGTACGGCCCGATGCCGGGCCGTACGGACCCGCTGGTCGTGCGGTCCGCCTCCGGCGTCCGGCTGCGGCTGGCCGAGGAGACCGAGGGCAGGACCGAGCTGATCGACGGCATGTCGTCCTGGTGGTCGGCCGTACACGGCTACAACCACCCGGTGCTCAACGAGGCGGCGACCGCGCAGCTCGGCCGGATGAGCCATGTGATGTTCGGCGGGCTCACCCACGAGCCGGCGGTGCGGCTGGCCGCGCGGCTCGTCGAGATCACCCCGGAGCCGCTGCGCCATGTGTTCCTGTGCGACTCGGGCTCGGTGTCGGTCGAGGTCGCGGTCAAGATGTGCCTGCAGTACTGGCGTTCGCTCGGCCGGCCGGCCAAGCGGCGGATGCTGACCTGGCGCGGCGGGTACCACGGCGACACGTGGCAGCCGATGTCGGTGTGCGACCCGGAGGGCGGGATGCACGGGCTGTGGCAGGGCGTGCTGCCCGAGCAGATCTTCGCCCCCGCGCCGCCCGCCGCCTTCGAGGAGTCCTACGCCGAGGGGCTGCGCGAGCTGATCGGGCGGCACGCGGACGAACTGGCCGCCGTGATCGTGGAGCCGGTCGTGCAGGGCGCGGGCGGCATGCGCTTCCACTCCCCCGAGTACCTGCGGGTGCTGCGCGAGGCGTGCGACGAGCACGACGTGCTGCTGGTCCTCGACGAGATCGCCACGGGCTTCGGCCGGACGGGTGAGCTGTTCGCGGCGGAGCACGCCGGTGTCGCGCCCGACGTGATGTGCCTGGGCAAGGCGCTGACCGGCGGCTATCTGACGATGGCGGCGACCCTGTGCACGCCACGGGTGGCGGACGGCATCTCCCGGGGCGAGGTGCCGGTGCTGGCCCACGGCCCGACCTTCATGGGCAACCCGCTGGCCGCCGCCGTGGCCTGCGCCTCCGTGGACCTCCTGCTGGAACGGGACTGGCGGCAGGAGGTCAAGCGGCTGGAGACCGGCCTGCGCGAGGGGCTGGCCCCGGCCGGTGACCTGCCCGGGGTGCGGGAGGTCCGCGTCCTCGGCGGCATCGGCGTCGTCCAGCTCGACCACCGGGCCGACATGGCGGCGGCGACGCGCGCGGCCGTGCGCGAGGGGGTGTGGCTGCGGCCCTTCCGCGACCTGGTGTACGTGATGCCGCCCTACGTCACCGGCGAGGAGGACCTGGCGACGGTGTGCCACGGAGTGATCGCGGCCGCGGCCGCGGGGTGAGGCTTCGCCTCTCGGCGGGGTGCCGGGGGCGGGGGTCTCACGCCGGGGCCTCGGCCCGGGGGTCTTGCCATGGTGCGCGGGCTCGCCCCGGTGCGGGCCGTGGCTCGGCACCGCGCTGCGCGCGGTGCCCTCAATCGCCGGACGGGCTGGAACTGCCCGGAGCGGCCCGTTTCCGCAGGACGACGAACGAGGGAGTGGCGTACGGCATGGCAGTGATCGTGGTGACCGGTACGGGGACCGAGATCGGCAAGACGGTGGTGACGGCGGCCGTCGCCGCGCTGGCCGTCGCGGGCGGACGGTCCGTCGCCGTGCTGAAGCCGGCCCAGACCGGTGTCGCACCGGGTGAGCCGGGGGACGCCGCCGAGGTGGTACGGCTCGCGGGCGCGGTCACGGCCGCCGAACTGGCCCGGTTCCCGGAGCCGTTGGCACCCGCCACGGCCGCCCGGCGCGCCGGGCTCGCCCCGGTGGGGCCGGAGCGGATCGCGGCGGCGGCGCGTGACCTGGAGGCCGAGCACGACCTGGTGCTGATCGAGGGCGCGGGCGGGCTGCTGGTGCGGTTCGACGACGACGGGTCCACGCTCGCCGACGTCGCGGTGCTGCTCGGCGCGCCCGTCCTCGTCGTCGTGCCCGCCGGTCTGGGCACCCTGAACACGACCGCGCTGACGGCCGAGGCCCTGCGCGCCCGGGGGCTCGCCCCGTTGGGCGTGGTGATCGGAAGCTGGCCGGCCGCCCCGGACCTCGCCGCCCTGTGCAACCGCTCGGACCTGCCCCTCTCCGCCGGCGCCCCCCTCCTGGGCGCCGTCCCCGAGGGCACGGGCGCCCTCACCCCCGAGGCGTTCCGTGCCGCGGCGGCGGACTGGCTCGCCCCTTCGCTCGGCGGCCGGCTGGACACGGCGGCATGGGCTGCGGCGGACGCCTGAGCGGCCCTAGGCTGAACCCATGCGCGCACGGATCGACGAGATCGTCTTCGACTGCCACGACCCGGCACTGCTCGTGCGGTTCTGGGCGGCGCTGCTCGGTGGCGAGGCGGTGGACCGGGGTGGCGACTGGTCGTACGTGGATCCGCCGGACTCGGTGCGGGTCGCCTTCCAGAAGGTGCCCGAGAAGAAGGCGGCCAAGAACCGGCTGCACCTCGATCTGCACGCGGGTGACGTGGACGCGGCGGCCGACGAGGCCGTGCGGCTCGGGGCCTCGCGCATCGGGGCGCTGGTCACCGACGACCACGGCAGGTTCCAGGTGCTCGCCGACCCGGAGGGGAACGAGTTCTGCTTCGTGGCGGGTACGTCCGCCGCCTGAGCCGGTCGTACCGGAGCCGTCGAGGAGGTCCTGAGCATGGCGCGTGCGCCGAAGGCGTCCGGGGACGCCGTCCACCATCCTCTCTTCGCCCGTTTCTACGCGCGGATGAGTGTCGCCGCCGATCACCGCGCCGGTGTCGCGGCGCACCGTGAGGAGCTGCTGGCGGGGCTCTCCGGGGAGGTCGTCGAGATCGGTGCGGGCAACGGGCTGAACTTCGCCCGCTACCCGGCCGCCGTCTCCCGGGTGCTGGCCGTCGAACCGGAGCGGACGCTGCGCGAGGCCGCGCACGGGGCGGCGGCGCGGGCCGGGGTCGCGGTCGAGGTGGTGCCGGGGACGGCGGAGGCGCTGCCGGCCGGGGACGGCGAGTTCGACGCGGCGGTGGCCTCGCTGGTGCTGTGCACCGTGCGGGACCTGCCGCGGTCCCTGGCGGAGATCCGCCGGGTGCTGCGGCCCGGCGGTGAGCTGCGGTTCTTCGAGCACGGCCTGGCGCCCACGCCGGGCGCGGCACGGGTGCAGCGGATCGTGGACGCCACGGTGTGGCCCCGGCTGTTCGGCGGGTGCCACACGGCGCGGGACACGCTCGCGGCGATCGGGGCGGCCGGGTTCGAGCTCGGGGCGTACCGGCGGCTGCGGGTGCCGGAGGGCGGCGTGCCGCTGCCGAGTTCGCCGTGTGTCATCGGTGTGGCGCGGCGGCCGGCCGGCGGCTGACGCCGCTCAGCCGCACCACTGCCGCAGTTCGCCGGCGACGGCGTGCACGTCGGCCTTGCCCTCCTTGACCAGGCGGGCGAGGTCGCGGACCTGCTCCGGGGAGGTGTCGACCTTCTCGCCGGAGGCGACGAGGTAGCCGTAGGCGACGGCGGAGGCGAACATCGCGTTCGAGTGCTCCAGCGCCGGTACGTGCAGCAGCAGTTGGAGCAGGGCGGCCGCCCGGGTGTGCGGGTCCTGGTAGACGGGCGTGCCGAAGATCTCGGCGTCGTGGCGGCCGACGGCGGCGACGAGCGCGCCCCAGTCGGTCACCTGCGGGTCGCCGGGGGTGTGGTGCTCGGCGACCATCAGCAGCCAGGCGAGGTCGATGGAGAGGGTCAACGCCGCTCGCCGAACTCCTCGGCGAAGACCGCCTCGTACTCCTTCATGAAGTCGGCCGCCGCGTCGACGAAGGTGCGGCCGGCCTCCCCCGCGTCCTGCTTGACGAGCTCCTCGATGTAGCGGTTCACGCTCATGCCGCGGGCGAGCGCCCGCCGGCGGGCGGCTTCCGCGGTGGTCTCGTCGACCCGTACGTTCAGCTGTGTCTTGGCCACCCCTCCACGCTAGCGCCGGACCGCTAGCACCCGCAAGGCGCCGGGACGCGGCGGCCGTCCTGGGGAGTGGAATCCGGTGGCGGACGGCTCGGCGGCCGTGCTTGGCTCGTGATCATGACCGAGCTGCTCATACGCCCCGCCACGGCCGCCGACGCGGAGGCCGTCCTGGCCTTCTGGACCCTCGCCGCCGAGGGGACGAGCATCACGGACGACGTCGACGGCGTGACCCGGCTCATCGGACGGGATCCGGAGGCGCTGATCCTGGCCGAGCGGGACGGGCTGCTGGTCGGTTCGGTGATCGCCGGGTACGACGGGTGGCGCTGCTCGCTCTACCGGCTGGCCGTCCTCCCCTCGCACCGGCGCCGCGGCATCTCCACCGCCCTGCTGGAGGCCGCCGAGCGCCGTTTCGCCGCGGTGGGCGGGCGGCGCGCCGACGCGATGGTGCTGGAGGCGAACGAACGGGCCCACCACGCCTGGTCGGCGGCCGGCTACCACCGGCAGAACCGCTGGCGGCGCTGGGTCAAGCCGTTCGCCTGACCGTCGCGCGTCCTTGTTTTGCGGCTCCTTTACGATGGGGGGATTGTCGACCCCCCGTACGAAAGGTGTGAGCGTCCGCCCATGGGCGAGCCTCCCAGTAGCAGACATCGCGCGATCAGCCTCCCCCTGCCCGATCATGGGACGGAGGTGAACCGATGACCGAAGTGCTCCTGCTCGCCGTGGCGGTGCTGCTCTCGCTGGCCTGCGGTGTCTTCGTCGCGGCGGAGTTCTCTCTGACCACCGTCGAGCGCGGCGAGCTCGAACGCGCCGCCGAGCGGGGCGAGCGCGGCGCGGCCGGCGCCCTGAAGGCCGTCCGCAGCCTCACGTTCCAGCTCTCCGGCGCCCAGCTCGGCATCACCGTGACGAACCTCGTCGTCGGCATGCTCTCCGAGCCCTCGATCGCCGCCCTCATCCGCGGGCCGGTGGAGGACCTCGGTCTCTCCCCCTCCGTCGCCTCCTCGGTGGCGCTGGTCATCGGCACTGCCCTGTCCACCGTCGTGCTGATGGTGGTGGGCGAGCTGGTGCCCAAGAACTGGGCCATCTCCTCGCCGCTGGCCGTGGCGAAGGTGGTCGCCCCGCCGCAGCGGTTCTTCACCGCCGCCTTCCGGCCGCTGATCGGGCACCTCAACAGCACCGCCAACCGGATCGTGACCCGGCTCGGCATGGAGCCCACCGAGGAGCTGGCGTCCGCGCGCAGCCCCAAGGAGCTGGTGGCCCTCGCCCGGCACTCGGCGAAGGCCGGGGCCCTGGAGGCGGACACGGCCGAGCTGTTCGTCCGGACGCTGAACCTGGCGGAGCTGACCGCGGAGAACGTGATGACGCCCCGGGTCCAGGTGATGGCCCTCGACGTGTCGGCGACCGCCGAGGACGTCGCGAACGCGACCCGGGCGACCGGCCTGTCCCGCTTCCCCGTGTACCGGGGCAGCCTGGACACCGTCGTCGGCGTCGCGCACATCAAGGACGTGCTGACGGTCCCCGCGGACGAGCGGCCGCGCCACCGGGTGTCGGATCTGCTGCGCGAGCCGGTGCTCGTGCCGGAGACCCTGACGGTGGACCGGCTGCTCGACCGGCTCTCGGGCCGGTCGACGATGGCCGTGGTGATCGACGAGTACGGCGGCACCGCCGGGGTCGTCACCCTGGAGGACATCGTCGAGGAGGTCGTCGGCGAGGTGCGGGACGAGCACGACCCGCACGAGACGCCCGACCTGGCGCGGGCCGGCGAGGACGCCGACGGGCGCAGGCTCTGGTCCGCCGACGGCGCCGCCCGCACCGACCAGCTCGCCACCATCGGCCTGGACGTCCCCGACGGACCGTACGAGACGCTCGCCGGGGTCGTCGCCACCGAGCTGGGGCGCATCCCCGCCGAGGGCGACCGCATCGACATCGCGGGATGGCGTCTGGACGTGGTCGACGCCGCCGGGCGGCGCGCCGCCCGGGTACTCATGCACGCACCGCTCGCCGGTGACGGCGCCGAGGACGGCGGTCTGACCGAGGAGGCCGGGCGATGACCGGGATCCAGCTCTTCATCGGCCTGCTGACCCTGGTCGTCAACGCCTTCTTCGTCGGCGCGGAGTTCGCGCTGATCTCCGTGCGCCGCAGCCAGATCGAGCCGGAGGCACAGGCCGGCAACCGCCGTGCCCGCAGCGTGCTGTGGGCCCTGGAGCACGTGTCGGCGCTGCTGGCCGCCGCCCAGCTCGGCATCACGCTGTGCACCCTGGTGCTCGGCATCGTGGCCGAACCGGCCATCGCCCACCTGCTGGAGCCGGTGTTCGACGCGATCGGCGTGCCGCACGGCGCGGTGCACCCGATCTCGTTCGTGATCGCCCTGGCGCTCGCCACCTACCTCCACATGCTGCTGGGCGAGATGGTCCCGAAGAACATCGCGCTCGCGGAGCCGGTGCGCTCGGCGCTGCTGCTCGGCCCGCCGCTGGTGGCGCTGGCCCGGGCCCTGCGTCCGGTGATCTTCACCGTCAACGCGCTGGCGAACGCCCTGCTGAAGCTGTTGCGGGTGGAGCCCAAGGACGAGGTCTCGGCCACGTTCTCGGACGACGAACTCGCCTCGCTCGTCCAGGACTCCGGTGAGGCCGGGCTCCTCGACGACCGCTCGGCGGAGCGGCTGCGGGACGCGCTGGAGCTGGGCCGCCGTCCGGTGCGCGACGTGGTGATGCCGGTCGAGCAGGTCGTGTACGCGAAGGCCGGGACGACGCCGGAGCAGCTGGAGCAGCTCTCCGTCGAGTCCGGGTTCTCGCGTTTCCCGGTGATCGACACCGGGCGGCGCATCCTCGGCTACCTGCATGTGAAGGACGCCCTGGACGCCACCCCGCGTGACCTGCCGTTCCCCGTGCAGGCGATGCGCCCGATCGCCCGGGTGCGGGCGACGACCCCGCTGGACGACGTGCTGACCGCGATGCAGCGCAGCCGCACGCATCTGGCCGCCGTCCTCGACGAGGAGGGCAGGCCGGAGGGTCTGGTGACGATGGAGGACATCCTCCGGGAGCTGGTGGGGCGCCCCTCGCGCTGAGCCGCTCCCCCGGAGGCACGGCCCCGGTGCTCCGCCCGTCGCGGCGGAGCCCCGGGGCCGTGCGCGTCCCGGCGGCCGCCGGGAGTGCCGGGAGGCGCCGGAAGCCCGTCGCCTCAGAAGACCGTCGCCGCGAGCCAGCCCGACAGCACGGCCGCGTCGCCGCTCACCGTCAGCCGGCGGTCACCGGGGGCGCGGCGCCCGTACACGAGGAGCAGCAGGTCGGCGGCGGTGCCGGTGACCGCGGCCGAGGGCGACGGCGCACCGGTCCGGGTCCAGGAGAAGCCGGCCGGCCCGAAGGCGGCGGTCCAGGCGGCTCCGGTGTCCAGGGCCCGGAGGGCGACGGTGCCCGCGGGCAGGGCGGCGACCGGGTCGGCGAGCCGCGGCAGGTGCGGCAGGTTCTCCAGGAACTCCTCGATTCCGTCGGCCGCCGTACGCGGGGCGATGTCCGGTTCCCGCCCCAGGGAGAGCTCCGCGTCGGCGAGGTGGACGACCCCTTCGAACAGCAGCCGCCGCGCGTAGCCGGCGACCCGCTGGTCGGCCCCGTACGACCAGATCGGGGTGTCCGGGTCCACCTTGCGCAGGACCGCGAGGGCCTCCTCGGCCGCGTCGGCCGCCCAGCGGGGGAGGCCGGCCGGGTCCTCGGGGAGGCCGAGCGGCACGTCCCTCCCCCACACGGCCTCCGACGCCCGCACCCGCACCACATGGGCCGCCCACCGGTGGGTGGTGCCGTGGTGCCGCACCAGGTCGGCGAAGGTCCACCCGGGGCAGGTCGTCACCGGGGTGGCCGGATCCACGTCGGTGACCACCGCGGTGAACCGGCGCATCAGGTGCTCGATGTCCGTGCAGTACAGCTCGTGCTGGTCGTCGTCGAGTCCGAAGCCCTCCGGCAGCCGCTGCAGTTCGTCGCGCCAGGGCCCGGCCGGATGCCGGTCGGCGGCCCGCCGCAGCAGCCGCCCGAGGTCCTGGCGGTCGGCCGGGGAGAGCCGGTCGAGCACGGCGCCGGTGGCCTCCAGCCACTTCACGGCGGTGTCCGGGTCGAGTGTCTCGTCGTCGCAGGTGTCGATCGTGGCCACCACGTCCGCCAGCGCCTCCGCCAGCGTGTTCAGCAGGGCATCGCTCACTGATTGCTCCCCTCCCGGTACGGAACCGAGGGACCTTACCGCGCGGTACGATCGCTGCGCCATGGAGATGAATGCCAACTACACCAGTTTTGTCGCGGTCGGTGACTCGTTCACCGAGGGCATGTCGGACGTTCTCCCCGACGGGAGCTACCGCGGCTGGGCCGACCTGCTCGCCGCCCGGCTGGCCGCCCGCACCCCCGGCTTCGCCTACGCCAACCTCGCCGTGCGCGGCAAGCTCATCGGCCAGATCGTCGAGGAGCAGGTCGGCGCGGCCGCGGCCATGCGCGCCGACGTGGTCACCCTGGTCGGCGGCCTCAACGACACCCTGCGCCCGAAGTGCGACATGGGCCGGGTCCGCGGGCTGCTCGACCAGGCGGTGGAGACGCTCGCCCCCTCCTGCGGGACGCTGGTGCTGATGCGCTCCCCCGGCCGCAGCGGCCCCGTGCAGCAGCGCTTCCGGCCGCGGATGGAGGAGCTGTTCGCGCACATCGACACCCTGGCCGCCCGCCACGGCGCGCTCGTCGTCGACCTGTACGGCGCCGAGGTGCTCGCCGACCAGCGGATGTGGGACGTCGACCGGCTCCACCTCACGGCCGAGGGGCACCGCCGGGTGGCCGAGGCCGTCTGGCAGACCCTCGGCCTCGAAGCCGAGGACGACTGGCGGGCGGGACTGCCCCCGGCCGTCCTGCCCGGGTGGGGCGTGCGCCGGATCGCGGACCTGCGCTTCGCCCGTCAGCACCTCGGGCCGTGGATCGGCCGCCGGCTCACCGGCCGGTCCTCCGGCGACGGCCGCCCGGCCAAGCGTCCCGAGCTGGCTCCCTACGAGGCGGCAGCGGCGGCGGCCGAGCGGGACGGGAGCCGGCCGGGCCCCGGAGCGGCGCCCTCGGACCGTTCGTAGCAACGCACAACCGGGGCCATGGCGCTGGCCTGCAGAAACCACCAGTAGAATCCGGACACGTGACTGCTGTGTCTGCGAAGCCTCGCATCCCCAATGTCCTGGCCGGCCGCTACGCCTCCGCGGAGCTCGCCGTCCTCTGGTCCCCCGAGGAGAAGGTCCGCCTCGAGCGCCGGCTCTGGCTCGCGGTGCTGCGCGCCCAGAAGGACCTCGGGATCGACGTCCCGGACGCGGCGCTCGACGACTACGAGCGGGTGCTGGAGACGGTCGACCTGGCGTCGATCGCCGAGCGCGAGAAGGTCACCCGCCACGACGTGAAGGCCCGGATCGAGGAGTTCAACGCCCTCGCCGGACACGAGCACGTCCACAAGGGCATGACCTCCCGTGACCTGACCGAGAACGTCGAGCAGCTCCAGATCCGGCTCTCGCTGGAGCTGGTGCGCGACCGCACGGTGGCCGTGCTGGCCCGCCTGGGCAGGCTGTCGGGCGAGTACGCCGAGCTGGTCATGGCCGGCCGCTCGCACAACGTCGCCGCGCAGGCCACCACCCTCGGCAAGCGTTTCGCCACCGCCGCCGACGAGCTGCTGGTCGCCCACGCCCGCCTGGAGGACCTGCTCGGCCGGTACCCGCTGCGCGGGATCAAGGGCCCGGTCGGCACCGCGCAGGACATGCTCGACCTGCTCGGCGGCGACGCCGCGAAGCTGGCCGACCTGGAGCGGCGGATCGCGGGCCACCTCGGCTTCGCGCAGGCCTTCACCTCGGTGGGCCAGGTCTACCCGCGCTCGCTCGACTACGACGTCGTCTCCGCGCTGGTGCAGCTCGCCGCCGCGCCGTCGTCGGTCGCGAAGACGATCCGGCTGATGGCCGGCCACGAGCTGGTGACCGAGGGCTTCAAGCCGGGCCAGGTCGGCTCGTCCGCGATGCCCCACAAGATGAACACCCGCTCCTGCGAGCGGGTCAACGGCCTGATGGTCATCCTGCGCGGCTACGCCTCGATGACCGGCGAGCTGGCGGGCGACCAGTGGAACGAGGGCGACGTCTCCTGCTCGGTGGTGCGGCGCGTGGCGCTCCCCGACGCGTTCTTCGCGCTGGACGGCCTGCTGGAGACCTTCCTGACCGTGCTCGACGAGTTCGGCGCGTTCCCGGCGGTCGTCGCCCGGGAGCTCGACCGCTACCTGCCCTTCCTCGCGACCACCAAGGTGCTGATGGGCGCGGTGCGCGCCGGTGTCGGCCGCGAGGTCGCGCACGAGGCCATCAAGGAGCACGCGGTCGCGTCCGCGCTGGCGATGCGCGAGCAGGGCGCGGAGCGCAACGAGCTGCTCGGCAAGCTGGCCGCCGACGAGCGGATCCCGCTGGACCGGGCGCAGCTCGACGAGCTGATGGCCGACAAGCTGTCCTTCACCGGCGCCGCCGCCGGGCAGGTCGCCGCGGTGCTCTCCCGCGTCGAGGAGATCGTGAAGGAGCACCCCGAGGCCGCGCGGTACACGCCGGGAGCGATCCTCTGACGAGGTTCACCCCGGCCGAGCTG
The DNA here is from genome assembly GCF_016919245.1 of Streptomyces zhihengii. NCBI lineage: Bacteria > Bacillati > Actinomycetota > Actinomycetes > Kitasatosporales > Streptomycetaceae > Streptomyces > Streptomyces zhihengii. Next base: position 396,935 of record NZ_JAFEJA010000002.1, on the reverse strand, counting down.
GAGGCCGCCCGCGACCGTCTGGTGCCGGACGTGGTCGCGGACGGCCTGCGGGTGCTGTTCTGCGGGATCAACCCCGGTCTGACGACGGCGGCGACCGGTCACCACTTCGCCCGCCCCGGCAACCGGTTCTGGCCCGTGCTGCATCGGTCCGGCTTCACCCCCCGGCTGCTGACGCCCGCGGAGCAGGGCCTGCTGCCCCCGCTCGGGCTCGGCATCACCAACGTGGTGGCCCGGGCGACGGCACGCGCCGACGAACTGACCCCCGAGGAGTACCGGGAGGGCGGCCGGCTGCTCACCGCGAAGGTGGAGCGGCTGCGGCCCCGCTGGCTGGCGGTCGTCGGCATCACCGCCTACCGCACGGCCTTCGGCGAGCGGGGCGCGGCGACCGGTCCGCAGGAACGGCGCATCGGCGGCACCCGGATCTGGGTGCTGCCCAATCCGAGCGGGCTGAACGCGCACTGGACGGTGGCGACGATGGCCGAGGCCTACGCGGAACTGCGCGTGGCCGCCGCCGAGGAGCCCGGCCGGCGGTGACGCCCGGGGGCGGGCGGCTGCGGGGGCGAGGCGCCCCGTCGAGGGCGGTCCCCCGCGAGGGCGGTCCGCCTGGTGGGCGGTCCCTCGCGGGGACGCCCGGGCCCGGTCCGCGCCCGGGCGGGCCGGCCGCCAGTACAGGCCCTCACGCTCAGGCCGGAACAGCGCTCGGGCCGGAACGGCGCACAGGCCGGACGGTGCCCGGGCCGGAACAGCGCTCAGCACATGGCGGCGCCCAGAGCGGACCGGGCCTGCGGTCCTGCGGTCAGGGCGGGTCGGTCCCGGTGACGGCCACCAGCAGTTCCCAGGCGCCCTCCCCGGCGGGGGCGGCGCCGACGGCTATCCAGTGGCCGGCCACACGCCACAGCCGGACGTCCCCGGCCCGGTGGCTCAGCTCCTCCCACGGCGGCGCCACCGGCAGGCCCGCGGCCCCGGCCGCCGACACCGACCAGAGGCCGAGGTGCTCCGGCTCGCCCCAGCGCACCGTGAGCGCCGCCACCAGCGCCTCGCACTCCGCTCTGCACTGCGCCTCGCCCCCGCCGGGCGCCGGGCACCGCGCGGTGTCCCCGTCGCCGCCGGCCGGGAGCCGGGCGAGGTGGTACCCGGGGCCCGCGGTCCCGGACCGCGACGGGCCGGGCACGTCCGGGAAGGCCCGGCCGCGCAGCAGGTCGATCTCGGCGAGGTGCCGTGCGGTGGTCATGACCCCAGTAAACCGGCCGGGTACGACAGTTGGCGCTCCGTCAGGCACCGCACGGCCACCGTGCGGGGCGGGCGGCGCGGCGCCGGGCGCGGGGGCGGCCCGGGGCGGCTGCGCGCACCCCCCGCGCACCGAGTACGATCCGGCCAAGACGCGCTCGAACTGGGAGGACACACAGTGGGGCGGCTGACCGGCGGAGATCCTTCCCTGTTGCGGCGTATCAACTCCGCGGTGGTGCTCCATTCCCTGCGGGGCGCCAACTCCCCCACCCTGACCGATCTGACCCGGATCACGGGCCTGTCGCGCCCCACGGTCGAGGGCGTGGTCGAGGGACTCGTCGAGGCCGGACTGGTCGTGGAGAGCGTCCCCGAGGAGGGCGAGGCACGCCGTCAGGGCCGCCCCGCGCGCCGCTACCGCTTCCGTGCGGAGGCCGGTCATCTGCTGGGCATCGAGATCGGCGCCCACCGTGTCGCGGTCCTGATCTCCGGGCTGGACGGCCGGATCATCGGCGCGGGCTCCCGGGAGGTGTCGGAGACGGCGAGCGCCGACGACCGGCTGGAGCGGGTGCGGTCCGTGGTCGCCGACGTGCTGCGCCGGACCGGGGTGGCCCGCAGCAGTCTGCGGGCGGTCGGCGTCGGATCGCCGGGGATCGTGGAGGCCGACGGCACCGTGCGGCTGTCGACGGCCCTGCCGGGATGGACCGGGCTGCCGCTCGGGGAGCGGCTGAGCCGCTCGTTCCGCTGCCCGGTGCTGGTCGAGAACGACGCGAACGCGGCGGCCGTCGCCGAGCACTGGAAGGGCGCCGCGCGGGAATCGGACGACATCGTGTTCGTCCTCGCCGGGCTCAGCCCCGGAGCGGGCTCGCTCATCGGCGGCCGGCTGCACCGCGGGTTCGGGGGCGCGGCCGGGGAGATCGGTGCGCTGCACCTGCTGGGCCGCGAGGTCACCCCCGAGACGCTGCTGTCGACGACGGACGAGCCGCTGCCCCCGCTCGACGAGCAGGCGGTGGCCGAGGTGTTCGCCCTGGCCAAGAGCGGCGACGAGCAGGCCCGCGAGGCGGTGGACCGGTACAACCAGCGGCTGGTCCACGATGTGGCGGCCCTGGTGCTGGCGCTCGATCCCGAGCTGGTGGTCATCGGCGGCTGGGCGGCCGGCCTCGACGGCGTACTGGAGCCGCTGCGCACCGAGTTGTCGCGCTACTGTCTGCGGCCGCCGCAGGTGACCCTGTCGATGCTGGGCGAGGCCGCGGTGGCCACGGGGGCGCTGCGGGTGGCCCTGGACCACGTGGAGGAGCAGTTGTTCGCGGTGGAGGGCACGGCCACGGCCCGCCGCTGAGCGGTGCCGCACACGCGCCGAGGGCCCGCCCCGGGCGGGGCGGGCCCTCGGAGGAAGCCCGGTGGGTCGGTCCGCGTCCGGTCAGGAGGCGCGGCGGCGGTCGTCGTCGTGGCTGATCTCCAGGTCGCCGTGGGCGCCGAAGGTCAGCCGGCAAGTGTCGGCACGGTAGGTCGCCGCCGAGACGGCGGCGGTGCGTCCGCCGGAGAAGTAGCGGGTGGTGACGACGAGGACGGGCGCCCCGGGCAGCCGGTCCAGTTCCTTGGCGTCGACGGCGCCGGCCGAGCCGAGTTCGACGGCACGGTCCTGGCCCTCCAGGTCGAGCCGTGCGAGTTCGCGCAGCACGCTGCGGGCGAGCGCGGGGCCGGAGGGCGCGTCTATCCCGGAGAGGTCGGGCACCGAGGACGCCGGCACGTAGAGCAGTTCGGCGGCGACGGACTGGCCGTGGCCCATCCGCACCCGGCGCACGACGTGGGTCTCCTCGCCGGCCTCGCTGTCGAGGAGGCGGGCGACGGCCGCGGGCGGCACGGCGCGGGTGCACTCGGTGGCCTGCCAGGCGTCGGAGGCGATGCCCGGCCAGTCGTAGGGCGAGGCGGAGACGTCCACGCCGACGCGCGGGGGCGCGACGGTGGTGCCGACACCGCGGCGGCGCTGGAGGCGGCCTTCGAGTTCGAGCTGCTCCAGTGCCTGGCGCAGCGTGGCGCGGGCCACACCGAAACGGGCGGCCAGCTCGCGTTCGTTGGGCAGGATCTCGCCGACCGTGAACTCGGAGTCGAGTGCCTCGGCCAGGACGTTCTTGAGGTGCCAGTACTTAGGCTCCGGCACCGTGTCGAGCTGCGTGGTCCCCACCCTGTCCTCCGCAATCGCCGTGTCCCCGGCGGCTTTCCGCGCCCTTGTTTATTAAAGGTTCCTGCACTAACCCTGCGACCATAGAACCGGGCTCCCACTTGGTCAAGACCAATCATGCGGTCGTCACGCTGCGAAGCCGTCCGGCGTCGCGGTGCGTTCATGAGGTTGTCGCACCGGTGCCACCGGTGCGTCGGAACGCGGCGGACCCCGCGCCGGGCGGGCGGCGCGGGGTCTCGCGGCGGGGCGGGCGGGGCGGCCGGGACCGAACCGGCGGGGCGTCAGGGCCCCGTGGGCACGGACAGGGCCCCGAGCTTGTCCGGGTTGCGGACGATGTAGACGCAGGCGATGCGCCCGTCCACGGCCGCCACCTGGAAGAGGCTGTCCGGGCGTCCGTCCACGAGGACGAGCAGCGCGGGCGCGCCGTTGGTCTCGACGAGACGCGCCTCCATCCCGTCGAGCGGCTCCCGGCTCACCGCGAGGAGGAAGCGGCCCACCTTGTCGGCGGTGTGCAGGACGCGCAGCGGCGCCTTGGACTTGCCGCCGCTGTCGCCGACCAGGGTGACGTCGGGCGCCAGGAGGGAGAGCAGCTGTGCCAGGTCGCCGCCCGCGGCCGCGGCCAGGAAGCGTTCGGTCAGGTCGCGGCACTGGGCCGGGTCGGCGTCGTAGCGGTGCCTGCGCTCGTCGACGTGCCGGCGCGCGCGGCCGGCGAGCTGGCGCACCGCCGCCTCGGACCTCTCCAGGGTGGCCGCGATCTCGGCGTACGGGAAGCCGAAGGCCTCGCGGAGCACGAAGACGGCCCGCTCCAGCGGGGAGAGCGTCTCCAGGACGACGAGCACGGCGAGGGACACCGAGTCGGCGAGCACGGCGCGTTCGGCGGTGTCGGGGACCTCGGGGCCGAAGTCGGTGACGATCGGCTCGGGGAGCCAGGGGCCGACGTAGGACTCGCGGCGCGAGCCGATGTGGCGGAGCCGGTCGACGGCGAGCCGGGTGGTGACGCGGACGAGCCAGCCGCGCGGTTCGCGGACGTCCCCGTGGTCGGCGGCGGCCCAGCGCAGCCACGCCTCCTGCACCACGTCCTCGGCGTCGGCGACCCGGCCGAGCATGCGGTAGGCGACACCCGTCAGGACGGGCCGGTGCGCTTCGAAGACGTCGGTCACGGTGTCGGTCGCCACCCGGCCATCCCAGCCGACACGGCGCCCGGTGTCCAGCGGACGGGGGTGCGGCGCGCGGCACATCCGACGGACCGTGCCGGGCTCTTGAACAGCGGGCTACCGGCGGGTAATTGTTACGGAGGACCGCCCGGCGACCAGGAAGCAGCAGGCACATGGCCGAAGAGATCTCGTTCTCCGTCAGCACGGCCCGGGGCAGCGGGCCGCTGACCCTCGGCTACGAGCGCGCCGGCGGCGGCGAGCCGCTGCTCCTGCTGCACGGCATCGGCCACCACTGGCAGGCATGGCGGCCGGTGCTGGAGATCCTCGCCGCCGAACGCGACGTGATAGCCGTCGACCTGCCCGGCTTCGGCTCCTCGCGCCCGCTGCCGGACGGGCTGCCGTACGACCTGCCCACCATCTCGGCGGCGCTCGACGCGTTCTGCCGGGAGCTCGGGGTGGAACGCCCCCATGTCGCGGGCAACTCGCTCGGCGGGCTGCTCGCGCTGGAGCTCGGGCGCCTGGGGCTCGTCCGCTCCGTCACCGCGCTGTCGCCCGCGGGCTTCTGGTCGCAGGGCGAGCGGAGGTACGCGTTCACCACGCTGCGCGCGATGCGGCTGGGGGCCCGTTCGGTGCCGCCGCCGGTGATCGAGCGGCTGTCGCGGACGACGGCGGGCCGGGCGGTGCTGGTGAGCTCCATCTACGCCCGGCCCGGGCGGCTTTCGCCCGAGGACGCGGTCGCCGGGACCCGCGCGCTGCGCGAGGCCACCGGCTTCCACCGCACCCTCGCAGCGGGCGGGAGCGTGCTGTTCACCGAGGACGTCCCGGAGGTGCCCGTCACCATCGCCTGGGGCGAGCGGGACAGGCTGCTGCTGCGGCGCCAGGGGGTGCGGGCCAAGCGGACGATCCCCGGGGCGCGTCTGGTGCGGCTGCCGGGGTGCGGTCATGTGCCGATGAACGACGATCCGGCGCTGGTGGCCCGGGTGGTGCTGGACGGGAGCCGCTGAGCGCGGGCACGATCCCGCTCTCCGTGTTCATCCGGGGTTCGCGTGCCCGCCTCCGCCGCGGACCAGGCTGACGGGGCTCCCCCGTCGGCACCCCGCATGGAGGCACCACGATGTCCCACGTCCCCGGCCCGGCCCCGGCCCGGCGCTCCGTCCTGCTCGGCACGGCGGCCGCGTCCGCCGCGCTCGCCCTGCCCGCCGCGGCGGCGGCCCCGGCGCTCGCGCTCTCCGGCCGCCCGCGGGCGGGGTGGGGCGTGCAGACGGGCGACGTGACCACGACGTCCGGGCTGGTCTGGGTCCGCTCCGACCGGCCGGCCCGGATGATCGTGGAGACCTCGGCCACCGGCTCGTTCCGCCGTCCCCGCACCTGGCGGGGACCGCTCCTCGGGCCGGACACGGACTTCACCGGCACCACAGCGCTGCGCGGGCTGCCGCCGGGCGAGCAGGTGCACTACCGGGTCACCCTCGCCGACCCGGACGACCCCCGCCGCACCGGTGAGCCGGTGACGGGCACCTTCCGCACGGCACCCGCGCGGCGGCGCCAGGGGGTGCGCTTCGTATGGTCGGGCGACATCGCCGGCCAGGGGTGGGGCATCAACCCGGACATCGGCGGCTACCGCGCGTACGAGGAGATGCGCCGTCTCGACCCGGACTTCTTCCTGTGCAGCGGCGACAGCGTGTACGCGGACGGCCCGCTCCAGCCGAGCGTGACCCTGCCCGACGGCCGGGTGTGGCGCAATCTGATGACCGAGGAGAAGTCCAAGGTCGCCGAGACGCTGGCCGAGTACCGCGGGAACTTCCGCTACAACCTGCTGGACGAGAACGTGCGCCGGTTCAACGCCCAGGTGCCGGCGATCGTGCAGTGGGACGACCACGAGGTGCGCAACAACTGGTACCCCGGCCAGATCCTGGACGACGCCCGGTACACCGAGAAGGACGTCGACGTGCTCGCCCGGCGGTCGGCGCGCGCGTTCGCCGAGTACGTCCCGATCGGGACGCTGTCCCCCGGCAGGCCCGGCGGCCGGGTCCACCGGGTGGTCCGCCACGGCCCCCTGCTGGACGTGTTCGTGCTCGACATGCGCTCCTTCCGCAACCCCAACTCGCCGGGGCGGCAGGCGGACGACACCGAGGGCATCCTCGGCGCGGAGCAGCTCGCCTGGCTCAAGCGGGAGCTGTCCCGCTCGCGGGCGGTGTGGAAGGTGATCGCCTCCGACATGCCGCTCGGCCTGGTGGTCCCGGACGGCGCCACCGACTTCGAGGCCGTGGCGCAGGGGGACCCGGGGGCCCCGCTGGGCCGCGAGCTCCAGATCGCCGACCTGCTGCGGTACATCAAGCACCGGCGGATCACCGGCACGGTGTGGCTGACGGCGGACGTCCACTACACCTCCGCGCAGCACTACGCGCCGGAGCGGGCCGCCTTCAAGGACTTCGCGCCGTTCTGGGAGTTCGTCTCGGGTCCGCTGGCGGCGGGCGGCTTCCCGGCGAACGCCCTGGACGGCACCTTCGGCCCGGACCGGGTGTTCGTCCGGGCGCCGCAGCGGGCGAACGTCTCGCCGATGGAGTCGCCGCAGTACTTCGGCGAGGTCGACATCGACGGCGGGAGCGGGGAGTTGACCGTCCGGCTGCGCGCCGAGGGCGACACGGTACTCTTCAGCCGGACGCTGCAGCCCGGCCGCGTGGGCCAGTAGGACGCCGCCCGCGGCGGGGCCCGGCACGGGGCCGTGGTCCGGGTGACCGGTCCGCGGCCCGGGAGCCGAACACTCCGCGCCAAAAACGGTCAAAACCAGCCGATATCGGCCCTGATGCGCACTTAACCCATCAGTCACAAAGCGTTCGTGATCACGCAACACCGTTCGGTCACAGTGAGGGCATGACTGATGTGACTTCTGCGAAGAGTGTCCGCCGCCCGCACCACTGGCGGCGCGACCTCGTCGAACTGGCCGCCATGTTCACGGCCGTGGTGGTCGCCGACGCCGTCGCCAAACTCGTGGTGCACGGCCCCGACGGCCCGGTGCTGCTCGTCGTCGCCGCCGCGACGCTGGTCGCCACGGCCGCGTTCCACACATGGTGGGCACGCCGCCACAGCCACGCCCCTCCCCCGGAACGGGCCGCCGGCGCGGAGGCCGGCGACGGGGCGCCGCGGGAGACGGTCCTGTGGCGGATGCGGACGACCGTCGAGGACACCCCGGGCAGCCTGGCCGCCCTCTGCTCGGCCCTGGCCGCTCTCGACGTGGACATCCTGACGCTCCAGACCCACCCGCTGGCCGACGGCACAGTCGACGAGTTCCTGCTGCGCGCCCCGGCCGGCCTCGACGCGCAGCGGCTCGCCCGCGAGGTCGCCGCCGCCGGCGGCAGCAGCACGTGGACCGAGCGCGCCGACGCCCACGACCTGGTCGACACCCCGACCCGGGTGCTCGGCCTCGCCACCCGCACCGCCCTCGACGCCGCCGAACTCCCGCTCGCCCTGCGGCAGCTCCTCGGCCGCTGCACGATCCGCTCGCGCCCCGCGCAGACCCTCGGCGGCCGCTCCAACGGCCCGGTGCCCCCGGTGGAGGGGGTACTGGAGGAGACCGTGATGCGGCTGCGCGACCCGAACGGCGGCACGATCACCGTCGAGCGGCCGTATCTCCCGTTCACCCCCACCGAGTTCGCCCGGGCGCGGGCGCTGGTGGAGCTGGACGCCCGGCTCGGGCCGCGCGTCCCCCGCAGCCGGGACGTCCTCACCCTCCCCGAGGGCCCCGCGATCACCGTCCGCCGCGCCGACCAGGACGACGTCGCCCAGGCGGTCGCCATGCACGAGCGCTGCTCCGACCGCACGCTGTCGCTGCGCTACCACGGGCCCGTCGGCGACGCGGACCGCTATCTGAACCACCTGCTGAGCCCGCGCTACGGACGCACCCTCGCCGTGCAGACCGCCTCGGGCCGCCTGGTCGCCCTCGGTCACCTGCTCTGGGACGGCGACGAGACCGAGGTCGCCCTGCTGGTCGAGGACGACTGGCAGCGCCGCGGCATCGGTTCGGAACTCCTGCGCCGCCTGGTCGCGCTCGCCGGGGAGGCGGGCTGCGACAGCGTCTACGCGGTGACCCAGTCGTCCAACACGGGCATGGTCGCGGCGATGCGCGGGCTCGGCCTGCCGCTGGACTACCAGATCGAGGAGGGGACGCTGGTGGTCACGGCCCGGCTGGACACGTCACCCGAGCGCCGCCCCGCCTCCCGCTTCGAGCAGGCCGAGCGCTGATCGAGGCCGGGGCGCGGCGCCGGGCGCGAGCCCGGGCGCCCGAGGTGTCCCCGCGCCGCCCTCCCGCTCCGGCGGGCGGGCGGCGCGCCTGCTTCTGCCTCCGCGTCTGCCTCCGCGTCTGCGTCTGCGTCCGCGTCCGCGTCAGGGTGCGAGCACCGCGGTCACCGGCGGGGCGGCGGCCCGGCGCGGGCCCCCGCCGAGGGCCTGGGTCAGGTCCCGCCAGAGGTCCTCGACGTCCTCCAGGCCCACCGACATCCGCAGCAGCCGGTCGCTCACCCCGGCCGAGCGCCGGTCCCCCTCCGCCACGATGCGGTGGCTGATGGACGCCGGGTGCTGGATGAGCGTGTCGACGCTGCCGAGGCTGACCGCGGGCGTGATCAGCCGGACCCCGGCGATCACCGCGTGCGGGTCGCCGTACGTCTCGAAGGCGACCATCGCCCCGCCGATCGACGGATAGTGCACCCGGGCGATCCGCGGATCGGCGGCCAGCCGGCACGCCAGGTCGGCCGCGGTGGTGGACGCCGCCCGCACCCGCACGGGGAGCGTGGACAGACCGCGCAGCAGGAGGTAGCCGGCCAGCGGGTGCAGCACCCCGCCGGTCGCGAAGCGCACCTGGCGCAGGGTGCGCGCGAACTCCTCGTCGCAGGCCACCACTCCGCCCATCACGTCGCCGTGGCCGCCGAGGTACTTGGTGGCGCTGTGCAGCACCAGCCGGGCGCCGTGCTCGGCGGGCCGCTGGAGCACGGGGGTGGCGAAGGTGTTGTCGACGAGCAGCGGCACGGAGCCGCAGGCGTGGCGCACGGCCCGCAGGTCCACCTCGGCGAGGGTGGGGTTGGCCGGCGTCTCCACCATGACGAGGCCCGTGTCGGGACGCAGCGCGTCGGCGATGCCGGCCGGGTCGGTCCAGGTGACCTCGGTGCCGAGCAGCCCCGCGTTCAGCAGATGGTCGCTGCAGCCGTACAACGGCCGGACGGCCACGACGTGCCGCAGGCCGGTGCTCGCCCGCGCCAGCAGGACGGCGGTCAGGGCCGCCATCCCGCTGGCGAAGGCCACCGCGGCCTCGGTGCCCTCCAGGGTGGCGAGGGCGGTCTCGAAGCGGGCGGTGGTCGGGTTGTCCAGCCGGGCGTACACCGGCGGGCCCTCCAGCCGTGCGCCGGTCCGGGCGAACTCGTCGATCCGGGCGGCCTCTTCGGCGGCGTCGTACGAGGGGTAGGTGGTGGAAAAGTCGAGCGGCGGGGCGTGCAGGCCCAGTTCCGCGAGGTCTTCGCGTCCTGCGTGCACGGCGTCGGTGGCCAGCGCCCTGGATCCGGGTACGGCCGAAGCTGCGTTCTCCATGGCCGCACTGTGAACATCTACCGGAAGGTAGCGAGGGTCCACCGTGCTACGTTCGCCGCATGGCCGAATCCGTCGCACTTGATCCGGTGGATCTGCATATCCTCCGCCTCCTGCAGAACGACGCCCGGACGACCTACCGCGAGCTCGCGGCGGAGGTCGGCGTGGCACCGTCCACCTGCCTGGACCGGGTCGCGCGCTTGCGCCGGTCCGGCGTGATCACCGGTCACCGGCTCGCCCTCGACCCCGCCCGGCTCGGCCGCGGCCTCCAGGCGCTGCTGATGGTGCAGGTGCGCCCGCACCGGCGCGAACTGATCGGCCCCTTCGTCGAACGCATCAGGGCGCTGCCCGAGTCGCTCGCGCTGTTCCATCTGACCGGACCGGACGACTACCTGGTGCACGTCGCGGTGACCGACATGGCCGATCTCCAGCGCCTGGTACTGGACGAGTTCACCTCGCAGCGAGAGGTCGCCCGGGTCGAGACCCGGCTGATCTTCCAGCAGTGGGAGTGCGGTCCGCTGCTGCCGCCGGCCACCGGCCGTCAGGTGTCCGACAGCGGATGATGATGACGCGGAGGCCCTTCGCGTACCAGGATGAGCCCATGCCAGCTTCCAGCAGCGCACTGCCGCGCCAGGTCGCCGACGCCTACGTCGACGCACTCGTCGAGCTCGACCCGATCACCGGGACCTACCTGGGGGTCGAGGAGAGCAACCGCCTGCTCCCCGACTACTCGCCCGAGGGCCAGGAGGAGTTCGCCGCCCTCGCCCGCAGGACCCTCGCCCTGCTCGGCGAGGCCGAGACGCACCCCGGCGCCGACACCGACGCCGAGCGCCGCTGCGCCCGGCTCCTGCGCGAGCGGCTCACCGCCCAGCTCGCCGTCCGCGAGGCGGACGAGTGGCTGCGGACGGTCAGCAACCTGCGCTCGCCCGCCCACTCCGTCCGCCAGGCGTTCACCCTGATGCCGACCGCGACGGACGGGGACTGGTCGGCCGTGGCCGAGCGGCTGCGGGCGGTGCCCCAGGCGCTGGAGGGGTACCGGGCCTCGCTCGCCCTCGGCCTCGAACGGAAGCTGTACGGCGGCCCCCGGGCGACGGCGACCTTCGTCGGGCAGATGACGGAGTGGATCGGCGGCCGGCAGAGCTGGTTCGAGGACTTCGTGGCCGACGGGCCCGCCGCGCTGCGGGTCGAGCTGGACGTGGCCGCCCGCACCGCGACGCAGGCGCTGGTGGCGCTGCGCGACTGGGTGCGCGACGTGTACGCGCCCGCGATCGAGGGCGCGCCGGACACGGTGGGCCGGGAACGCTACGCCCGCTGGTCGCGCTTCTTCAACGGCACGGACCTCGACCTGGACGAGGCGTACGCGTACGGCTGGTCCGAGTACCACCGGCTGCTGGCCGAGATGCGGACAGAGGCCGAGCGGATCCTGCCCGGCGCCGGCCCCTGGGAGGCACTGGCCCATCTCGACGTGCACGGGACGCACATCGAGGGCGTCGACGAGGTGCGGGCCTGGCTCCAGCGCCTGATGGACGAGGCGATGGACGCGCTGGACGGCACCCACTTCGAACTCGACGAGCGGGTGCGGAAGGTGGAGTCCTGCATCGCCCCGCCCGGCGGCGCGGCGGCCCCGTACTACACCAGCCCCTCGGAGGACTTCTCGCGTCCCGGCAGAACGTGGCTGCCGACCATGGGCGAGACCCGCTTCCCGGTGTACGACCTGGTGTCGACCTGGTACCACGAGGGCGTGCCCGGCCATCACCTCCAGCTCGCGCAGTGGGTGCACGTCGCCGACCGGCTCTCCCGCTACCAGGCCACCGTGGGCTCGGTGAGCGCCAACAGCGAGGGCTGGGCCCTGTACGCGGAGCGGCTCATGGACGAACTCGGCTTCCTCCCCGACGCGGAGCGCAGGCTCGGCTACCTGGACGCGCAGATGATGCGCGCCTGCCGCGTCATCATCGACATCGGCATGCACCTGGAGCTGGAGATCCCCGCCGACTCGCCGTTCCACCCCGGGGAGAGGTGGACTCCGGAGCTGGCGCAGGAGTTCTTCGGCAGCCACAGCGGCCGCCCCGCGGACTTCGTGGAGAGCGAGCTGACCCGCTATCTGTCGATGCCGGCACAGGCCATCGGCTACAAGCTGGGCGAGCGGGCCTGGCTGCTGGGCCGGGAGAACGCCCGCCGCGCCCACGGCGACTCCTTCGACGCCAAGGCGTGGCACATGGCGGCGCTGTCGCAGGGGCCGCTGGGTCTGGACGACCTGGTCGAGGAGCTGTCCCGGCTGTGACGGCGCGGCGCCCCGGGTGCGTCCGTCCCGTGCCGGACGGACGCGCCCGGGCCCGGGCTGCGCGCTCCCGGCACGGGAGCACCGGGGCCCGGTGCGGGTGCAGACGTGCCGGGGTCCGGTGCCCGGGAGCCGCGGCTCGGTGCGGATGCCGGGGTGCCGGGCTCCCGGTGCCGGGGTGCCGGGGCTCGGTGCGGGTGCCGGGCTCCCGGTGTGCGCAGGCCGCCGGTCAGCAGCCGCAGTCCCCGTCGACGGGTGCCGTCAGCGGGTCGGCCTCGCGGGTGCGGGTGCCCTCCCAGGTCTCGTAGGCGAAGCCCTCGCGCGCCCAGTACTCGAAGCCGCCCAGCATCTCCTTGACCTGGAAGCCGAGTTCGGCGAGGGCGAGGGCGGACCGGGTCGCCCCGTTGCAGCCCGGGCCCCAGCAGTAGGTGACCACCGGCACCGACCGGTCCAGCAGGTGCTCCGCCTGTTCGGGAACGAGCGCCGTCGGCAGGTGGACCGCCCCGGGGACGTGCCCCTGGTCCCAGGACTCGGTGGAACGGGAGTCGACCACGACGAAGCCGGGGTCGCCGCCCGAGGCGAGGGCGGCGGCCACGTCGGAGACATCGGCGTGGAAGGCGAGACTCGCCCCGAAGTACGCCGCCGCGGCGGCGGGCGAGGCGGGCGGGACGCGCAGGACGGGGTTGGGGGCGACGGTCGCGGCGGCGGTGTTCCGGGTGCTGTTCATGACCTGAAATCTATGGCCGCCCGCCCGACCGCTGAAGAGAGTTTCCCCGGGGTCCGGCTTGATCCGCCGGGGAAATCCCTGCTATCCCTGCCCCATGAGCGGATATTCACCGGACGCCACCGACTGGCGCATTCTCGGGGCACTGCAGGCCCAGGGCAGGGCGAGCTTCACCGAGCTCGCCAAGGAGGTCTCGATGTCGGCGAGCGCCGTCACCGAGCGGGTGCGCCGGCTGGAGGAGGCCGGGGTGATCAAGGGGTACACGGCCGTCGTGGATCCCGAGCGGCTCGGTCTGCCGATCATGGCCCTGGTGCGGCTGCGGTATCCGACGGGCAACTACAAGCCGTTCCACGACCTGCTGGACACCACGCCGGAGATCGTGGAGGCGCACCATGTCACGGGCGACGACTGCTTCGTGCTGAAGGTCACCGCCCGCTCGATGCGGCACCTGGAGGAGGTGTCCGGCAAGATCGGCGGCCTCGGTTCGGTGACCACCAGCGTGGTGTACTCCTCCCCGCTGCCGAGCCGCGCGATCAGCCGCTGAGCCCGCCCGCCGATCGGGGGCGGCCGCTCCCGCCCGGGAACGGACCGGGGGCCTGGGCGGGTTCCCCGGGCGGGGCCGACGGGCGGGGCCGGGCGGTCAGTCGGCGAGCACGTCCCCCGTCCGCAGCCGGACGGCCGACCCGGACCGGTCCTTGACCACTTCGAGCTGGACGGGGATCCGGCGGCGCAGGTCGCCGACATGGCTGACGATCCCCACGCTCCGGTCGCGTTCGCGCAGCGAGTCCAGGACGTCGAGCACCTCGTCGAGGGTCTGCTCGTCGAGGCTGCCGAAGCCCTCGTCGACGAAGAGGGTGTCGAGCCGGGTGCCGCCCGCCTCGTCGGTCACCACGTCCGCGAGGCCGAGGGCGAGCGCCAGTGAGGCGAAGAAGGTCTCCCCGCCGGAGAGGGTGGCGGTGTCGCGCTCCCGGCCCGTCCAGGCGTCCACCACGTGCAGCCCGAGTCCGGCCCGCCGTCCGCCGGCGCGGGCGTCGGAGTGGACCAGGGTGTACCGCCCGGACGACATCCGCTGGAGGCGCACGGTGGCGGCCGCGGCGACCTGTTCCAGCCGGGCCGCCAGGACGTAGGACTCCAGGCGCATCTTGCGTTCGTTGTCGGCCGAGGTGCCGGCCGTGAGGCCGGCCAGCCGCGCCACCCGGTCGTAGCGCTCGCGCAGCGGGCCGAGCCCGCGGACCTCCTCCGCCGCCCCCGCCGAGAGGCGGTCCAGCGCCGCGCAGCGCTCCCGGGCGGCGGCGAGCGCGGCAGCGGCCTCGCGCGACTCGCGTTCGGCGGCCGCCGCGAGGGCCGCGGCGGCCTCCGGCGCGGCCGCGGGCAGACCGGCGGCCGCGCGGGCGTCGTCCTCGGCCAGCCGCTCGGCGACGGCCGCGGCCTCGGTGCGCCACGACTCGACGCCCGCCTCGGCCTCGCGCCGCGCACGCTCGTCGAGGACGGCGTCCGCGGCGTCGTCGACGGTCGCGAAACCGGCGTCGCGGGCCGCGTCGGCGAGCCGTTCCCCGGCTTCCGCCAGCCGCTGCTCCGCCGTGCCGAGCTGCCGCAGGGCCTCGGCCGCCGCGGCGAGCAGGCCGATGCGGCGCTCCAGCCGCGCTGCGTGGTCGGCGACGCTCGCGGCCCCGCCGCGCGCCCGGGCGAGCTCGTCCTCGATGGCGGCCTGCTCCTGGTCGATCGCCTCACGGCGCGAGAGGCGCGCGGCGATCGACCGCTCGGCGGCCCTGCGGGCCTCCAGCCGCTCCCGGTGCTCCCGCTCGCCCCGCTCCAGCGCCTCCCGCGCGTCGTGCATCCCGGCGGCGGTGCGGTGCGCCTCGGCGTGCCGGCGCTCCAGCTCGGCGACCGCGGCCCGCAGATCGTCCACGGCGGGATCCACGTCCCCCTCCCGCGGCCCGGGCACCCCGGCACGCTCCCGCCCCTCCCCCGCAACCACCCGCGAACGCGCCACCCCGTCCCCGCCGCCGTCGGGTGCATCCGCCGCAGGCGCGAGGCGGGCCTCCGTGCCGTCCGGCGCCGCCTCGGCGGCCCCGGGATCCTGCCCGGCGTCCGCCTCGCCGAAGGCGTGCGGGACCGCCGACGCGCCGGACGCGGAGCGGGCCGCCGTCGCGGGCGCGCGATCGCCCTCCGCCCCGCCGGAGGCACCCCGGTCCCGCACCATGCCGTCCTGCCCGGACATCCGCCCGGCGTCCGCCTCGCCCAAGGCGTGCGGGACCGCCGACGCGCCGCACGCGGAGCGGGCCGCCGTCGCGGGCGCGCGATCGCCCTCCGCCCCGCCGGAGGCACCCCGGCCCCGCACCATGCCGTCCTGCCCGGACATCCGCCCGGCGTCCGCCTCGCCCAAGGCGTGCGGGATCCCCGACCCGCCGGACGCGGAGCGGGCCGCCGTCGCGGGCGCGAGGCGGGCCTTGGTGTCGTCGCCGTCCGGCGCCGCCGGGCCGGGTGCGGCACCCGACGGGACGGGTGCGCGGGCGCGGAGGGCGGCCGTGGTGTGGGACTCGCGGGTGACGGCCAGTTCGCGTTCGGCGGCCGCGCGGGTCTGTTCGGCCCGGACGCTCGCCTCGTAGGCCGCCTCCTCGGCGGCGCGGTCCACATGGCCGGCCTCCGCGCGGGCGGGGGCCGGGTGTTCGGCCGAGCCGCAGACGGCGCAGGGCGCGCCGGGCTCCAGGGCCGAGGCGATCTCGGCGGCGATGCCGCGCAGCCGGCGTTCCTTCAGGTCGAGCCAGTGCGCCCGCGCCTCGTTGACGCCGGTGTGCGCGGTGCGCAGCCTCGCCTCGGCGCGCTCGGCGCGGGCGGCGAGTTCGTCGCGCTCGCAGGCGGCGGCGAGGCGGTCGCGGGCGGGCGCCAGACGGCCGGCGAGGTGCTCGGCCCGGGTGGCCGCCTCCTGCGCGGCGGTGATGCGCGCGGTGTGGCGGCCGCGCCGGGCCTCCCAGCCGTCAAGCCAGGCCGACGCCTCGTGCAGGGCGTCCTCGTCGGCACGGGCCTGGCGGTCGGTCTCGGCGCGCTCGCGGGTGATCTCGGCGCTGCGCCGCTCCGCCCTGCGGGCGGACTCCAGGGCGCCCAGTTCGCCGCGCAGGGCGTGCTCCCGGGCGGTGAGCCGCTCGGCGTCCGCGCCGGCCAGGTCGTCGGGCAGCCCCGCGCGGGACCGTTCACGGCCGGTGAGGGCGGCCCGGTGGGCGCGTGCGGCCTCGTCGCGCAGGCGGAGGGCGGGCAGCACCCGGTCCGCGCGGCGGGCCCGGTCCGTCTCGGCGGCGAGGGCGTCGTGGCGGGGGCGTGCCTCCTCCAGGGCGTCGGCGCGCCGCCGGGTCTCGGCGTACCGCTGCTGGAGGCGGGCGCGTTCGCGTGCGGCGTCGAGGGCGTGGCGGGCGGCGGTGTGCCGCTCCCCGGCCGCATCGGCGCGCGCCTCGGCGACGTCCCGTTCCTCGCGGGCGCCGGCCCGGGCCACGGCGGCCCACTGGAGGACGGCACCGGCCAGTCCGGGGTCGCCCGGCTGCCGGTCGGGGGCGGGCCAGTCGCCCGCGGAGCCCGCCGCGGCCTGTTCCATCCGGTGGGCGACGGCGAGCAGCCGCTCGTCGCCGGTGCGCACCTGCTGTTCCGCGCCGCGGCGCAGTTCGGCGAGGCGCTCCTCCACGGCGGCGAAGCGGCGGGTGTCGAAGAGCCGGCCGAGGAGCCGGCCGCGGGCCTCGGCGTCGGCGCGCAGGAAGCGGGCGAAGTCGCCCTGGGGCAGCAGGACGACCTGGCAGAACTGCTCCCGGCTCATGCCGATGAGCTGGGTGATCTCCTCGCCGATCTCCTGGTGGGAGGTGCTCAGGGCCTTCCACTGCCCGGTCGCGGAGTCGTACTCGCGCAGCCTGCTGCGGGCCCGTTCGGTGACGAAGCCGGTGCCGCGTGCCTTGGGGCGGGGCTGCGCGGGGTGGCGGGTGATCTCCAGCCGGCGCTCGCCGAGGGTGAGTTCGAGGGTCACCTCGGTGGGGGTGCGCACCTCGGCGTGGTCGCTGCGCAGGGAGGTGCCGGGGCTCTGGCGGGCGCCGGGGACGGCGCCGTACAGGGCGAAGCAGACGGCGTCCAGCACGGAGGTCTTGCCCGCGCCGGTGGGGCCGTGGAGCAGGAAGAGGCCCGCCTTGGAGAGGGCGTCGAAGTCGATCTCCTGGGTGGCGCCGAACGGCCCGAAGGCCGTGACGGACATCCGGTGCAGCCTCACCCGGCCACCTCGCGCACCCCGGCGTCCACCCGGACGTCGTCGAACGCGCCGTGCAGCACGGCCCGTTCGTCGCCGTCGGGCCCGCTGCCGCCGCGGACGTGGGCCACGAAGTCCTCCGCGATCTGCTGGTCGGACCGCCCGCTGAGGCGCTGCGCGTAGGAGGCGGTGCCGTCCTCGGGGGCGCGCTCCGGGGCGAAGACGAGGCTGAGGGTGTGCGGGAAGCGTGCGGCGAGCCGGGCCATCGGGTCGGCGGGGCGCACCGCGTCGGTGAGGGTGGCCTCGACGAACGACGTCTCGTGGCGTGCGAGCCGCGGGTCGTCGAGCAGTTCGCCGAGCGTGCCGTGGAGCCGGGCGAGCGGCCGGGGCACCGGGCAGTCGATCCGCTCGGCCGTCACCTCGCCCCGCGCGTCCAGGTCGATCAGCCACATCGTCTTGCGGTGGGCCGCCTCGGAGAACGAGTAGGCGAGCGGGGAGCCGGAGTAGCGGATCCGGTCGGTGACGGTCTGGGCGCCGTGGAGGTGGCCGAGGGCGACGTAGTCGACGCCGTGGAAGACCCCGGCCGGGACGGCGGCGACCCCGCCGACGGTGATGTCCCGTTCGCTGTCGCTCTCCTCGCCGCCGGCGACGAAGGCGTGGGCGAGGACGACGGAGCGGGTGCCGGGCGCCCGGCCGGCGAGGTCCTCCCGCACCCGCTCCATCGCGGCGGCGAGCACCGCCTCGTGGGCGGTGCGCTCGGCACCGAGGCGCTCCCTGACCAGGGCCGGTTCGAGATAGGGCAGGCCGTAGCAGGCGACGGGGCCGTGTTCGTCGGAGAGCAGCACGGGGGTGGCGCAGCCGGCCGGGTCGGTGCGCAGATGGATGCCGGCCCGCTCGATCAGGCCGGAGCCGACGCCGAGGCGGCGGGCGGAGTCGTGGTTCCCGGAGATCATCACCGTCGGGACCCCGGCGGCCGCGAGCCGGTGGAGCGCGCGGTCGAACAGCTCGACGGCGGCGAGCGGCGGCACGGCGCGGTCGTACACGTCACCGGCTACGAGGACGGCGTCGGCCTCGTGCTCGTGGACGGCGGCCACCAGGTGGTCGAGGAAGGCGGCCTGGGCGTCGAGCATGCTCACCCGGTGCAGCGAGCGCCCCAGGTGCCAGTCCGACGTGTGCAGGAGTCTCATGATCGGTGAGCGTATCCGCGGGGTCGGACACCGCGGGCGGGATCGGGCGTCTCAGGCATCGCCGTACGCCTCGCCGCCGAGTTCCACCACCGCCGTGCCCGCGGTGACGTCGGCGAGGTGGGCGCGGAGGGCGTCCACCTCGGCGTCGGGCAGGCCGACCTCGATGGTGACCCGGCCGGCGTAGGTGACGCCGCGCACGTCGCGGCCGGTGGCCCGCAGGTCGTTCTCCACCTTGCCGGCGCGCTGGTGGTCGACGGTGACCCGGACGATCCGGAACCGGGTGCGGACCACGGTGCCGAGGGTGTCCAGCGCCTCGCCGACCACGCCTCCGTAGGCGCGGATCAGTCCGCCCGCGCCGAGCTTGACCCCGCCGTAGTACCGGGTGACGACCGCCGCCGTGTAGCGGACCTCGCGCCGCAGGAGCATCTGGAGCATGGGCACCCCGGCCGTGCCGCCGGGCTCGCCGTCGTCGCTCGCCCGCTGCACGGAGGCGTCCGCTCCGACCACGTAGGCGAAGCAGTTGTGGGTGGCGGCGGGGTGCTGCGCGCGGACGCGGGCGACGAACGCCTGGGCCTCCTCCTCGGTGGCCGCGGGCGCGAGCGAGCAGAGGAAGCGCGAGCGGTTGATCTCGGTCTCGTGGACGCCCTCGCGGGCGACCGTCCGGTACTGGTCCTGCATCCCGCCACCCTATGCGGCGCTCCGGCGCGCTCCGGCCACAGGGGAATGCCGGGCGCCGGAGCCCGGTTGTGCCGGGCATGTACGCAGACGACGAGACGATCCGCCGCATCCTCACCACCACGGGCGACACCTGGGCGGTGGTGGGCCTGTCGGACAACCGGTCGCGCGCCGCGTACGGCGTCGCGCAGATCCTCCAGCGCTTCGGCAAGCGGGTGGTGCCGGTGCATCCGAAGGCCGCGACGGTGCACGGCGAGCAGGGCTACGCCTCGCTCGCCGACATCCCGTTCCCCGTCGACGTGGTGGACGTGTTCGTGAACTCCGACCTCGCCGGGCAGGTCGCCGACGAGGCGGTCGCGGCCGGTGCGAAGGCCGTGTGGTTCCAGCTCGGCGTGGTCGACCCGGAGGCGTACGCCCGTACCCGGGAGGCCGGTCTCGACATGGTGATGGACCGCTGCCCGGCAATCGAGATCCCGCGGCTGGGCTGACCCGGCGGGCCCGGGCGTCAGACGCCCAGGCCCTCGACGACCACCGCGCCCGGCAGCCCTTCGAAGGTCCGGCCGGGCACGATCAGCTTGCCGCGCCTGCGGCCGCTGCCGATCAGCACCCACTCCGTGGCGGCGACCGCCGCGTCGACCAGCAGCGGCCAGCCGGCGGGGAGCCCGATGGGGGTGATCCCGCCGTACTCCATGCCCGTCCCGCCGGTGGCGGCCTCCATGGACGCGAACGAGGCCTTGCGCGCCCCGAGGTGGCGGCGGACGGCGCCGTTGACGTCGACGCGGGTGCGGGAGAGCACGAGGCAGGCGGCCGTCGTGGTCTCGCCCGCGCGCTTGCCCGCCACGATCACGCAGTTCGCCGACACGTCCAGCAGGTCGCGTCCGTAGTGCTCGGTGAAGACGGCCGTGTCGGCGATCGCCGGGTCGGTGTCGACGTGGAGCAGGTCCTCGGCGGGGACGTCGCCGTGCCAGTCGCGGACCGCCGCGGCGACCGGCTCGATCAGCAGGTCGAGGCGGTCGGGGGCGGGCGTGGCGTCGTCGAAGGCTCCGATGGGTGCGCGCATGCGGCGCACGCTAACAGCGTCGGGCCCGGGTGCTCCGGCCCGGGTGCGCGCCGCCGCTCGGGCACGGCGGCCGGGGCCTCCCTGGGCACGGCGGCCCGGGCGCGTGGTGCGTCAGACCTCGTCCAGGTCCGCGAGCGCCAGGAGCTGCTCGGGCGTCACGCCCTCGGGGATCGGCACGGGGGCCGGTGTGCGCAGCGGCGGGCGCCAGCCGTCGACCGGGTCCCAGCTGCGCACCACACGGGCGGGCGCCCCGGCGACCACCGCGTGGTCGGGGACCTCGCCGCGGACGACCGCGCCGGCGGCGACCACCACGTTGCGGCCGAGCCGCGCCCCGGGGAGGATCACCGCGCCGGTGCCGAGCCAGCAGCCGGGCCCGATCTCGACCGGCTCGGCGCGCGGCCACTGCTTGCCGACCGGCTGCCCCGGGTCGTCGTAACTGTGGTTCGTGGACGTGATGTAGACGTACGGCCCGCAGTAGGTGTCCGAGCCGATGGTCACCCGGGTGTCGGCGATGACATGGCTGCCGCGCCCGAGCACCACGCCGTCGCCCAGGGTCAGGATCGGGTCGGGCCCGAGGTCGAGCCCGGGCATCATGCCGGCCGTGAGCGTCACCTGCTCCGCGATGATGCAGTGGGAGCCGAGCTCGATCCACGGCTCGCCGAAGACGGTCCCCTGCGGGAAGGCCAGCCGGGTGCCGTGGCCGAGCCGCCGGAAGCGGAGCCGCCCGGGATGCTCGGCGGTGACGGAACCGGCCTCCTGCACCCACCGCCACCCGCGGTGGACGGCGCGCGCGAGGACGCGGCGGCGCCAGGCGCCGAAGCTGGCCGGGGTGTCGCGGTTCGTGGGCACCCGCTCACGGTAGTCGGCCGCCGCCCGGCGGACCGGCGGGCAGGCCTGTGACGTTCACCCCAGCTCACCCCGCCGGCCGGTGCCCGCGAACCCCTCCGGCCGGTGCCCGCGAACCCCTCCGGCGGGTGCCCGCGAACTCCTCCGGCGGGTGCCCGCGAACCGCTGCGGCCGGTGCCCGCGCGCGCCGCCCGCCGGGGCCGGCCCGCCCCTGCGGGCGGCGCCCGGCGGGGCGCGCACCTATCACGTCCGCGCGCCCCCGCGCGCGACTTCGGGCGCAACTCCACCGTTCTGTGGACAGTGCCCGTGCTTCGGGCGTCGCCTGTGACGCCCGTGACTAGCATGAGCACCGCATGAACACGGGTGATCACTACCGGTGATCGCGTCAACTCCCCATCGCGGTGGGGTCCGTGACATGCGGACGGCCGCTGTGCGCCGATCGGCCGCCCTCCACTTCGTGCACGTGCCGCACTCGAGCAGCGAGGGATCGCGGAATGTCAGTCTCAGCCTCATCCCAGCCCCGCAGAGGCCGTGCGCATCGGCCGCTGCCCGTCGCGGCGCCCTCCGCCGCCCTGGCCTCGGCCGCCGTCGCGGGCGTCGCCGTGAGCCTCGCCGCGCCGGACGGGGCCGGCCCCTGGGTCTCGGCCACCGCCGGTGCCGCCTGGCTGCTCCTGGCCGCCGCCGCGGTCGCCGCGACGCTGGCGGTACGCCGCGAACGGGCCGCCGCCGACGCCGCCGGCGCCGAGCTGCGCACGCTCCGCTCACGCGCGGACGGGCTGACGGCCGACGCCTCCCATCTGGTGAACGTCACGCTGCCGTCGCTGGTCAAGCGGCTGCGGGACGGTGAGGCGCCCGACGACGCGCTCGCCACCGCGACCCCGCCCAAGGACCCGCAACTGCGGCGTGTGCTGCACGCCTTCGGCGTGGAGACGGGCGCCAGCGAGCAGCGCGCGCGGGGATCGGCGGCCAACGCCGCCCGGGCGGTGCGCCAGTTGGCGCTGGCCGCCGACGGGGTGGACCGGCTCACCGCGGTCACGCTGCCCTCGGCCGTCGCGCATCTGCGCCGGGGCGCGTCGGCCGAGACGGTGCTCGGGGAACTCGAACTCCCCGCCGACCCGCGGCTGCGGGTGCTCGCCGACTCGGTGGTGCGGGACCTGGCGACCGGCGAGCGCCGTGCCGCCGCCGCGCAGGAGGCGAGCGCCAAGGCCCTCAGCCGCGTCCAGGCCAAGGCGGTCTCCATGCTCGCCGACCTGCGCGAGATGCAGGACCGTTACGGCGAGGAGGTCTTCGGGGACCTGCTGCGGCTGGACCACAACACCGCCCAGCTCGGCCTGCTGACCGACCGGCTCGCCCTGCTGATGGGCGGCCGGGCGAGCCGCGCCTGGAACAGGCCGATCCCGATGGAGAGCATCCTGCGCGGCGCGGTCGGCCGGATCGCCTCCTACCAGCGGGTGCGGCTGCACTCCTCCAGCACCGCCGCGGTCGTCGGCTTCGCCGCCGAGGGCGTGATGCACCTGCTCGCCGAACTGATGGACAACGCGACCACCTTCTCGCCCCCCGTCGACGAGGTGCACGTCTACGTGGAGGAGCGCACTGCCGGGATCGTGGTCACCATCGAGGACAGCGGCCTGAAGATGGCGGGCGCGGCACTGCGCCGGGCCGAGGAGGCCGTGTCGGGCCGGGTCACCGACCTGGCGCACCTCCAGGGCACCCGCCTCGGGCTGACGGTGGTGGGGCGGCTGGCCGCCAAGTACGGGATGAGCGTGAGCTTCCGGCCCTCCTCGCGCGGCGGGACGGGGGTGGTCGTGCTCTTCCCCTCGCAGCTCCTGGCGAAGCCGCGGGACGAGGAGGACGCCGATCTGGTGCGCCCCCTCGCGGGCACCACCGCCCCGGCGGCGCCGACCGCCACCGGTTCGGGCAGCTCCCCGTCCTCCGGCCACACCGACCTGAGCGGGTACCCGGTGCCCCCGGCCGAGGCCGTGCCCTCCGGCTGGACCCCGGTCGCGGCGGACGGGACGTACGCCGGGCAGACGCACTTCACCGCGGCACCCGCCGACACCGGGCACTTCACCGCGGCACCCGCCGACACCGGGCACTTCACCGCGGCACCCGCCGAAGCCGGGCAGACGCCCTTCGCCGCAGCCCCCGCCGACACCGGGCAGACGCACTTCACCGCGGCCCCCGCCGGCGCCGGGACCCCCGCGGCCGCCGAGGCCGGCCCGGCGCACACGGACGGCACCTGGCCCGGGGACGGCGCCTGGACGCCGTCCCCGGCGGACGCGCCCCACCCCGGGCCCGACCCGTACACCGTGACCGCCCCGGGCGGTGCCTGGCCGGCGGACGGCACCTGGACGGCCCCCGCGGACCACGCCCCCGGCCTGCCCGCCGCACCCGGGGCGCACCCCGGGCAGCCCGCGTTCACCGTGACCGCCGCGGGCGACACCTACGGGGGCTCCGACCCCCTCACCGGGCCGTTGCCCGGCCAGGCCCACGGCGCCGTGCCCCCCGCCGCACCCGAGGCGGACCCCGGGCAGCCCGCGTTCACCGTGGCGGCCGCGGACGCGCCCGGGCAGGCCGCCCACCAGGGCACCCACCCCGGGCCCGACGCCTTCGTCGTGACTGCGGCCGACGGGGCGCACCCCGGGCAGCCCGCCTACCGGGTGACCCCCGCCGACGCGGACGGCGCCGGGTTCACCGTGACCGCGGCGGGTCCGGCGGCGTCCGGTGCGGCCGCCGGGGCCGCCGCACCCGTCCCCCTCGCCGCGGCGCCGCTCCCGGCGCAGGCCCCCGTGCGCGGTGTCGCCACGGCGGGCGGCCTGCCGGTGCGGCCCCGGGGCGGACCATGGCCGCGGCCGACCGGGGCCGCCCGGATCCGCGGCCGGTCACGGGCGCGGTGCCGCCCGCCCCGGCCAGGGACGCGGGCGCCGGGTTCAGCGCGTTCGCGCGCACGGCCGCCGCCGGCGCGCCCTCGGGGCGGGCGGCGCGACCCCCGCCGAGGGGACGTACCTGCCCGACGCCGCCTACGGCGGGCAGCCCTACCCGGAGCCGGACGCCGCCCCGGACGCGCACCCGCTGCCGGAACCGCGGACCCCGCACGACCCGCCGGGCAGCGCCTGACGGCCCCGGTGCCGGCCCGGCCGGCACCCCGCACCTCCCCGTACGACACGACGTGCGGCACGACGCCACGACGACGGCACCAGGTGCGGCACGACGTACGGCAGGACACGACGACGAGACCGTGAGACAGGAGGACGGGCGGCGGCGACCCGCACCGCGTGCGGCGCCCCGCCCGGCGTACACCATGCAGACCACCGACAACAGCCTCACCTGGCTTCTGGAAAGCCTGCTCGACGGGACCCCCGGGACCCGGCACGCGCTCGTGCTGTCGCGGGACGGGCTGAAGCTGTGCTGGACCCGCCATCTGACGCTCGACCAGGCCGACCAGCTCGCCGCGATCTGCTCCGGGATCCAGGCCCTGGCGCAGGGCGCGTCCGTGGAGTTCGGCGACGGCACGGGCGGCGTGCGCCACTCGATGACCGAGTTCCACGGCGGACTGCTGTTCATCGTGGAGGCCGGCGCCGGCGCCCATCTCGCCGTGGTCGCCGAGGACGACGCCGACCCGGGCATGATCGGCCACCGGATGACCGAGCTCGTCGAGCAGATCGGGGACCACCTGCGGGCCGAGCCGCGGCTGCCCGCCCAGGAGACCTCCCTCTCATGACGCGCCGCCCCGTCGACATCGGCGTCCCCGAGCGGCTCTACACCGTCACCGGCGGCCGCAGCCGGGCCGTGGACGACTCGTTCGACCTGGTCACCCTGATCGTCGCCGAGTGCGCGCCGTCGGCCGGCATGCAGTCGGAGCACGTACGGATCCTGCGGCTGTGCCGCACCCCCACGGCGGTCGTGGAGCTCTCGGCCGACCTGGGCATGCCGGTGACGGTCGTACGGATCCTGCTCGGCGACCTGCTCGCCACCGGACGCATCACGGCGCGGCATCCGCCCCCGCCGTCCGGCGGCTCCTTCCCGCTGCCCGACTCCGCCCTCTTGAAGGAGGTGCTCGTTGGACTCCGCAATCTCTGAGGACTCCACGACCTCTGAGCCGCCCGCCCGCAAGCCGCTCGGCCGGGCGGCCGAGACCGGGCTGAAGATCGTCGTGGTGGGCGGCTTCGGCGTCGGCAAGACCACCCTCGTGCGGTCCGTGAGCGAGATCCGCCCGCTGAACACGGAGGAGGTGATGACCCAGGCGGGTGTGGGCGTCGACGAGACCGGTCCGGTGGCGACGAAGAAGACCAGCACGACCGTCGCGTTCGACTTCGGCCGGATCAGCCTCAACGACCGCATGGTCCTGTACCTGTTCGGCGCACCCGGGCAGGAGCGTTTCTGGTTCCTGTGGGACCGGCTGTTCGCCGGGACCCTGGGCGCCGTGGTGCTCGTCGACACCCGGCGCATGAGCGACTCCTGGTACGCCATCGACCGTCTGGAACACCACCGGACGCCCTTCGTGGTGGCCGTCAACCGGTTCGACGACGACCTCGCGTCCTTCTCCCTCGACGAGATCCGTCAGGCGCTGTCGCTGCCCGGGCACGTCCCGCTGGTGGAGTGCGACGCCCGGCTGCGCCACTCCGGCAAGCACGTCCTGATCACCCTCGTCGACCACCTCCACGCACTGGCCACGGCCCGGGAGAGAACACCATGAACGACACCACGGGACTGTCGTCGCCGACCGTGCCGCCCGCCGCCTGCCCGGCGCACGAGAGCGCGGTCCGGCTCCGCGGCCCGGAGTTCCAGCAGTCGCCCGCCGAGCTGTACCGCGCGCTGCGGCGGCGGCACGGCGCCGTGGCGCCGGTGCTGCTGGACTCCGACGTGCCGGCCTGGCTGGTGCTGGGCTACGCGGAGGTCACCTATGTCACCGCGCACGACGACCTCTTCGCCCGCGACTCCCGGCGGTGGAACCAGTGGGACACCGTCCCGGCGGACTGGCCGCTGCTGCCGTTCGTCGGGCATCAGCCGTCGGTGCTGTTCACCGAGGGCGCGGTGCACCAGCTCCGGGCGGGCGTGATCACCGAGGCGCTGGAGGTCGTCGACCAGTTCGAGCTCGCCCACCGGTGCCGCGGAATCGCCGGTCCGCTGATCGACGCCTTCGCGGGCAGCGGGCACGCGGAGCTGATGTCGGCGTACGTCCACGCCCTGCCGATGCGGGCGGCGGTGCAGATGTGCGGGATGCCCGCGGGCGGCGCGGACACCGAGGACCTCGTGCGGGACCTGCGCATCTCGCTGGACGCCGGCCCCGGGGACGATCCGGTCGCCGCCTACGGGCGGGTGCAGGAGCGGATCCGGCGGCTGGTGGACGAGAAGCGGGCCGCGCCGGGGCCGGACGTCACCACGCGGATGCTGACGCATCCGGCGGGACTGACGGACGAGGAGATCGTCCAGGACCTGATCTCGGTGATCGCGGCGGCGCAGCAGCCGACGGCGAACTGGATCGGCAACACCCTGCGGCTGCTGCTGACCGACGACCGGTTCGCGCTGAACGTGTCGGGCGGGCGCCTCAGCGTCGGCCAGGCGCTGGGCGAGGTGCTGTGGCTCGACACCCCGACGCAGAACTTCATCGGCCGCTGGGCGGTGCGGGACACGACGCTGGGCGGCCGGCGGATCCGGGCGGGCGACATGGTGGTGCTCGGCCTCGCGGCCGCCAACACCGATCCGCAGATCTGGCCGGAGGGCCACGCGGGCGAGGAGAACTCGGCGCATCTGTCCTTCGGAAACGGCGAGCACCGCTGTCCCTACCCGGCACCGCTGCTCGCCGACGTGATCGCCCGGACGGCGGTCGAGACGCTGCTGGAGCGGTTGCCTGACGTGGTGCTCGCCGTGGAGCCGGAGGAGCTGACCTGGCGGCCGTCGGTGTGGATGCGGGGACTGACCGCGCTTCCGGTGCGGTTCACCCCCGTCGTCCAGTGAACCCCGGTGCGGTTCACCCCCGTCGTCCAGTGAACCCCGGTGCGTTTCAGCCCCGTCGTCCGACCCCGGTGCGGTTGACCCGCCCTCCGGTGGACCCCGGTGCCGCTCAGCCCGTCGTCCAGTGAACCCCGGTGCGGGGGCCCTCAGCCGGGCACCGGGGTGAAGCGTACGGGCAGGGACTTCGGGCCCCGGGTGAACACCCCCTCCTCGGCCGGCACGAAGCCCTCCGCGAGCCGCAGGTCGGGCATGGCGTCGAGCAGTTGGTTGACGCCGGTGACGACTTCGGCACGGGCGAGCAGCGCGCCGACGCAGAAGTGCCGGCCGAGCGCGAAGGCGAGGTGGTCGGCGGCGGCGGAGAAGGCGGTGGTGGCGGTCAGGTCGTCGCGGAAGATGTCGAAGCGGTCCGGGTCGCGGTAGCGCTCCGCGTCGCGGTTGGCGGCGCCGATGAGGCAGGTGACCGTGGCGCCGGCCGGTATGGTGCCGCCGCTGACGGTGACCTCGGTGGCCGTCTGCCGCATGATCATGTGCACGGGCGGGGTGTAGCGCAGGGTCTCGGCGAACGCCCGGTCGATGAGCGAGCGGTCCTCGCGGACGGCGGCGAGCTGGCCGGGGTGGGCGAGGAGGTTGGCGAAGATGCCGGCGATGGCCTTGTCGGTGGTCTCGCCCCCGGCGGCGAGCAGCAGGCTGCAGAACGCCTTGATGTCCTCGTCGCTCATGCGCACCCCGTCGACCTCCGCGGTGCACAGCGCGGACAGCAGGTCGTCGCCCGGGTGCCGGCGCCGCTCCTGGATGATGGGGAACATGTAGTCGGCGAACTCGGTCCGGGTGCGCAGCCCGGCGGCGGTGACGTCCGGGTCGCCCGCGAGGTTGCCGAGGAACGCGACGACGCTGGTGTACCAGCCGTGGAAGCGCTCGTGGTCGGCCTTGTCGAGCCCGAGCATGTCGGCGATGACGTTGACCGGGAAGCGGGTGGCGAAGTCGTCCACGAGGTCGGCCTCGCCGGTGCGGCGGAAGGCGTCGATCAGTTCGCGCGCGTTGCGCTCGATGACCGGCAGGAACTTGTCCCGCAGCTCGTTGCCCCGGAAGGCCGGGGCGACCAGGGCGCGGCGCACCGCGTGCTCCCGGCCGCTGAGCTGGAGGAAGGTGTGGCCGTGGACGGGTTCGAGCTGCCAGTCGTAGTTCTCGGTGGTGAACACCGATTCCTTGTCCTTGAAGGCCCGCTCGACGTCCGCGTAGCGGGAGATGATCCAGCTGCTGGTCGGCTCGTGGTGGATGAGCGGCGCGGCCTCGCGCATCAGGCGGTAGGCCGCGTACGGGTCGGCCTCGAACTGGGGAGACAGTATGTCGGGGATCTGCTGTGCGGTTGCCATGGCACTCCCTCGATCGTCAACAGGCTTTGCCCACAAGCGTATTGACCGGGAGGCCGGTCAGACAGACGGCGTGCGCCACCGGTCCGGGTGCCCCGGCCCGCGGCGGCGGAGCCCGGTCGCCTACGGTGCGGTCAGGCGCGCGCCCCGCGGGCACGCCGCCTATCGGCCTATCGGCACATCGGCACACCGAGGAGAGACGTCATGACGGATGGGGCACTGATCGCGGGCGTGGGCGGCAGGGAGCCGAAGGTCGACCCGGACGCCTTCACCGCACCGACGTCCGTGGTGCTGGGGGACGTGACCCTCGCCGCCGGCGCGAGCGTCTGGTACCAGAGCGTGCTGCGGGGCGACGGCGGCCCCATCACGATCGGGCCGGACAGCAACATCCAGGACAACTGCACGGTCCATGTGGACCCCGGCTTCCCCGTCACCGTCGGCGCGCGGGTCTCGGTGGGGCACAACGCGGTGCTGCACGGCTGCACGGTCGAGGACGACGTGCTGGTCGGCATGGGCGCGACGGTGCTGAACGGCGCGCACATCGGGGCCGGTTCGCTGGTGGCGGCGCAGGCCCTGGTGCCGCAGGGGATGCGGGTGCCGCCCGGATCGCTGGTGGCTGGCGTGCCGGCGAAGGTCCGCAGGGAGCTGACGGAGGAGGAGCGCGAGGGCGTCCGGCTGAACGCGGCGGTCTACGTCGACCTGGCCCAGCAGCACCGGGCGGCCCACGGCGGCTGACCGGCGCCGCGGGGCGCCGGGTTCAGTCGGCGACGGCCGCCGCCGGCAGGGCGGCGTCCCGCTCCGCCTCGGCGGCCGCCTTCTTCGCCCGGTTCCTGAGGACCAGCATCGAGGTGACGCCGATGAGCACGGCGAGCAGCAGCCCGACCCAGGAGAACCGCTTGAGCCACGCCTCGGCGACCACGCCGACCGAGTAGACGACCGCCGTGGTGCCGCCGGCCCAGAGGATGCCGCCGAGGACGTTGGCGACGAGGAACTTCCAGTAGGGCATGCGCAGCACACCGGCGAGCGGTCCGGCGAAGATCCGGAGCAGGGCGACGAAGCGGCCGAAGAAGACGGCCCACATGCCCCACTTCTGGAAGGAGCGCTCGGCCATCGCGATCTGCGGGGGGCCGAAGTGGCGGGGGAACCTGCCGCCGAGCCAGGCGAGGAGCGGCCTGCCGCCCCGGCGTCCGATCGCGTAGCCGATGGAGTCGCCGATGATCGCGCCGGCCGTGGCGCAGGCGCCGAGGACGTACGGGTCGATCTCGCCGTGCTGCGACGCCAGCAGCGCCGAGCTGACGAGCACGATCTCCCCGGGCAGGGGGATGCCGAGGCTTTCGAGGCCGATGACCACCCCCACCAGGAGGTAGATGCTGACCGCGGGGATGGTCTCGAGCCACTCCTGGACGTGCAACGCCGTTCCTTCCGTGCAGCCCCGCGGCCCCTCGGTCGGGCGCGGGTGGCGCGGCCCGGCGTTCCGCCGGCGCACGCCGGGGCAGCCTACCCGCTCCACACGGCGGGGCCGCCCCGTGAGCACGGGGCGGCCCCCCGGGCGACGGCGGCGGGTCAGCCGTTGGGGCGCAGGGTCCAGACGATGTCCATCTCCCCGGTGACGGCGCCGTCCTCGCGGGTGATGGCGACGTGCACGGGGAACTCCGGGCGGGTGCCCGCGTCGAGTTCGGCGACGACGTCGGCGGCCGGGCGGCCGAGGGTGGCCGTGGCGGTGACCGCGCCGCGGGCGATCTTCTTGAAGGCGATGCCGGCGGTGACCGGCAGCGGGACGGCACGGGAGAGCTGGTCGCCGAAGGCGGCCAGGACGATGGCGCCGCTCGCGGACTCGGCCAGCGTGAACATCGCGCCGGCGTGCGGGCCGCCGACGTGGTTGTGGTACTCGGCCTGGTCCGGGAGGCTCAGCACCGCCCGCTCCGGGGTGGTCTCCAGGTACTGGAGGTTCAGGGTCCGCACCATGGGCACCGTGGCGGCGAGCAGTTCGCCGAGCGACGTGTCTTCTGCACTCATGAGCGCATGTTACTCACGAGTATTCGATGGTGGCCACACCCTTCCCCGGGGCCGGGCGTGGAACTGGCGACGCCCTCCCTCTATGGTTACTGGCCATGTGGCCAGGACAGCAGCCGCCCGGGGGCGAGCAGAACCCGCAGGACCAGAACCAGTACCAGCAGCCGAATCCGTATCAGCAGCCGGGCAACCAGCAGCCGAATCCGTATCAGCAGCCGGGACACCAGCAGGGCGGCTACCAGCAGCCTGGGTACCAGCAGCCCAACCCGTACCAGCAGCCGACGATGCCGCAGTACGCGGTGCCCGGCCAGATGCCCGGCGCTCCGCAGCCGTCGCCGGACGACAAGAAGAAGACCACGATCGTGGCGATCGTGGCCGCGACGGCCGTCGTCGTGGCCGCCGCGGTCACCGGCTTCGTGGTGCTGAGGGACGACGACGGCGGCACCTCCGACAAGGGCGGCGGCGCCGCGGCGTCCCAGTCGCCGTCGAAGGACGCCTCCGAGGGCGCGTCCCCCGACACCGGCTCCGGCGCTCCGGGCGAGAACCCGCGCGCGGGCACGGACGCCAAGCCCACCATCGAGGGCTGGAAGGTCGTCACCAACCCCAAGCACGGCACCCAGTTCGACGTCCCGGCCGACTGGGAGGTCGCCAGCAGCGGCATGGCCTCCGGCTTCGAGGACGAGAAGAAGGGCGACGGCTCCCCCGCCGTCATGATGAGCGCTCCCGCCCACCTCAAGAGCAAGTGGTGCGAGTTCGACTCGGACAAGGACGGCAGCAACGAGACCTACGGGCTCGCCAGCGCCGGCACCAAGGGCGGCAAGGGCGCGAAGAGCACCTCCGAGGCCGCCTACAACGAGGCGGGCAACTGGGTCTGGGCGGGCTACGCGCAGACCGAGCCGGCCGGCACGGTCAAGATCACCAAGGCCGAGGACTACACCACGGCCTCCGGTCTGAAGGGCAGCGTCTCGACCGCGACCGCCCCCGGGGTGAAGAAGGACAACAAGTGCGAGACGGACGGCAAGTCCATCGCCTTCTCCTTCAAGGACCCCAAGGGCGACTTCAAGAGCTGGGTCCTCTACGCCAACACCGGCGTCAAGGACGAGCTCGACGACGCCACCATCCAGAAGATCCTGAGCACCGTCCGCCTCGCGAACGGCTCGGCGTCCGCTTCCTGACGCCGCTCTCCGGCCGGCCCCGTCCCTCTCCGGGGGCGGGGCCGGCTGCGTGCGGGCGCTCAGCCCACGCCGAAGGCGCCGTCCGGCGGCGGGGGCGAGGCCACCGCCTCCGCGTCCCGCACGGGCCGCGCGTCGCCGATCAGCCGGGCCAGCGACCGCCCGTGCTCGACCCTCGCGGGGAAGGCGTCGGCCGCGGTGCGGCGGGCGAGCGACGCCGTGTCGACGGGCACCCGCGACGCCACGAGCACCGCGTTGCCGAACCGCCTGCCGCGCAGTACGGCCGGCTCGGCGATCAGCGCCAGCTCCCCGAAGACGGCGGCGAAGTTCGCGAGCTGTGACCGGAGGAAGCCGAACGGCGCGCCGTCGGCGAGATTGGCCGCGTAGAGGCCGCCGGGCCGCAGCACCCGCGCCGCCGCCCGCGCGAACTCCAGCGAGGTCACCTGCGCGGGCACCCGCGAGCCGCCGAAGACGTCGGCGACGATCACGTCGGCGCCGTCCTCGGGCGCGTTCTCCAGCTCGGCCCGGGCGTCGGCCGTGCGCACGGTGACGTCGGTCCCCGGTGCGAGCGGCAGCAGTCCGGCGACGAGCGCCGAGAGCGGTCCGTCCGCCTCGGCCACCGTCTGCCGGGATCCGGGACGGGTCGCCCCGATCCAGCGCGGCAGGGTGAGCGCCCCGCCGCCGAGGTGGAACACGTCCAGCGGTTCGCCCTCCCCGGCCGCGCAGTCGACGGCGTGGGCGAGCCGGCGGACGTACTCGAACTCCAGGTGCAGGGGGTCGTCGAGGTCCACGTACGACTGCGGCGAGCCGTCCACGGTCAGCAGCCAGGCCCGGGGCCGGTCGACGTCGGGCATCAGCTTCGCGACCCCGCCGTCGACCGTGCGCGTCACCGGGACGCGGTCGTCGTCCTCACCGGCAGCTTCCGGAACGTCGGCGTCGGCGTCGGCGTCGGCGGGAGCTTCGGCTTCGTCGCCGGCGGCGGAGAGCGCGTCCGTGGCGGCGTCCGGGCGCGCCGTCTCCGGGACGTGGGGGGTCGGGTCGTTCACCGTGCCATTGTGCCCGGCGCCGCGTGCGCCCCTCCCGGGCGGGAGGGGCGCACGCGGTCACCGGTCACAGGACCTCGGTCACCGTGCCCGCGCCGACGGTCCGGCCGCCCTCGCGGATCGCGAAGCCCAGCCCCGGCTCCAGCGGGACCTCGCGCCCGAGTTCGACGGTCATCGAGACCGTCTCCCCCGGCCGCGCGACCGCCGCGCCGCCGAGGTCGATCCCGCCGACGACGTCCGCCGTGCGGATGTAGAACTGCGGCCGGTAGCCGCCGGAGACCGGGCTGCTCCTGCCGCCCGCGCTCGCCGGGAGCACGTACACCCGCGCGGCGAACCGGGAGCGCGGCACCACACTGCCGGGCGCGGCCACCACGTGCCCGCGGCGGACCGCGTCCCGTGGCACTCCGCGCAGCAGCAGCGCCACGCTGTCGCCGGCCTCCGCCGACTCCATCGGCCTGCCGAACGTCTCCAGGCCGGTGACCACCGTCTCCGTCTCCGCGCCGAGGACCTCGACCCGGTCGCCGACGCGGACCGTGCCGCGCTCCACGGCCCCGGTGACGACGGTCCCCCGGCCGGTGATGGTGAGCACGTTCTCCACCGGGAGCAGGAACGGGGCGTCGGTGTACCGCACGGGCATCGGCACATAGGTGTCCACGGCGTCGAGCAGCGCCTCGACGGCCGCCGTCCACCGCGGGTCCCCCTCCAGCGCCTTCAGCCCGGAGACCCGCACGACGGGCGCCGCGTCGCCGCCGTAGCCGTGCGCGGTGAGCAGGTCGCGGACCTCCAGCTCGACGAGGTCGGTGAGCTCGTCGTCGCCCGCGTCGGCCTTGTTGAGCGCCACGACGATGTGGTCCACGCCCACCTGGCGGGCGAGCAGCACGTGCTCCGAGGTCTGCGGCATGACGCCGTCGAGCGCGGAGACGACCAGGATCGCGCCGTCGAGCTGGGCGGCGCCGGTCACCATGTTCTTCACGTAGTCGGCGTGGCCCGGCATGTCGACATGGGCGTAGTGGCGGGTGTCGGTCTCGTACTCGACGTGGGCGATGTCGATGGTGATGCCGCGCCGGGCCTCCTCGGGGGCGCGGTCGATGCGGTCGAAGGCGACGTAGGAGGTGGTGCCGCCGGAACGCTCGCTGAGCACCTTGGTGATGGCGGCGGTGAGCGTGGTCTTGCCGTGGTCGACGTGCCCCATGGTGCCGATGTTGAGGTGCGGCTTGGTGCGCACGTATGCCGTCTTGGGCATGGCGAAGCTGTCCCTTCCCGGAACATGACCGGAATGTGAGAGATGTGTGCGGGACCCCGGGAGCCTGCCGACCCTCCCCCTGCGGGGTCCGCCGGACTGTCCGGGAAGGGTCAGCTTCGGGCGCCGCCGTGCGGCGCCGCGGCCGTGGTTGCCGTAGCCGTGGTTGCGAGGGCCGCGGTTGCCGTGGCCGTGGCTGCGGTGGCCGGGAACGCGGCAGCCTTCGGCGCGTCCGCGACGGCGGACGGCACTGCGGGGAAGGCGTACCGGGACATGCCGTCGATGATCGTGCACGCCGTACCGGGCCGTCGAATGGTTTTGCGGCGCCGCCGTGCGGGCCGCCCGGGAGGGGGTCCGCACGGCTCCCGGGCGCCCCGCCGTGTGTGCCTGCTGTGCGGGTTCGGGGCCTCTCGGGGGCTGTCCTGTGGCGCACTTGATGTCGAACGGACACCTTTGTCGGTTAGTCTCCCCGGATGTTCGACCTCGCTCCCAGGCCGGCAAACGGCCTCGCCGTCCGCTGCTCCAGGGCGCTGTTCTCGCCCTGGTCGCGGTTGTCCCTGCTGCTGGTCCTGCTGGCGTCGGCCGCGGTGACGGTCCTGCTGTTCGAACCGCAGCGCCTGCTGTCGGCGGGCTGGCCGCCACAGGTGAACGGCTTCTCCGCGGTGGCCCTGTTCGCGGTGGCGTACGGCGTGTGCACCGCCGCCTTCGTGCCGCGGCCGATCCTCAATCTCGCGGCGGGGGCGCTCTTCGGCTCGCAGGCGGGGCTGGCGGCGGCCGTCGCCGGCACGGTGCTCGGGGCGGGGATCGCGTTCGGCCTCGGCCGGCTGCTGGGCCAGGACGCCCTGCGGCCGCTGCTGCGCGGGCGGCTGCTGACGGCGGCCGACGGGCAGCTCAGCCGGCACGGCTTCCGTTCGATGCTCGCCGTCCGGCTCTTCCCCGGGGTGCCCTTCGCCGCCGCCAACTACTGCGCCGCGGTGTCGCGGATGGGCTGGGCGCCGTTCCTGCTGGCGACGGCCGTCGGGTCGGTGCCCAACACGGCCGCGTACGTCGTCGCCGGGAGCAGCGCCGCGACGCCGACGTCGCCGGTGTTCCTCGCCTCGATGGGGTTCATCGTGCTCACGGGGCTGGCCGCGGCAGTCGTCGGCTGGCGCAGGCGCCACCGGCTGCGGTCCGCCTGAGCCGGGCGCCGCGCCGCGCCCCGCGGGCCCGGCCCGCCGGACGGCGCTTCATCTTTTGCCGATACCCTGCGACCCGACGGGCCCGCATGATCGCGGCCCGGACGGGCACGCCGCCACGGCCCGTACCTCGTGACCCTGACCAGCACCGGGATGGCTTCTTTTCATGTCGTGGTTCGAATCATTCGTCCTCGGGCTCGTCCAGGGGCTGACGGAGTTCCTCCCGATCTCCTCCAGTGCGCATCTGCGGCTGACCGCCGCGTTCGCCGGGTGGCACGACCCGGGCGCGGCGTTCACCGCGATCACGCAGATCGGCACCGAGACGGCCGTGCTCATCTACTTCCGCAAGGACATCGCGCGGATCACGACGGCCTGGTTCCGCTCGCTGACCGACAAGGCGATGCGCCAGGACCACGACGCCCAGATGGGCTGGCTGGTCATCATCGGCTCCATTCCGATCGGGGTGCTCGGCATCACCCTCAAGGACCAGATCGAGGGGCCGTTCCGTGATCTGCGGCTGATCGCGACCACCCTGATCGTCATGGGCATCGTGCTCGGCGTCGCCGACCGGCTCGCCGCACGGGACGAGGCCGGCGGCCGGCACCGCGCCGTCCGGGAGCGCAAGTCGCTCAAGGACCTCAGCGTCCGGGACGGCCTGATCTACGGCTTCTGCCAGGCGATGGCCCTGATCCCGGGCGTCTCCCGGTCCGGCGCGACCATCAGCGGCGGTCTGCTGATGGGCTATACCCGCGAGGCGGCGGCGCGTTACTCGTTCCTGCTGGCGATCCCCGCCGTGCTGGCGTCGGGCGCCTACGAGTTGAAGGACGCCGGCGAGGGCCACGTCTCGTGGGGCCCCACCATCTTCGCGACGATCGTGGCGTTCGCCGTGGGCTACGCGGTGATCGCCTGGTTCATGAAATTCATCACTACCAAGAGCTTCATGCCGTTCGTGATCTATCGGATCCTGCTGGGAATCGTGCTGTTCATCCTGGTCGGAACGGGTGTACTGAGCCCGCACGCGGGCGAGTCGGCGCACTGACGCCCCGGTTCGGGCGGGTCACGGGTGTCGGTGGGAGGCCTTAGCCTTGGCTTCATGTCCCCCATTCGCAACGAGCCCGTGTCCCGCCTGACCGCCTCCGAGCTGAACGCCCGGATCCGAGAGCTGTGGTCCGACGGGGCGCTCCCCGACGACCGCCGCCCGGAGTACGAGGCGCTCGTGGTGGAGTGGGCCGCTGCGGCACGCGAGGACGTGGACCGCGCGGCCTGAGCGCCGCCTCCGGAGTGCCTCGGCGCGCGGGGCGTCCCCTGCGCTCGGCTAGCCTGAAGTCACGATGAACGCTCTGACCACGGCATTCGGCGCCTTCGAACTCACCCGCTTCCCCGAGGACCCGCGCGACACGCTGCGCGCCTGGGACGCGGCCGACGAGTACCTGCTGCGGCATCTGCACGGTGCCGGCGACGGCCCGCCCGTACCGCTGACGGGCACGGTCGCCGTGCTCGGCGACCGCTGGGGAGCGCTGGCCACCGCACTCGCGGGCCGGCATCCGGTGGTCCAGATCACCGACTCGTACCTGGGCCGGCAGGCGACCCTCGCCAATCTCGCCCGGGCCGGGGCGGATCCGTCCGCCGTGCGGCTGCTGACGGTCCGGGACACGCCCCCGGAGCGGATCGACGTGCTGCTGGTGCGGGTCCCCAAGAGCCTCGCGCTGCTGGAGGACCAGCTCCACCGCCTCGCCCCGGCCGTCCACGCGGGCACGGTCGTGGTGGGCACCGGCATGGTCAGCGAGATCCACACCTCGACTCTGCGGCTCTTCGAGCGCCTCATCGGTCCGACGAGGACCTCGCTCGCGGCGAAGAAGGCCCGGCTGATCTTCTGCACCCCGGACCCCTCGGCGGCGCGGGTGCCCAGCCCCTGGCCGCTGCGGTACGCGCTCCCGGAGGGCATCGGCGCGGCGTCGGGCCGCACCGTCACCAACCACGCGGGCATCTTCTGCGCGGACCGCCTCGACATCGGCACGCGCTTCTTCCTGAGCCGTCTCCCCGTGCGGCGGGGCCCCGACGACGTGGTCGACCTCGGCTGCGGCAACGGTGTGGTGGGCACGGCGGCCGCGCTGGCCAACCCGCGGGCTCATGTCACCTTCACCGACGAGTCCTACGCGGCCGTGGCGTCCGCCGAGGCCACCTTCCGCGACAACGTGCCCGGCGGGCGGGCGGAGTTCCTGGCCGGCGACGGACTGGCCGCGCTCCCGGACTCCTCCGCCGACCTGGTCCTCACCAACCCGCCGTTCCACTCGCACCGCGCCACCACCGACACCACCGCCCGGCGGATGTTCGCCGACGCGCGGCGGGTGCTGCGGCCCGGCGGGGAGCTGTGGGTCGTCGGCAACCGCCATCTCGGCTACCACGTCCGGCTGCGGCGCCTCTTCGGCGCCTGCGAGGTGGTGGCCTCCGACCCGAAGTTCGTGATCCTGCGGGCCGTCAGGGGCGGCGACGCGGGGCCGCCGCGCGGCTGAGACCGCGCGCGATCCGTCCGGCCCGGGGTGATCGCCGGCCCGCCGTGGCGCTGCCCGCGGGCCGGCCCCTTACGCCCCTGCCCCTCCGGCACCGGGACCACGCCCGGCGCCGCGCCACACCGCCCGCGGGCCCGCCCCTCGCGCCCCTCGGGACGCTCGTGGCGCTCTGTCCCCTCCGGCCCCCGTACCCCACACTGAGGGGGAAGGAGGCGCGGAATGCGGATTCCGGTGGGACTGCGTGCGGAGGGTGCGCCGGCGGAGCGGCGACCGCCCGGCGAGCCGGCGGGCCGGGGCCCGCGGCCTGGTCGCCGCGGCGGCGCGGGGCCGCCGCGCTGGGCGCCGGGGCGCTGCCCGCGCTCGCGTTCCCCGAGCCGTCCCTGTGGTGGTTCGCCTGGGCCGCGCTCGTCCCCTGGATGCTGCTGCTGCGCAGCGCGCCGACGGGCCGGCGGGCGATGGTCGAGGGGTGGCTCGGCGGGATCGGGTTCATGGTCGCGGTGCACCACTGGCTGCTGCCGAGTCTGCATGTCTTCCTCGCGGTGATCGCCGCGCTGCTCGGGCTGCTGTGGGCGCCGTGGGGCCGTCTGGTGCGGCACATGACGGCCGGCGCCCCGTCCGGTGGGCGCGCCCTGGCGGCGCTGGTGGTCGTGCCGTCGGGCTGGCTGATGATCGAGCTGGTGCGGTCCTGGGAAGGGCTCGGCGGGCCCTGGGGTCTGCTGGGCGCCTCCCAGTGGGAGGTGACGCCCGCCCTGCGGCTCGCCTCGGTGGGCGGCGTGTGGCTGGTGAGCCTGCTCGTGGTCGCGGTGAACACCGCGCTCGCGCTGCTGGTGGCGGTGCGCGCGGCGCGCCGGGCGGCCCTGGCGGGCGTGCTGGTGTGCGCCGTGGCGGCGGCCTGCGCGTGGGCGTGGGCGCCGCAGCCGCGTGAGTCGGGGCGGCTGCGGATCGCGCTGGTGCAGCCGGGTGTGCTGGGCGGCGCCGACGGCGCGGAGCGCCGCTTCGACCGGGGCGAGGAGCTGACCCGAGAGCTGGCGGGCCGCGGGGCGCCGCCGGATCTGGTGGTCTGGGGCGAGAGCAGTGTCGGCGCCGATCTGGGCCTGCGCCCCGACCTCGCGGACCGTCTCGGGGCGCTGGCGCGCGGGACCGGGGCCCCGGTCCTGGTGAACGTGGACGCCCGCAGCGGCGGGGCGTCGGGTCCCCGGGGCATCTACAAGAGCTCGGTGCTGGTGGGACCGGACGGCCCCACGGGCGACCGCTACGACAAGATGCGCCTGGTGCCCTTCGGCGAGTACGTGCCCGCCCGCTCGCTGCTGGGCTGGGCGACGTCCGTCGGCCGGGCGGCCGGTGAGGACCGGCTGCGCGGCACGGCTCCGGTGGTCATGACCCTGCCCGGCGGGGAGCGGATCGGCCCGCTGGTGTGCTTCGAGTCGGCGTTTCCCGACATGAGCCGGCATCTGGTGCGCGAGGGGGCCGGGCTCCTGGTGGCGCAGTCGGCGACGTCCTCGTTCCAGGACAGCTGGGCGCCGGAGCAGCACGCCTCGCTGGCGGCGCTGCGGGCCGCCGAGTCGGGCCGCCCGATGGTGCACGCGACGCTGACCGGGGTGAGCGCCGTGTACGGGGCGCACGGGCAGCGGATCGGCGCCCCGCTCGGCACGGACACCAGCGCGGCGGCGGTGTACGACGTCCCGCGGGCCGAGGGCACGACGCTCTACGTGCGCCTCGGCGACTGGCCGGTGTACGGGGCGCTCGGTGTGCTGGCGGTCTTCGCCGCGGCCGGCGCCGTGCGCCTCATCCGCCGGCCTGCTCCAGGGCCCGCAGGACGATCCGCTCGCACAGCTCGTGCGTCCGCAGGGCGTCCTGGGCGCTGAGGGTCCGGCCGTCGCGGACGGCGTCGAGGAAGGCGTGCACGACCTGCTCGATGCCCCGCTGGCGCGCCACGGGCACCCAGTCGCCGCGGCGGCGCACGCTCGGCTGCCCCTTGTGGTCCACGATCTCGGCGAGGTTGCGCACCTCGCGCTTGGCGTCCTGGCCGGAGACCTCCAGGATCTCCTCGGTGGAGCCGCTCATCCGGTTCATGGTGCCGATGGCGGTGAAGCCGTCGCCGGAGAGCTGGAGGACGACGTGGTGCATCAGCCCGTCGGTGATCCTGGCCCGCACGTCGGTGTGCTCGACGGGACCGGGGGCGAGGAACCGCAGGGTGTCGACGACATGGATGAAGTCGTCGAGGACGAGGGTGCGCGGGTCCTCGGGGAGGCCGACCCGGTTCTTCTGCATCAGGATCAGGTCGCGGGGGTGCTCCAGGCACTGGGCGTAGCCGGGGGCGAAGCGGCGGTTGAAGCCGACGGCGAGGCTGGTGCCGCGGTCCTCGGCGAGGGCGACGAGGCGCTCGGAGTCGCCGAGTTCGTAGGCGAGCGGCTTGTCGACGTACGTGGCGACGCCCGCTTCGAGGAGGCGGGTGACGATCTCGGCGTGCGCCGCGGTCGAGGCGTGCACGAAGGCGGCGTCGATGCCTTCGGCGAGGAGGCCGTCGAGGTCGGTGTGGCGGCGTCCGGCGGGCACGTGATGGGTGTCGGCCACCCGCGCCAGGGTCGCGGGGGTGCGCGTCTGGAGGTGGAGTTCGACGCCGGGCAGGGCGGTGAGGACGGGGAGGTACGCCTTCTGCGCGATGTCGCCGAGCCCGATGCAGCCGACCTTCACGGGGTCTCCATTCGATGCGTGCCGGCGCCGTGGGCGCGGGCGTCGTCCTGGCCGGCGCCGGGTGCGGTGCCGGCGCCTCGGGTGCCCGGCGCCGCGTCGGCGCCGGGCGGCGGCGGGGGCGGGCCCCGCACCGTGCCGGCCTCGGCGTCAGTGCTGCGCCGGCCGTCCGTCGTGCACGCCGTGTGCCCCGGAAGCATACGTGCGCTGCGGCGGGCGCCAGTCGGCGATGCCGTCGAAGGTGCGCAGGACCAGGCCGGGCCCGAGGCGGGAGACGGTGGCCATGAGGGCGTCGCGGACGGCGACCGCGGGCGCGCCGCGCAGCGCCATCATCCGCGCGACCTGAGCGGACTTGCGCACGACGGCGGTGGTGCGCGGCAGCCGGACGGCGCTGTGGGCGGCGAGCCCGGCCCCGAGGTCCCCGCCGGGCGGCGCGTGGTGGGCGAGCACGACCGCGTCCTCGATGGCCTGGTTCCCGCCCTGGCCGAGGGTGGGGGCCATGGCGTGGGCGGCGTCGCCGACGAGGGCGGTGCGGCCGCGGTGGTGGGCGGGCAGCGGGTCGATCATGTGGTGGACGTCGTTGCGGAGCACCGTGCCGGGTGAGGCGGCGGCGATGACGGCCGGGACGGGGTCGTGCCAGTGGCCGAAGCGGCCGAGGAGTTCGGCCTGTTCGTCGGCGGCGCGCCCGCCCTCGGGCGCGACGGCGGCGGCGTAGGCGTACACCCGGCCGTCGGCCAGCGGCTGGGTGCCCCACAGGGAGCCGGGGCCCCAGGTCTCGTGCGGTGCGAAGGGGGCCTCGGGGGCGGGGACGACGACGCGCCAGGTGGTGAAGCCGGAGTAGCGGGGGCCGGGGTGGGCGGGGAAGAGCGCGCGGCGGACGCCGGAGTGGATGCCGTCGGCGCCGACGACGAGCTCCGCCTCGATGTCGCCGTCGGGGGTGGTGACGCGGGCGGGGGCGCCGCCGGCCGTGCCCGGGTCGGCGAGCCCGGCCGGGCAGCCGGTGCGGACGGCGCCGTCGGGCAGCCGGGCGGCGAGGCGCTCGACGAGGGTCGAGCGGTGCAGCAGGACGAGGGGGCCGCCGAAGCGTTCGGCCGCGGCGGTGGCGTCGGTGCGGGAGAGCCAGCGCCCGGCGGGGGTGCGCATGCCGCCGGCGCCCTGCCAGGCGGCGAGGGAGCGGATCTCCTCGCCGAGGCCGATGACGTCGAGCGCGCGCTGGGAGTTGGGGGCGAGCGCGATGCCCGCGCCGACGGGCCGCAGGGAGGGCGCCCGCTCCAGGACGGTGACCTCCCAGCCCCGCTGGTGGAGGGCGACCGCCGCGGTGAGTCCGCCGATTCCGCTGCCGACGACGACGGCGCGCGCGGCCGCGCTGGATCCGGACATGGCTGCTCCTCGATGCCGAAACTACACCTGTAGTGACACGGCCACCGTACTACAGGTGTAGTGATCGCGGTAGATTGCCCCCATGGCCGCACGCACCGCCCCCCACCCCTCCGGCGCCGCCCGCACCGAGCTGATCGCCGACACCGCGCTCGCCCTGCTCGCCGAGCGCGGGATGCGGGGGCTGACCCATCGCGCGGTGGACGAGGCGGCCGGTCTGCCCCAGGGGTCCACCTCCAACCACGCCCGCACCCGGCTCGCCCTGCTCCAGGCCGCCGTGCGCCGGCTCGCCGAGCGCGAGGCGGCGGTGCTGACCATCGACGGGATGCCCGCCCCCGCCGGCGGGCGGCCCCCGCTCGTGGAGGCCATGGCGCTCGCCCTCCACCGCTATCTGACCCGGCACCCCGACCTGCTCGTCGCCCGCTACGAGCTGGCCCTGGAGGCCGGCCGCCGGCCGGAGCTGCGCGACTTCTACGACAACACCGGGGCCCGCTTCCGGGAGCCGCTGGTCGCGCTGATGGCGGCGGGCGGCTCGGCGGAGCCCGAACGCCACGCGCTGTCGCTGGTGGCGTGGTGCGAGGGGCTGATGCTCTCCTGCGCCATCGGCTCGTACCACAGCGCCGTCCCCTCGCCGGAGGAACTGCGGACCGGGTTCGACGAGTTGCTGCGGGGGATGCTCGGCACCGGGCGGGCGGAATAACCGCTGGCCACCGGGGGGCCGGGTCGATCAGGATGACGGCCATGACGACCGACAAGCGCACCGAGCCCGAGACCACCGCCGCCGAACGCGAGATGCTGACCGGCTTCCTGGAGTACCACCGGGACACCTTGCTGATGAAGTGCGAGGGGCTCACCGACGCGCAGTTGCGCACCCCGTCGGTGACCCCGTCGACGCTGACCCTGATGGGCCTGGTGCGCCATGTCGCCGACGTGGAGCGCTGGTGGTTCCGCATGGTCATGGCCGGCGAGGAGATCGAGCCCCTCTACTACTCCGACGAGGACCCGGACGGCGACTTCCGCACCACCGGGGAGACCACCTGGGAGGCCACCCTCGCCGACTGGCGGGCGGAGGTCGCCGCCGCCCGCGAGGTGACCGCCGCGCACGGACTCGACGACCTCTCCGTCCGGAAGTCACGCCGGGGCGAGCCGTTCAACCTGCGCTGGATCCTCACCCACATGATCGAGGAGTACGCCCGCCACAACGGCCACGCCGACCTGCTGCGCGAGGCGATCGACGGTGTGACCGGCGAATGAGCCACCCCCGCCGGGTCGGCCGAAAAACGCGTCACCCGTGCGGGCCATTCACGGCCCGTACTCCCCGGCAACCCCCCGCGCGCACAGCAGAGTTGCGCGGGTGCAGCGAACGAAGACGACAGTGGCGCTCCTGATCGGGCTGGCGGCCTGGACGACCACCGGCGGTGTGCCGGTGCCCGCGGCACCGCCGCCGCCCTCCCCCGCCCCGGCACCCGCGGCCACCACGCCCGCGGAGGGGGATCCGCAGCTCCTCCCCGGCCCCGCCCGGGACGCCCTGGAGACCGCGCTGCGCACCGGCGCCCCCCGGGGCACGCACGGAGCGGAGGTACGGCGATGACGGGCACACGTACGGGCACGGGAGCGGTGGGCGCCGCGGCGCCGAAGACGCGGCCGGCGGCGGTCAGGCGGGCCCCAGGGTGTGCGACAGACGGTCGATCGCCGCACGCACCCCGTGGCCGTACCCGTCGTCCGCCAGGGCGCCGCTCGCCGCGCGCGCCCGGGCCAGGTGGTCCCGGGCGGCCGCCGGGCGGCTCAGCCTGACGTAGTCGGCGGCGAGGTTGAGGTGGAGCGCGGGGTAGAACACCCGGACCGCGACCGCCTCGTCGGCGCCGTCCGCGGCGGCCAGGGCGCGCAGGTCCCAGGCGAGTTCGTCGTCGGGGTCGTCCTGGGCGTCGGCCATGTAGTGCGCGAGCGTGCACCGGTCGAGGGCGTCACCGGCGTCGGCGATCTCCGACCAGATCAGCGCGAGGCGGTTCCTCGCCTCCTCCCGGTCCCCGCCGTGCAGCAGCATGACCGCCTGCCCGATGCGGGTCGTCACCGCGTCCTGTGGCGCCTGCTGCTGTTCCGTCACGACGGCCTCCCGCGTCCGCACGGCACCCTGCCGCGGTCCTGACGCTAACCGCCCGTCCGGGCAATCCCGGACAGGCTCGGGCGGTCGGGCCCGAACCTGTCAGCCGGCGGTGTGAACGGGGCGCCGGCTCAGCCGATGTCCGGGATGCGCCAGTCGATCGGCTCGTGGCCCTGTGCCGCGACGGCCTCGTTGATCTGGGTGAACGGACGGGATCCGAAGAACTTCTTCGCCGAGAGCGGCGAGGGGTGGGCGCCCTTGACGACCACATGGCGGCTCTCGTCGATCAGCGGCAGCTTCTTCTGCGCGTAGTTGCCCCAGAGCACGAAGACCGCCGGGTCGGGGCGCGAGGCGACGGCGCGGATCACCGCGTCGGTGACCTTCTCCCAGCCCTTGCCCTTGTGGGAGTTGGCCTCGCCGGCGCGGACCGTGAGCACCGCGTTCAGCAGCAGGACGCCCTGCTCGGCCCAGGGCATCAGATAGCCGTTGTCGGGCACCGGCAGGCCGAGCTCCTCCTGCATCTCCTTGTAGATGTTGCGCAGGGAGGGCGGCGTCTTCACACCGGGGCGGACCGAGAAGCACAGACCGTGGCCCTGGCCCTCACCGTGGTACGGGTCCTGGCCCAGGACGAGGACCTTCACCTT
Source organism: Streptomyces zhihengii (assembly GCF_016919245.1). Classification (NCBI taxonomy): domain Bacteria; kingdom Bacillati; phylum Actinomycetota; class Actinomycetes; order Kitasatosporales; family Streptomycetaceae; genus Streptomyces; species Streptomyces zhihengii. The sequence continues at coordinate 352,524 of NZ_JAFEJA010000002.1, read as the reverse complement.
GTCGTACGGGGTGGCGTCGAGCGCGGCGAACACCTCGGAGCGGGGCGGGTAGACCGGCCCGTTCGCCCGCTCCTTCTCGACGAATTCGGTGAGCTCCGCGAAGTACGGCTTCTGGAGCTCCTCGCCGAGGACGCCGCGCCAGGACTCGGGCAGCATGTCGGTGTCGGTCACGTCAACAACCTCCGGTGGACGGGTGGTTCCGGGATCCCGGAACCGGCGTCCCCGAACCTACCCGCCACCACTGACACTCAGGTCACCAGCTCTTCTTGCGGTACAGCTCCCACATCTGCATGACGGTCTGCGGGTCGAGCGCGTTCTCGCCGCCGCCGATCTCCTCGCTGGCCGCCACGTACAGCTTGCCCTGCCACAGGGGCAGCAGCCGCACGTCGTCGACGAGGATCTCCTGCGCCCGCTCGAACTGGCCGGTGACCGCTCCGCGGTCGCTCTCGCGGCGGGACTGCGGCAGGAGCTGCTCGGTGATCTCGGGGCTCTCGTACGGGGTGCCCAGCACGTTCTTGGCGCCCACGAAGGGGGCGATGAAGTTGTCCGGGTCCGGGAAGTCGGGGAACCAGCCGCGGCCGAAGACCGGGTACTCGCCGCCCTGGTAGCCCGCCTGGAACTCGGTCCAGGGCTTGCCCTCCAGGGTGATCCGGAAGAGGCCGGTGTCCTCCAGCTGCCGCTTGATCTCGGCGAACTCGGGGGCGGTCGAGGAGCCGTACCGGTCGGTGGTGTACCAGAACTTCATCGAGACCGGCGCGGTGATGCCGGCGTCCTCGAGGATCTCCTCGGCCTTGGCCGCGTTGGGCTCGCCGAAGCGGTCGTAGAACTCCGTGGTGTGCCCGGCGATGCCCTTGGGGACCATGGAGTACAGCGGCTCGGCGGTGCCGTGGTAGACCTTCTGGACGAGCGCGCCCCGGTCGATGATCTGGGCGACCGCGCGGCGCACGGCGAGCTTGCCGGCCTTCGGGTCCTCGGGGTTGAAGACCAGGTAGCGGATGTCGGCGCCGACGGTCTCGACGAGCTGGAGGTGGGCGACCTCAGGCTTCTTCTCCTGGAGCTCGACGACCTCCTCGGCGGTGAGACCGCGGTTGATCGCGTCGATCGTCCGGTCCTTCAGCGCCTTCATCATCACGTCCGAGTCCTGGAAGTACCGGATCGTGACGGCTTCGTTCCTGACCTTGGCGAAGCCCTTGTACCCCTCGAAACGGGTCAGCTCGGCACTCTTGCCCTTGGTGTACGACTCCAGGGCGTACGGGCCGGAGCCGGTGAGCTTGCCGTCCTTGCGGAGCTCGTCCGCGGGGTACTGCGAGGGCGGCACGATCGACATGGCGGGGGTCGCCAGGATGAACGGGAACGTGGCGTCCGGGGTCTTGAGGCGGAAGGTGACGGTGTCGTCCCCGGAGACGGTGACCCGGTCGAGGGAGCCGAGCAGACCGGTGGGCCCGCTCTCCGCGTCGATGGTGCGGATGCGGTCGATGGAGTGCTTGACGGCGGCGGCGTCGAGGGCCTCGCCGTTGGTGAACTTGAGCCCGGACCGGAGCTTGCACTCGAAGACCTTGTTGGAGGTGTCCGTGAACCGGCACCCCTGGGCCGCGTCCGGCTGCGGGGTGGTCGAACCGGTCGGGAAGCTCACCAGCGTCTGGAAGACGTTGCGGTAGAGCTCCCAGGAGCCGTCCCAGGCCGCGGCGGGATCGAGCGTACTCGGCTCACTGGTCGTACCGACGGCTATCTCCTGCTTGCCGCCGTCGTCCCCGTCGGAGAAGACACCGCATCCCGCCAGCAGAGATATGGACGCTAGGGCTGCAGCGGCCTGCAGACAGGTCCGGTAGAACACGTGCACGCTCCTCGTTCAGCCATGGGTCGGCGAACCATACCGCAGCGCCCCGCCGGGTCCATCTGACAGTCCGGGCGGGGCACTTGGATCATTCAGGAACAGACCGCGCCGAAGCGGTCCGATGCGGTGGCGTCAGTGCACACCCGCGTTGAGGAAGATACCCCCATCGACGACGAGCGTCTGCCCTGTGATCCAGTCGGATTGTGCGGAGGTGAGGAACGCGGCCGCTCCGCCGATGTCCTCGGGCACGCCGAGCCGGCCCAGCGGGTAGGCGGCGGCCGCCTCGGCCTCCCTGCCCTCGTAGAGCGCCTCGGCGAACTTGGTCTTGATCACCGCGGGGGCGATGGCGTTGACCCGCACGATCGGCGCGAACTCGTGCGCGAGCTGGAGGGTCAGGTTGACCATGGCCGCCTTGCTCATGCCGTAGGCGCCGATGAAGGGCGACGCGGAGACGCCGGCGACGGACGCGATGTTCACGATCGCACCGCCGTTGTCCTTCTGCCACGCCTTCCAGGTCTGCTGCGCGAAGCCCAGCGCGGAGATCACATTGGTCTCGTAGACCTTGCGCGCCACGTTCAGGTCGAGCTCGGCCATGGGGCCGAAGACCGGGTTGGTGCCCGCGTTGTTGATCAGGTAGTCCACCCGGCCGAAGGCCTCCATGGTGGCGGCCACGGCGGCCGCCTGGTGGCCCTCGTCGGCCGCCTTGCCGGGCACCGCGATGGCCCGGTCGGCGCCCAGCCGCTCCACCGCCTCCTTCAGCGCGTCCTCACCGCGGCCGGTGATGCACACGCGGTCGCCGCGGGCGACCAGCGCCTCGGCGACGCCGTAGCCGATGCCCCGGCTGCCGCCGGTGATGAGGGCGACCTTGCCGCTGTCCACGATCTCTCCCGTCATGTCCGCCGTCCCCCGTTCAGTTGAGCGGGCCGCCGGCCACGTACATGACCTGGCCCGAGACGAATCCGGCGTCGTCGCCCGCGAAGAAGGCGATCGCATTCGCGACGTCCTCGGGGCGGCCCACGCGCTGGACGGGGATCTGGGTGGCGGCGGCGGCCTGGAAGTCCTCGAAGCCCATGCCGACGCGCTCGGCGGTCTGCGCGGTCATCTCGGTGACGATGAAACCGGGGGCGACGGCGTTCGCGGTGATGCCGAACTTGCCGAGTTCCTTGGCGAGCGTCTTTGTGAAGCCCTGGAGACCTGCCTTGACGGCGGCGTAGTTGGCCTGGCCGCGGTTGCCGAGGGCGGAGGACGAGGAGAGCGAGACGATACGGCCGAATCCGGCGTCGACCATGTGCTTCTGGCAGGCCTTCGCCATCAGGAAGGCGCCCTTGAGGTGCACGTTGACGACGGTGTCCCAGTCGGACTCGCTCATCTTGAAGAGCAGGTTGTCGCGGAGCACGCCGGCGTTGTTCACGAGGACGGTCGGCGCGCCGAGTTCGGCGGCGATCCGCGCCACGGCGGCCTCCACCTGGGCGCTGTCCGAGACGTCGCAGCCGACGGCGATCGCCTTGCCGCCCGCCGCGGTGATCTTCTCGACGGTGTCCTTGCAGGCCGCCTCGTCGAGGTCGAGTACCGCGACCGCGCGTCCCTCGGCCGCGAGCCTGAGTGCGGTGGCGGCGCCAATGCCCCGCGCGGCTCCGGTCACGACAGCCACACGCTGCTCGGTGGTGGACATTCTGGTTCTCCTCGCCCTTGAAGCCCGTCACATCACGACTGCCGGGGTCCGGCGGGCTCTCCGCCACCAGGGCTGAGCAACCGCTTAGTACCTCGACAGGAAGGACGCTAGAAGCCCTGGCACCCGGTGTCAACGGCGACGGGGCGCGGCGTCGCCCACACAGGCTCCGCGCGCCCCGGTCCGGCGGACGTCAGCGCACCAGCAGATCGAGCAGCCGCTCGACCTCCGCCGCCGGGTCCCCGGTGAGCCCGGTGTGCACCGGCCCCGGCTGCACCACCGTCGAACGCGGCGCGATCAGCCAGCGGAAACGCCGCCCGGCGTCGTCCCCGCCGGCCTGGCCCGCGTCGTCGCCGCCCCGGCAGACCCCCTCGACGGCGCCCAGCGCGGCGCGCACGCCGGCGAGGTCGGCGTGCGGGTCGAGCGCCCGGAGCTTGTCCGGGTCGAGGTGGGTGCGGGCGGCGACGAAGGACTTCGCCCGGCAGTACACGACCACGCCCGCGTTGAAGCACTCGCCGCGCTCGACGCGCGGCACCACGCGCAGCAGCGCGTACTCGAATACGTCCCGGTCGTTCACTGCTCGGCGCCCTTCGCGGTCGTCCGCTGCTTCGTCGGGTGGGGCCACGGCTTCCCGTGGCCGGTCAGCCAGCCGGGCGGCTGCGGGGTCCGCGGGGTGCTGGGCGCGTTCAGGGTGATGCGCTCGTGGATGGAGCCGGCCCGCGCGAGCAGTGCCTCGACATAGGCGCGGCGCACGTCGTCGGGCGTCCCGAAGCCCGGCTCGCCGACCAGCCAGTCGTCGGGCACGTCGGCCGCGACGGCGGTGAGCACGTCCTCGGTGACCAGGGGGGCGAGCTCGGCGGCGGCCGCGGCGACGTCGGGGCGGAAGCGGGCCAGCGCGTGGTCGGAGGCGTCGTACGCCTTGGCCGCGGACGCCCGGGCGCCCGGCCAGTTGTGGTGCCAGATCATCGTCGCCCCGTGGTCGATGAGCCACAGGTCCCCGTGCCAGACGAGCATGTTGGGGTTGCGCCAGGACCGGTCGACGTTGTTGATCAGGGCGTCGAACCAGACGACCCGGCCCGCCTCGGCCGGGTCCACCTCGTATGCGAGGGGGTCGAAGCCGAGGGAGCCGGGGAGGAAGTCCATGGCGAGATTGAGCCCGCCGGAGGCCTTCAGCAGCTCCTGCACCTCCTGATCGGGCTCGGACAGCCCGATCACCGGATCCAGCCGGATCGCGGCCAGTTCGGGCACCCGCAGTCCGAGCCGCTGTCCGAGCCGGCCGCAGATCACCTCGGCCACCAGTGTCTTGCGGCCCTGGCCGGCACCGGTGAACTTCATGACGTACGTGCCGAGATCGTCGGCCTCGACGATCCCGGGGAGCGAGCCGCCCTCACGCAGCGGTGTGACGTAACGGGTCGCTGTGACCTCTGTAAGCATTTCGCCAGGCTATACGGCCTCCCCGCCCCGGGATTCCACGGAACGGGGAGGACGGCCGGCGCGGCGCCGGCCCTCGGCCGCGGATGCTCAGGAGCGGGCGCGGAAGCAGACCAGGGTGGCCCCGTCGTCGGCGATCAGCGACCAGTAGCGCCGGTTGTCCCCGCTGCCGGTGCGGCAGTGGTCCGCGGTGGCCCCGGCGGGCGCCCGGTAGACGGCGTCGACGACCATCACCTGGTTGTAGGGGACGGGCACCCGGGTGTCGTCGCAGCCGGCCGCGGTGGAGGCGCCGATGGAGGTGACGGTGTCGCCCGACTGCTCGGCGAGGACGCAGTAGTTGCGCACCCAGACCCGGTTGAGGCAGAGCGTCGTGGTCTCGCCGCTGACGGCGGAGCGGTGGCTCCAGGTGTCCCGGCCGGTGCCGGAGGGACAGGAGACGGCGGCGTCGCCGGTCCGCGTGACCTGGAACAGCCCGGCCCGTTCGCTGCGGCAGGAGACGGCGCTCGGCGGCACCGGCACGTTCCACTCGGCGCCGTCCCGGTGGACCGGCAGGCAGGTGCCCTGGACCACCGCGCGGAACGCCGCTTCCGTCGCGTCGGCCGGCTCGGGGGGCGGCTGCTCCGCACCGTCCCCGCCGCCACCCGTTTCACCGCCACCCGTTTCACCGCCGCCGTCCGAACCGCCGCCGTCCGAACCGCCGACCTCGATGCCGGGCAGCGGCACGTCGCCCGGTCCGGGACCGTCGCCGGCATCGCCGGGGCCGTCGCTCGGACGGGCGGAGGACCCCCGGTCCGCGCTCCCGCCGGAACCGGGGTCCGAGGAGGGGTCGTGGCCGGCTCTTCGCCCGCAGCCCACCAGGAGGACCGGGACGAGCAGCCAGACCAGACAGACCCACACTCCCCGACGGCGGCTTCGCATCGCACTCCCCCGATTCCCCGTTGTCACCCGCAGGTTGCTGTGGTGCGAGCATGACAGCGGCGTACGGGGTGAGGCAGGGCCCCACCCCGTTCTGTCACGAGGCTGCGACATCCGGTGACGGCACCAGGACCCGGGACCGCGGCCCGGCGTCCGGTCACGGACGGGCGGGCGGGCGGGCCGCGGACAGTCACTCGGCCGCGGACGGCCGCGGTCGGTCGGGGTCGGCCGCGGACGGCCGCGGTCGGTCAGTTGCGGATGAGCAGGACGAGGCCGGCGAGCACCGCGCCGAGCGCCACGGCGGCGACACCGTGGCCGAACCGGTGGGCGGGGAGCGGCAGGAAGCGGTCCACGGCGATCCGGCCCGGACCGGTGAGGGCGAGCGCCCCGGCCCCGGCCGCGAGCACCAGCTCGTACTCGACGCCCTCGGGGGCGAAGAAGCCGCCGCCCCACTTGACGGCCATCGCGTTGATCATGGTGCCGAGGACGGCGGCGCCGGCCAGCGGCGTCAGCACACCGAAGGCCAGCCCCAGGCCGCCGAGCACCTCGCTGAGTCCGGCGATCACGGCCATCGTCTCGCCCGAGGGGTAGCCGCTCATCGCGAAGAACTGGCCGGTGCCCTCGATGCCTCCGCCGCCGAACCAGCCGAAGAGCTTCTGCGCACCGTGCGCGGCGACGGCGAGTCCGAGGACCAGCCGCAGCAGGAGCAGTCCTCCGTCATGGGCACGGGACGAGGGGACGGCTGCCCCCGAGGTGTCGGCGGGCAGGCTGGCGGTACGGGGGACGGCAGACATGGGGCACGGGCCTCTCTGTCGCGGACGGTGGCATACGGAACTGCGCTTGAAAGTTCAAGCATGTGCAACGTAACAGGTTGCGTGAAACTTCAACAACACCGCCCCGAGGGCACGGCACGGGGGCGCGCACCACACCGCCCGAGGCCACGGAGCGCACCGCTCCCGGGGACCGTTGCTGAGAATTGTGTGAAGCCTTGAACAACCGGGCGGGAGATCGCGTACACCAGGAGGAACCCGTCGGCACAGGGCCGGCCGTGAGCAGGGAGCTGACATGACCGGATCGCAGGGGACCCCGCGGACCGTGGCGCGGCGCACCGTCGTCGCCGCGGTGGGCGGCGCCGGTCTCACCGTCGCGATGACCGCCTGCGGCGGCTCGGACGACCCCGGGCAGACCGTCTCCGACAAGCCGGGCGGCGAGGGCGCCACCGGCGGGACGGGTGGCGGCACGGGAGGCGGGGCCGAGATCGCGAAGACGACCGACATCCCGGAGGGCGGCGGGAAGGTCGTCGGCGAGGTCGTGGTGACCCAGCCGCAGGCGGGCCTGTTCAAGGCGTTCTCGTCGAAGTGCACCCACCAGGGCTGCGCGGTCAAGGACGTGTCCGCCGGAGTCATCAACTGCCCGTGCCACAACAGCCAGTTCGACGCCACGGACGGCAGTGTGAAGGCCGGGCCCGCGACCACGCCGCTGCCGCCGGCCCAGATCGTCGTGGAGGGGGATTCCATCAGGCTCGCGTGACCCGCGGGCCGTCCGAGCGCACGGGGTCAGGCGCCGGACGGCGGACGTGGATCACGCGGACGGCCGGTCCGGGGCGCGCGAGCACGGTGCGCGGCCCGGACCGGCCAGGTGGCCCGTCCGGGGCGCGCTGGTCGGCGGCGCCCCGGACCGGCCGCACCGTCCCCGGCGGCCGGGCCCGGCCACGCCGCGGCCGGCCATCCCGGCCACCGTCGCGCGGCGCCGTGCGACGGCGCCCCTCGGCCCGGCCCCTCCGCCACCGCCCGCAGGACCGCGACGGCCACCCTCAGTCGGACCCCTCCGCCACCGCCCGCAGGGCCGCGACGGCCGCCCTGATGGAGGGCCTGCGGTCGGCGTCCGTGCGCCAGACCGCGTAGACGTGCCGGCTCATCCGCTGCCGCACGGGCACCAGCGCCACCCCTTCCGGCACCGGCCCGCGGCCGAGGCGGGGCGTGACGCAGACGCCCAGACCGGCCGCGATCAGCGCGAGCTGGGTGTGGTGCTCCCCCGCCATGTGCGCGATCCTCGGCTCGACGCCCTGGGAGCGCAGGGTGAACACCAGCCAATCGTGGCAGAACTCCCCCTCCGGCCAGGACACCCAGTCGTCCTCGGCGAACTCGGCCAGGTCGACCTCCTCGCGGCCGGCGAGCCGGTGCCCGGCGGGCATGGCCACGTCGGTGACGTCGTCGAGGAGCCGGGCCTGCGCGAGCCCGGCGGGCACGGGCAGCCGCTTGTTGCTCCAGTCCAGGACGATCGCCAGATCGAGATCGCCCCTGATCACCGAGCGGATCCCCGACTCGGGCTCCATCTCCCTGGTCCGCACCCGCAGTTCGGGATGGCGGGCGCGGAGCGCGCCGACCGTGCCGGGGAACAGGCCGCGCGCGGCCGTGGGGAACGCGCCCAGCCGGACCTCGCCGACGACCTGCCCGCGCTGGGCCTCGATGTCCGACTGCGCGAGCTCGACCTGGGACAGGATGCGCGCCGCGTGATCGGCCAGCAGCCGCCCGGCGTCGGTGAGCCGCACGCCGCGGCCGTTCCTGGCGAGGAGCTGCTGGCCCACCTCCCGCTCCAGCTTGGCCATCTGCTGGGAGACGGCCGACGTGGTGACGTGCAGCCCCTCGGCGGCGGCGCTCACCGATCCGTGCCGCGCGAGGGCGTCGAGGGTGCGCAGGCGCTCCAGGTTCAACATGTAAGCGATGCTACGGGAACGGGTCCATCTTTTCTCACTTGTTCTACGAGGTGTAAGGCGCGATGGTGGTCCCATGAGCGCCGCAGCCACCGCCGGACCCGCCTCCGGCCGCACCCCCGCCCACCCCGTGACCCCGCCCCCCGGGGCCCGCCGCCGCGCCCTCGACTGGCGCCTGCGCTTCGCCCTGCTCTCCCTGGTCTGGGGCTTCAGCTTCCTGCTGATCAAGGTGGGGACCGAGGCGTACGCACCGTTCCAGGTCACCTTCGGCAGGCTGCTGTTCGGCACGGCGGTGCTGGCGGTCGCGATGGCCGTGCGCCGCGACCGGCTGCCCCGGGGGCTGCGCACCTGGGGCCACCTCATGGTCGCCGCGTTCCTGCTGAACGCCCTGCCGTTCTCCCTCTTCGCCTACGCCGAGCTGACGATCCCCTCGACCCTCGCGGGCATCTGCAACGCCACCTCCCCGCTGTGGGGCATGGCGCTGTCGCTCGTCGCGCTCTCCGAGGACCGCCCCACCCGCCGGCGGGTCGCGGGGCTCGGCCTCGGCTTCCTCGGCGTGCTGACCGTCCTCGGAGCGTGGCAGGGCTTCGCCGGGCTCGACGTCCGGGGCACGGCGATGGCACTGCTGGCCTCGCTCAGCTACCCGATCGGCTGGATCTACGTCCGCCGCACCCTGGCGGGCTCCAGCCACTCGCACCTCTCGCTGACCGGGGCGCAGCTCGGGCTCGCCACCCTGCAACTGGGCCTGGTGACCCCGATGTTCACCTCGGTCCCCACCTCGTTCCCGCTCGTCCCGCTGCTCGCGGTGGTGGCCCTCGGCACGCTCGGCACGGGGCTGGCGCTGCTGATCCAGTACGGGCTCGTCGCCGAAGTGGGCCCGACGACGGCGCAGATGGTCACCTACTTCATCCCGGTGATCGCCACGGCCGCGGGAGTCGCGGTGCTCGACGAGTCGCTGTCCTGGAACACCCCGGTGGGGGCGCTGATCGTGCTGGTGGGCGCCGCCCTGACCCAGGGCCGCCCCAAGCCCGCGGCCCCCGCCGCGGCGACGGGCGCTCCGGCGGACCGGGCCGCGCCGTCGGCTCCGGCGCCGTCCGCTGCGGGGCCCGCCGCCCCGGAGCCCGCCGCCCCGGTAGCGAGCCCCGTGGTCCCCGCCACCGTGGCGGCCGGGGCCCCGGAGTCCGCGGTGGCCTGCGGCGCGACGCGGTGAGCGGGCGGTGAGCGGCGGCCGGGGGCGCCCCCGGTCACCGCTCACCCGTGCCGTTGGCAGGGGCGCCCCGCTCCGCGGGTGACGGCGCCCCTCAGCCGTAGGTGCGTGCGGGCACGGGGCGGCAGGCCTCCGCCAGGGCAGTGGCGAGCGGTTCGATGTCCTCCGGCGTCAGGGTCGAGACGGTGACACGGACGCCGGGCGGCGCCGCCAGCCGGAACCGCGCCCCGGGCGCCACCGCCCAGCCGGCGCCCAGCAGGCGGGTGACGACGCCGGTCTCGTCGGCGACGGGGATCCAGACGTTCATCCCGCTGCGCCCGTGGGAGGCGACGCCCCGGCGGGCGAGCGCGTCCACCAGCGCCTGGCGCCGGGCGCCGTAGGCACGGGCGACGGCCGCCGGATCCACCGCCGCCGACCGCCACAGCCCGGCGACGGCCTGCTGGAGGATGTGGCTGACCCACCCGGGCCCGAGGCCGAGCCGCCCGAGCACCCGGTCGACGGTGACGGTGTCGCCGGTAACCACGGCCACCCGCAGATCGGGCCCGTAGGCCTTGGCCGTGGAGCGCACGAAGGCCCAGTGCGCCGTGGTGCCGGCGAGGGCGTGCAGCTCCTGTTCCACGATGGCGTGCCCGTGGTCGTCCTCGACGAGAAGGGTGTCCGGGTACCGGGCGAGCACCTCCCGCAGGGCGGCGGCCCGCCCGGCGGTCACGGCCGCGCCGGTCGGATTCTGGGCCCGGTCGGTGATCACCGCCGCACGGGCGCCGCCGGCCAGGGCGCGTTCCAGGTCGTCCGGGAGCGGGCCCTCGTCGTCGAGCCCGAGGGGCACGGCCGTGAAGCCGAGCGCGGTGACGAGGTCGAGCAGACTGCCCCAGCCCGGGTCCTCCACGGCGACCCGGTCCCCGGCGCGCAGATGGGCGGCGAGCACCCGCTCGATGGCGTCGAGGGCGCCGGAGGTGACGGCGAGCGGCCCGGCGGGCACCCCGTCCGCGTCCAGCGCCGCCCGCGCCAGCCGGGCGAACTCCGGGTCGACGGGGCCCTGTCCGTAGAGCACCGGCGCCTCGTCGTGGCGGGCCGCGGCGGCCGCGAACGCCTCGCGCAGCGGCGGCAGCAGCGCCCTGTCGGGGTTGCCGCCGCCGAGGTCGCGCACCCCCGGCGGCGCCTCGACGCGGATCGCGTTGCGCGGGGTGCTGGCCGGGCGCGGCCGCACCCGGCTGCCCCGACGGCCCGCGGTCTCGATCACCCCGCGCTCGCGCAGGGTGCGATAGGCGGCGGCGACGGTGTTCGCGTTGACCCCGAGCGTGGCGGCCAACTCCCGCATGGGCGGCAGCAGTTGCCCGGGATCCAGCCCGCCGTCGCCGACCGCGCGCTCGATGCTCGCGGCAATCTCCGATGCACGCCGTCCGGCGATCCGATACTCTCCTAGCACAAAGCAGATTATGCACTAGTGCAATGGAGTTCGCAATGGCCGACCACACCCCGCCGGACACCGCCGCCTACGGACCGACGGAGCGCACGGTGCCGACCCGTTCCCGTGACCGCGCGTCCTACGACCGGGAGACGGTGCACGCGATACTCGACGAGAGCTACCTCTGCCATCTCGGCTTCGTCCGCGACGGCGCCCCCGTCGTCCTGCCCACGCTCTACGCGCGGGTCGGCGACGCGCTCTACGTCCACGGCTCGACCGGCTCCCGGCCGCTGCGCATGACGGGCGAGGCCGATCCCGGGCTGCCGGTGTGCCTCACGGTCACCCATGTCGACGGTCTGGTGCTCGCCCGCTCGGCCTTCCACCACTCCATCAACTACCGCTCGGTCGTGGTCCACGGCACCGCCCGCCAGGTGACCGACCCGCAGGAGAAGAACCTCGCGCTCGACGCCCTCGTCGACCAGGTGGTGGCGGGCCGCTCCGCCGACTGCCGTCCCGCCGACGCCAAGGAACTGGCCGCCACGGCGGTGATCCGGCTGGACCTCACGGAGGCCTCCGCCAAGGCCCGCACCGGCGGCCCCAACGACGACGACGCGGACATGGGGCTCCCCCACTGGGCCGGCGTGATCCCGGTCGCCCGCACCTACGGCGCGCCCGTCCCGTCCGCCGACCTCACGGACACCGTCCCCCTCCCGGCCTACCTGACGCCCCACGCCTGACCCGCCTCCCGCGCCACGCCTGACCGGTCTCCCGCGCCGCGCGGGGCCCGGGAGGCCCGGCCCCGCGGGGCCGGGCCGGTGCAGCCGCGCCCGGCCGCCCCGGGACCGGCGCTCCGCCGCCCCGGGCGCCGCCGCCGGACCTCCGGCCGAATGCGGACGCCGCGCCCGCCGCCGCAGGGCCGTGCGGCCCTTCCGGGGGCCGGGACGGGCCGGGGGTGCGCGCCACGGCGCGCACCCCCGGCTGGCGTCAGGCGGTCGCCGTCGCCTTGCGGCGTACCGCGACCCCCCGCGCCTCGGCCGCGGCCAGCCCCGCCACCGCGATCAGCAGCAGCAGCGTCCCGGCGACGGTCGCGGCGGTGAGCTGCTCACCGAGCAGCCCGACCGCGATGACGGCCGCGCTCACCGGCTCCAGCAGCATGATCACGGAGACGGTCGCGGCACGGACGACGGCGGCCCCCGCGAAGTAGAGGGCGTAGGCGAGGGCGGTGGGCACCGCGGCGACGTACACCATCAGCCACACCACCCGCGCGGGCTCCGCGGTGTACGGCAGCAGCCCTTCGGCGAGGGCCATGGGCAGCAGACCGGCGGACCCGATGGCGAAGGCCCAGGCCGTCGTCGACAGCGAGTCGCCGCCCTGGCCGTCCCTGCCGAGCCGGCGCGTGAGCAGCGTGATCGCCGCGTAGCCGGCCGCCGAGACCAGGGCCAGCACGACGCCGAGCGGCCGCACGGTGCCGCCCTCGCCGCCGAGCACCAGCACGGCGAGCCCCGCCAGCGCGCCGGTCACGGCGAGGACGCCGCCGCGGCCGAGGCGTTCGCCCATGGTGAGACGGGCGCCCACGGCGATCAGCACCGGGCCCGCGCCGAGGGTGACGACGGTGCCGACCGCGAGCCCGGTCGCCTCGACGGCGGCGAAGTAGGCGCTCTGGAAGACCGTGAGCCCGATCCCGGTGCCGAGGATGCGCACCAGGCGCCGGCGCCGGGTCTCGGGCACCACGGGCGTGACGGTCCCGGCGGCCCTGCGGCGGCGGGCCCGGACGCCCAGCACGGCGAGCAGCAGCACCAGGCCGCCCGCGCAGCGCCAGAAGGAGAGGGAGAGCGGTCCGAGGTCGCTCGCCGCGAAGACGAGGGAGGCGGCCGCTCCGGCGGTGCCCCAGGCGACACCGGCGAAGATCAGATAGACGAGGCTGCGGCCGACGGGCACACCGACGGGGGCAGCGGAGGAGTACGACACGTAGGTCTCCGGGTGAAGAACGGGTGGGTTGATCGCTCGGCTCCGTCACGCGGGCAGCGACGAACCGCTCGGGGACACCCCGAGCCCGGTCTTCGTCAGGAGACGGCCGCCCGCGCTAGGCGGCGGGAGGCGGCAGAACGGTCGAATGCATGGGCAGCACACTAAGGTGCCGGACGGCCCGCGGACAACTCGCCCCCCGCCTCACCGCACCCGCCCCGCCCGCACCACCGACCGCCGTCGACGGGCGCACCACCCGCCGCCCTCCACGCGCTCACCACCGTGCACACCCGCAGCCCCTCGTCCACAGTCCACGCGCGCACCACCGTGCACACCCCCACGCCTCCGCAGCCGCCCCGTCCGGCGCCACCGGTCAGACCCGCACGCCTCCGCCACCACCGGCCGCGGGCGCCCCGCCGCCCTCCGCCGCAGCCGCCCCGCCGCCGTCCGCGGCGGCCACCCCGCCTCCGCCCGCGACCTGCGCGCCGATCCCGCCGCCCGTCGCCTGTTCGGCGCCTGCGGCGACCGGCCCGGAGGGCGCCTTCGGCGCCTGGGACTGGGCGATGAACGCGCCGACGAGCACCACGGCGCCGCCGAGGATCTGCGGCGCGGAGAGGTGCTCGCCGAGCAGCACCCAGGCGAGGACGGTCGCCACGACCGCCTCCAGACAGGCCACCACACCGGCCACCTGCGGCGAGAGCCTGCGCACCGACACCACGCCGGTGACATACGCCGCCACCGTGGCGATCAGCACGATCCAGGCGATGAGCAGAAGGGCGGGCACCTCGGTGCCGTCCATGCCCGCTCCGCCGGCGAGCAGCGACCAGTCCATCGACCAGGGCCGTGCCACGAGGGTGAGCACGGCGGTGCCGACGAGGAGCCCGTAGGCGATCACTCCCAGCGGATCGGGCGCGTCCTCCCCGCCGCCGCCGTGGTCGGACAGGACGAAGTAGCCCACCTGGCAGCACGCCGCGCCCAGCGCGAGCACCAGCCCGAGGGCGTCGAAGCGGAGTCCGGCCCAGACCTCGACGACGCAGGCGAGTCCGGCGACGGCGAGGACGACGCCGAAGGCGGCGGCGCGGGTGACCGGCCGGCGCTGCACGAAGCGGACCCAGCCGAGGACGAGCGCGGGCGCCAGGTACTCGACGAGGAGGGCGACGCCCACCGGGATGCGGGAGATCGCGGCGAAGTAGCACGCCTGGACACCGGCGACGGCGAGCAGTCCGAAGCCCGCGAGCAGCGCGGGCCTGCGGCGTACGAGGTCCCGGTGGCGCCAGGCCACCGGGAGCATCACGAGCGCGGCGCCGGCGACCCGGAGCCACACCACGTGCAGCGGGTCCAGGCCCGCCTCGATCAGCGGCTTGGCCGCCACCCCCGACCCACCGAATGCGAGCGCGGACACCAGGGCGAGCCCCAGTCCGGCGCTTCTTCCCGAAGACGCGTGCATCGGGTCATGATGTCAGCGCGCGACAGGAGCGTCACTTCCGTGACGCATGTCGAGACGATTCCGCGATCCGGGCCAAGAGGGGGGCCGTGTCGATGCCCGCCCGGTGCAGCACCTCGACCGCCCGGCTGTCCGGATCCGCGACGACGCAGGCGAGGAGGTCGAGGCAGCGGGCACGCGGTTCGCCGCGCAGCCCGGCCCTGAGCAGCGCCCCCCGCATCGCGCCGGACGCGGACGGCGACCATCCGGTCTCGCCCCGGCCGATCACCCGCAGTGCGCCGGAGTCCTCCACCGATCCCTGCCAGCGCAGCCCGTAGCCGATGCTGCGCTGCACCAGGTAGCCGAGCACGCGGGCCACCTGCGGTCCGTCGCCGACCGCGTCCCGGACGTCGGGGTCGGCCTCCAGCAGGGAGTGCAGCAGATGGGCCGTGTCGATCTGCCGGTCCCCGTCGCGCAGCGCTCTGCGGCGGGCACCGGCGACCACCGCGCCGAGCTCGGCGGTGAGCTCGGCGTCGGTCCCGGTGTGGCCGGGAGCGGGCTGACGCGGGACGCGCGGGGCGGAGTTGTGCACGTATCCCACCCCATCAGGCGTTCGGGGCCGAAGCGTCCTCGCGAGGGAGCATCCGCGCATCCGACGCAGGGTGGGCAGGGCCGCCGGTTCCTCCTCCTTGCGGATGACGGGGCGATGGGTGCCCGTGGGTGGCCGCCCCCACACCGGGCGGCCCGAAGGCGCGGCAGGGGCCCCGCGCGGTGCGGGGCCCCTGCCGGCGACCGGGCTCAGTCCTCGTCGGCGAGGATCAGATAGAGCTTCTTGCGCGCCTCGTTGATGACGGCGACCGCCTTCTGGCGCTGCTCGGCGCTGCCGGTCTTCCAGACCTGGCCGAAGGCCTCCATCAGCCCGAATCCCGCCTGCCGGATCTCGTTGACCGTCTCCCAGTCGACGCCGCGGCCGGCCTCCTCCCAGGGGGCCTCCGGGCCGGACTCGGCCTCGGTGCGGCCCGTCTCGGTGAGGGTGAAGAGCTTCTTGCCGCCCTCGCTGGCGCTGACGATCAGCCCCTCGTCCTCGAGCAGTTGGAGGGTCGGGTAGACCGAGCCGGGGCTGGGCTTCCACGCCCCGCCGCTGCGCTCGCCGATCTCCTGGATCATTTCGTAGCCGTGCATCGGCCGGTCCTTCAGCAGCGCGAGGATCGAGGCCCGCACATCGCCGCGCCGCGCCCTCCCCCGGCCTCCGCCGCGACCGCGGCCGCCCCCGAAGGGCCCGCCGAACGGCGGTCCGAACGGGCCGAACGCGGCACGGCGGCCCTCCCATTCGCCCCGGCCGTGATGTCCGGGACCGCAGTGGCCACGGCCGTGACCGAATTCGCGGCCCTGGCCGAATTCCTGTCCCTGTCCTGGTGAACGCATCGCGCACTCCTTCCATCGTTGATCTGTCGCGATGCGTCAACGATATATCGGAACCGATCGGACGACAAGCGCCGACCGGTCCATCCGTCCCGGATTGGCCTTGGCCCGCCCGCTCGGCGGACCGCTAGCGTCCGGCTCATGCGCATCCGAATCGTCGACGCCTTCACCGACCGCCCCTTCGCCGGCAACCCGGCGGGGGTCCTGCTGCTCGACTCCGCCGGCTTCCCCGACGACACCTGGCTCCAGCAGGTGGCCGCCGAGGTGAACCTGTCGGAGACGGCGTTCGCCCACCCGCTGCCGCCCGGCGGCGAGGCCGACTTCGCGCTGCGCTGGTTCACCCCGGCCACCGAGGTCGACATGTGCGGCCATGCCACCCTGGCCACCGCCCACGTCCTGCACACCACGGGCGCGGCCGGCGGCACCGTCCGGTTCGCCGCGCGCTGCGGGATCCTGTCCGCGACCGCCCACGCCGACGGCATCACGCTGGACTTCCCCACCTCGCCGCTGGTCCCGGTCGAAGCCCCCGAAGCGCTCGCGGGCGCCCTCGGCGCCCGGATCGTGTCGGCCCTCGACACCGGCGTGCACATCGGCGACCTGCTGGTCGAGGTCGCGGACGAGCGCACGGTCCGGGCCCTCGCGCCCGACACGGCGGGTCTGGTGGCCCACTCCGAACGCGGCATCATCGCCACCGCCCGCGCCGAGGACCCGGCCTCGCCCTACGACTACGTCTCGCGCTGCTTCTTCCCCCGGGTCGGCATCGACGAGGACCCGGTCACCGGCAGCGCCCACACCGCGCTCGCGCCCTTCTGGTCCGCCCGGCTCGGGCGCGCGGAGCTGACCGGCTTCCAGGCCTCCGCGCGCGGCGGCCTGGTGCGCACGGCGGTGCGCGGGGACCGCACCCTGCTGACCGGCCGGGCCGTCACCGTGATCGACGGCGAACTGCTGACCGCCCCCTGAACGCACAGCGGGGGCGTACGGGATACCTCCCGTACGCCCCCGCTGTGCGCCGCGCCTACGGCGTGGGCAGCCAGCCCACCTTCCCGGCCAGCAGTCCGTAGCCCACGAAGGCCACGATGTCGAGGAGCGCGTGCGCCGCGACCAGCGGGCCGACCCGGCCCCAGCGCCGGTAGAGCAGCACGAAGACGACGCCCATCACCATGTTCCCGAGGAACCCGCCGATGCCCTGGTAGAGGTGGTAGGCACCGCGCAGCACCGAGCTGGCGGCGAGCGAGGCCGTCGGCGACCAGCCGAGCTGGTCCAGCCTGCGCAGCAGGTAGCCGACCACGATCACCTCCTCGACCACGGAGTTCTGCACCGCGGAGAGGATCAGCACCGGGTACTTCCACCACACGTCCGGCAGGTTCTCCGGGACGACGGTGAGGTTGAACCCCGCCGCCCGGACCACGAGGTAGAAGGCGAGCCCCGCGCTGCCGATCCCGGCGGCGACCAGCGTGCCGCGCCCGAGGTCCGACCACGGGCGGCGCAGGTCGAAGCCGATCGTGCCGAGCCCCGCGCGCTCCCTGATCAGCAGATGGGCGACGAGCGCCACGGGCACGAGCGCGCTGGCGATCCCGAAGAGCTGCCAGGCGAGATCGAGCCATGGCCGCCCCGGCGCGTGCGAGCCGTTGAGCGTGGCCGCCTGGTCCGCCAGACCACCCGGTTTCGTCACCGATCCGATGAAACTGATCAGCGCCGACAGGGCGCTCGCCCCGAGGGACAGCGCCAGGACGAGCACCGTCTCGGACCGCAGGATCCTTCGCGAGGGCCCCTCCTGGGGAAGAGATTCAGCCACTCCGCCGGCCTCTGCCTGCACACCTGCCTCCACTTCGGTATTCGGCTCTCATCCCCGTCCGCACCCCGCTAGGGTCTCGAAAACAGGTGCGAAGATCGCGTGCGACAGGCCGGGGACTCACGTCATCGCGACGGCGCGGGTCCCCTTTCTCGTTCCTGGTTTCCCTGCACATCGCACAAGGAGGTGCACCACCGCATGGGACGTCACAGCTTGCCCGACGCGGATACGGCGGACGACGGCAGGTCCCGCCCACGGGTGCGGCGGCGGACGGTGGCCATCGCCTGCTCGCTGGTGCTCGCGGTCGCGGCGGGCACCGGTGCGGCCGTGCAGACGGGCCTCTTCTCCTTCGCGGACTCCTGCGCCGACGACGCGGTGCGCATCGACCTGGCCGCCTCGCCCGACATCGCCCCGGTGGTGCGCGCGGCGGCGGACCGGGCCCGCGAGGAGGGGCTCCGCTCCGACGGGCAGTGCATGGACGTCCGCGTCGTGGCCCGGCAGAACCACGAGGTGGCGGAGCTGCTCGCCACCGGGTCCAACAGCCCGGACTACGAGGTGTGGCTGCCGGACTCCGCGGTCTGGGCCGACCGCGTGCAGGCCACCGGCGACGGCGTGCCGCTCACCGCCGCCGGCAACGTCGCCGCCTCACCCGTCACCGTCGCCTCCGTCGCCTCGGCCGGAACCGAGCTCGGCTGGCCGGCGAAGACCTGGACCTGGGCGCGGCTCACCTCCGCCGCGACCTCGTCCGAGCGGCTGCGCCTCGGCTCCGGCGATCCGGCGCGCAGCGCCACCGGGCTGCTCGCCCTGACCAGCGTGGCCCGGTCCGCGCAGGGGTCGTCCGGCGCCTCGGACACCACGGTGGCGGCCGCCGCCAAGGCGCTGTCGCAGCGGGTGTCGGACACCGACGCCGCGGCGGCCGCCACGCTGGCGCGCGCCGAGTCAGGGGAGGCGGCCGGCGACCCGGACCGCAACCAGGCCGTCTTCCTGTCGGAGCAGGCCGCCCACGCGTACAACAGGGCCACCGGCGAGGGCATACCGGACCTGCGGCTCTTCTACCCCTCCGACGGGTCCCCGGCGCTCGACTACCCGTACCAGCTCGTCGACGAGACCGCGCTCAGCACGGACGAGAGCCGGGCTGCCACCCGCTTCATGGCCCTGCTGGCGGAGCCCGCCTCCCGCCGGGCCCTGACCGCCGCCGGCTTCCGGACCCCGGGCGAGGAGGTCCCCGAGTCGCTGGTCCGGGCCGCCGGGGGCCGGGAGCCGCAGCCCTTCACCGGCGAGGACGCCGCGACGGCCGCGCTGCCGTCGGACATGCTCCAGCAGACCCTCGGCATGTGGACGATCACGGTGCAGAGCGCCCGGCTCACCACCGTCGTCGACGTCTCCGGCTCCATGCAGACCCCCGTGCCCGGCCGGGGCATGAGCTCCAGGCTCGACGTCACCCGGGCGACCCTGAAGCAGGCGCTGGCGGGCTTCACGCCGGAGGACGAGATCGGCCTGTGGGAGTTCGCCACCGGTCTCGACGGCACGCGGGACTACCGCGAACTGGTGCCGACCGACCCGCTGGGCCCGGCCGGCCGGGCGGGCACCCAGCGCGCCCGGCTCACCGAGGCGTTCGACGGGCTGTCGGCGGTGCCCAACGGGGCCACCGGGCTGTACGACACCACGCTGGCGGTGTACCGCAAGGCACAGGACACCTTCGTGAAGGACAAGTTCAACGCGCTGGTCGTGCTCACGGACGGTTCCAACCAGGACCGGTTCAGCATCACCCGCAGCGCCCTGATCGCGGAGCTGAGGAAGCTGAGCGACCCCGGCACCCCGGTGCCCCTGATCGCGATCGCCATCGGGCCCGACGCCGACCTCGACGAACTCGTGGAGATCGCCGAGGCCACGGGCGGCACGGGCTACCAGGTCAGCGACCCAGCGGAGATCGAGGCGGTCATCCTGAAGGCGATCATGACCGTGGGGCAGAAGGGCCGCGCGCCGCAGGAGTGACGGCCCGGCCCGGGCGGCCCGGCCGCGTCATCCGCCCGTGCCGGGGAAGCCCACCTCCCAGGTGTGCACCGGGCGGCCCTCCCGCATCAGTTCGCTGTAGCGCCGGGTGGTGGCCGCGAGCGCGGCGTCCCTGGGGAGCCCGGCCTCCCGTGCCCGGTGGAAGGTGTCCGCCTGCCAGGAG
Source organism: Streptomyces zhihengii (assembly GCF_016919245.1). Taxonomy (NCBI): domain Bacteria; kingdom Bacillati; phylum Actinomycetota; class Actinomycetes; order Kitasatosporales; family Streptomycetaceae; genus Streptomyces; species Streptomyces zhihengii. The sequence goes on along the minus strand of NZ_JAFEJA010000002.1, from coordinate 332,572 downwards.
GCTCCGTTGATCCGGCGCCGGCAGCGCTCCTCGATGATGCCGAGGTAGCGGTCGCGGTCGGCCGGCTCGATGTTCCACGCGTCCAGACCCGCCGCGGCGAGCGGCAGCAGTTCGTCGCGGACGAGCTTGACCACGGGGACGGTGGTGACCCCGCCCCGCCCCGGGCGCGGCCACTCCAGCTCGGCGTCGATGCCGTACCGGCAGGCGGTGTCGAAGTTCCGGTGCGCCGCCTCGAAGGGCAGCCGGGACCACACCGGCCGGGCCTCCTCGGCGAGGGCGCGGACCAGGCCGTAGTAGAAGGCCGCGTTGGCGATCACGTCGGCCACGGTGGGCCCGGCGGGCAGCACCCGGTTCTCGACGCGCAGATGCGGCACCCCGTCGACGACCCCGTAGACCGGGCGGTTCCACCGGTAGACCGTCCCGTTGTGCAGGACGAGCTCCCGCAGCCCCGGGACGCCTCCGTCGTCCAGCACCCGCAGGGGGTCCTCGTCGTCGCAGATGGGCAGCAGCGGGGGGTAGTAGCGCAGGTTCTCCTCGAAGAGGTCGTACGCGGAGTCCACCCAGCGCTCCCCGAACCAGGTCCTCGGGCGCACGCCCTGTGCCCGGAGTTCGGGCGGGCGGGTGTCGGTGGCCTGCTCGAACAGGGGCGGCCGCGACTCCCGCCACAGCTCCTTGCCGAACAGGAACGGCGAGTTGGCGCCGACCGCGACCTGGACGGCCGCCACCGCCTGCGCCGCGTTCCACACGTCGGCGAAGCGGGCCGGGGTCACCTGGAGGTGCAGCTGGACGGAGGTGCAGGCGGATTCGGGGGCGATCGAGGACGAGGTGCAGCTCAGGCTCTCGACCCCCGATATGTCGAGCGTGAACTCCTCTCCGCGCGCCGCCACGATCTGATCGTTGAGAAGGGTGTAGCGATCGACGTCCGAGAGGTTCGCGGATACCAGATCATCCTCGCCGAGTGTCGGCAGGATTCCGATCATCACGATCCCCGAGCCCGCTTCCGACGCCTTGCGTTCGGCATATCCGAGGCCGGTGCGCAGCTCCTCTGCGAGCTGATCGAGAACATGTCCGTCGAGCCGGTGCGGAGCGATGTTCACTTCCAGATTGAACATTCCGAGCTCCGTCTGGAAATCACTGCTCGCGATGCGCGAGAGGACGTCCGCATTCACCATCCTCGGCATGCCGTCGGCTCCCGCGAGATTCAGCTCGATCTCCAGGCCCATGAGATTCCGGGGCCTGTCGAACCTCTTGTCCGCCAGCAGTCTCGCCAGTCCCGCCAGGCACTGCTGCAGCTTGCGCCGGTACCGCTGCCGATCGGACAGGTCGAATCCGCCCGCCGCGACCTTCTCCCCCATCGAAGCGTCCCTCCTCGACTGGGCATCCCACCAGGCGTGGGCCGCTCGTGTCCTGAACGATAATGCCCAGACTCTTTGATCCGTAACGTCCCCGGAGCAGGTCCTGTGCGGATAGGCTGGAGTCAGCCCCCGCGGGGCACATTCCGGCGGCACATTCCGGAGCGCACTGCCCGGGTCATTTACACCGTCCGTACGTGGCGTAAAACACGGACGGGATTCGGCCTACCACGCCGCGCGAAAAACCGCAGGCCATGGCGGGCACACGGTGCATACGCCCCGGAAAAGCGGGCGTTCGGCGGACCGGTATTCGCCTTGCGGGAAATGCGCGCGACGGCTAGCGGAAACACCGTGTGAACACACGTCGTATAAACTCCGCTGACGGGCCGACAGTCGGCGCCCGGCGGTCTTCCCGGCCCCGCGCGGCCCCCATGCCGACAGCGCCGTCCGCACCTCCCCGCATCACCGTGTCTCCTGAGTGAGAGGCGACCCACCATGCCGCTGCATGTCCTTTCGGCCCCCGCGCCCGCCCTGCGCAGCGTTCTCGCAGCACTCGGTTCTCCCACGGCAGTCCGTGAGGCTCCGACCCCCGCTCTGCGGTCCGTCCAGGGACCGCTGAGCCCCGAACTCCCGCTCCCGGTCCATGTGCTCGACCGGATCGTCCCGAGCGACGGCGTACCGGTCACCCGGCTCGCCGGGTGGAGATTCCTGATCCGCGGCGGCGACGGCGTCGTCGCCGCCGCGGACACCGTCCCGACCGCCGACGGATGGGCCTTCTCGCACTTCTTCGAGGGGCCCTATCTCGCGTCGACGGAACTGGCCCTGCGCCAGGCCGAGTCCACGGGCGCGCACGGCCAGCCCCGGCTGCTGTCCGTGCCGGAGCTCTACATGCTGACGCTGTGGCTGCACGCGGACACCGACGCCGACCCGGCCGCGGGCACCCTGCACGCGGCCGACGTCCTGGTGCCGCTGGCGCCCGCGCCGCCGGGGATCGCGGCCCATCTGCCGCGCCGGGCGGCCGATCTGCTGCCGCTGCTGACCCTGCGGCTCGCACCGGCGGCGCCCGCGCTGCTCGACTCGCCGGCCGCCTGAGACGGCCCGGCCCCGCCCCGCACGCCCCGCGACCGCCCGGTCGCGGGGCGTACTGGTGCCCGGAGGGTGCCCCGAAGTGACTAGCCCCTTGTGACCACTCCCAACCCCCCGAAAGGACGGCATGGTCACGCTGAACCGTCCTCGTGAGTGATGCGTCATCAATCAGTAGGAAGAGCTGCTGTGAAATCCCTGCGGAACGACCTCCGCGGGGGAACACTGGAACCGGACCGACAGATACGGGGGGCGGCCATGAACACCTCATCGAGCCGCAGCACACTCACCACGACGCAGCGAAAGAACCCATCCATGTGCCAGCACCAGCCAGCGTGTCCGACAGCCGACTCCGCCGACCGTGAGGCGGCCCGCCTGGTGGCCCACCACCCGGAACAGGGCTGGAGCCTTCTGTGCAACGGGGTGCTCCTCTTCGAGGACACGGGCGAGCTGCTGCCCGACGGCCAGGTCATCGCGCCGCGGCGCCCGCTGGAGGCGGGTCACGTGGTGACGGCGGCGTAGTCGCGGCGAGCCGCGGCACGACCGGGGGCCGGCCCGGAGAGAAGTCTCCGCACCGGCCCCGACGCATGTCCCCCGGCCCGTGCCGGGGCGCCCGTCAGCCCTCGTACTCGTCCAGCGGCGGGCAGGAGCAGACGAGGTTGCGGTCGCCGAAGGCGCCGTCGATACGGCGGACCGGCGGCCAGTACTTGTCCGCGGCGCTCACCCCGGCCGGGAAGACCGCGACGTCACGGCTGTAGGCGTGGTCCCACGCACCGCCCAGCGCGGCGGCCGTGTGGGGCGCGTTGCGCAGCGGGTTGTCCTCGGCGGGCCACTCGCCCGACGCGACCTTCTCGATCTCGGCGCGGATCGCGATCATCGTGTCGCAGAAACGGTCGAGCTCGCCCAGGTCCTCGCTCTCGGTCGGCTCGATCATGAGCGTGCCCGCCACCGGGAACGACATCGTCGGCGCGTGGAAGCCGTAGTCGATCAGACGCTTGGCGATGTCGTCGACGCTGACCCCGGTCGCCTTCGACAGCGGCCGCAGGTCGACGATGCACTCGTGCGCGACCAGCCCCGCGGGACCGGTGTAGAGCACGGGGTAGTGCGGCTCCAGGCGCTTGGCGATGTAGTTGGCCGCCAGCACGGCGACCTGGGTGGCGCGCTTGAGCCCCTCGCCGCCCATCAGGCGCACGTAGGCCCAGGAGATCGGCAGGATGCCCGCCGAGCCCCAGGGAGCCGCGGAGATCGGGCCGACGCCCGTCGCGGGCCCCGCCGTCGGCTGGAGCGGGTGGTTGGGCAGGTAGGGGGCGAGGTGCGAGCGCACCGCGACCGGGCCGACACCCGGGCCGCCGCCGCCGTGCGGGATGCAGAACGTCTTGTGCAGGTTCAGGTGCGAGACGTCGCCGCCGAACCGGCCCGGCTTCGCGAGCCCGACCAGCGCGTTGAGGTTGGCGCCGTCCACGTACACCTGGCCGCCGGCGTCGTGCACCTGCGCGCAGATGTCGGCGACGTGCTCCTCGAACACACCGTGGGTGGACGGGTAGGTGATCATCAGCACCGAGAGCTCGTCGCGGTACTGCTCGATCTTCGCCCGCAGGTCCTCGACGTCGATCTCGCCGTCGTCGGCCGTCTTCACGACGACGACCTTCATCCCGGCCATCACCGCGCTGGCGGCGTTGGTGCCGTGCGCCGACGACGGGATCAGGCAGACGGTGCGCTGGTCGTCGCCGTTCGCGCGGTGGTAGGCGCGCACCGCGAGCAGGCCGGCGAGTTCGCCCTGGGAGCCGGCGTTCGGCTGGAGGGAGACCTTGTCGTAGCCGGTGACCTCGGCGAGACGCTCCTCCAGCTCGGTGATCAGCGTCAGATAGCCCTGCGCCTGCTCCACCGGGGCGAAGGGGTGGATCTGGCCGAACTCCGGCCAGGTGACCGGCTCCATCTCGGTGGTGGCGTTCAGCTTCATCGTGCAGGAGCCGAGCGGGATCATGCCCCGGTCCAGCGCGTAGTCGCGGTCGGCGAGACGGCGCAGGTAGCGCAGCATCGCGGTCTCGGAACGGTGCTGGTGGAAGACGGGGTGGGTCAGGTAGTCGTCGGTGCGCAGCAGCCCGGCGGGCAGCGCGTCGGCGCCCGCCGCGTCCAGCTCCCCGGCGTCGGCGCTCACGCCGAAGGCGGCCCACACGGCGGCGAGCTGGGCCCGGCCGGTGGTCTCGTCGCAGGCGGCGGAGACGTGGTCGGCGTCGACGAGGCGCAGGTTGACGCCGCCCTCACGGGCCGCGGCCACCACGTCGGCGGCCCGGCCGGGCACCCGCGCGGTGACGGTGTCGAAGAAGGCGCCGTGGACGACCTCCACACCGCCGGCCCGCAGACCGTCGGCGAGGACGGCGGCGTAGCGGTGGGTACGCTCGGCGATCGCCCGCAGGCCGTCGGGGCCGTGGTAGACGGCGTACATGCCGGCCATCACGGCGAGCAGCACCTGGGCGGTGCAGATGTTGCTGGTGGCCTTCTCCCGGCGGATGTGCTGCTCGCGGGTCTGGAGCGCGAGCCGGTAGGCCTTGTTGCCGTCGGCGTCGACGGAGACGCCGACGAGGCGGCCGGGCAGGCTGCGGGCGAACTTCTCGCGCACGGCCATGTAGCCGGCGTGCGGGCCGCCGAAGCCCATCGGGACGCCGAAGCGCTGGGTGGTGCCGACGGCGATGTCCGCGCCCAGCTCGCCCGGCGAGGTGAGCAGGGTGAGCGCGAGCAGGTCGGCCGCGACGGTGACGACGGCGCCGAGCCCGTGGGCCGCCTCGATCAGGGTCCGCAGGTCGCGCACGGCGCCGGAGGCGCCCGGGTACTGGAGCAGCACGCCGAAGACGCCGCGCTCGGCGATGTCCGCGGGGATGCCGTCGGTGAGATCGGCGACGACGACCTCGACACCGGTCGGCTCGGCGCGGGTCTCGATGACGGCGATCGTCTGCGGGAGGGTGTCGGCGTCGACCAGGAAGACACCGTCCTTGACCTTGCCGACGCGGCGGGCGAGGGACATGGCCTCGGCCGCGGCGGTGCCCTCGTCCAGCAGCGAGGCGCCGGAGGTGGGCAGCCCGGCGAGGTCGGCCACGACGGTCTGGAAGTTCAGCAGCGCCTCCAGCCGGCCCTGCGAGATCTCCGGCTGGTACGGCGTGTACGCGGTGTACCAGGCCGGGTTCTCCATGACGTTGCGCAGGATGACCGGGGGCGTGAAGGTGCCGTGGTAGCCGAGGCCGATCATGGGCGCGAGCACCTGGTTGCGGTCGGCGAGCCCGCGCAGCTCGGCGAGGACGCCGGCCTCGGTGAGCGCCTCGGGCAGATCGAGGGCCTCGGTGCTCTTGATCACGTCCGGCACGGCCGCGGCGGTGAGTTCGTCGAGGGAGCCGTAGCCCACCTGGGCGAGCATCTTGGCCTGGGCGGCGGCGTCGGGGCCGATGTGACGCTGCTCGAAGGGGATGCCCCGCTCCAGCTCGGTCAGCGGAGTGCGGTTGGCGGTCATGTGGGAGGCCTCCTGGTCTTGTACGACCTGCGAGGGGCATCACGGCGCGGATGCCCGGACGGCCTCCCCCTCTGTCATCTCAACCTGAGAGTTTCACCGGGCGTCACGAAGAGCGCACCGGCTTTCACCGTCGGTGAGAGCGGATGCCGTCCGACGCCCGCTCTGCTTTCCAGAGTGACCTCGTCCGTGCGGTACAGGGGCCTGAGAGATTCCGGGGAGGATTTGCTCCTTCGGCGCCGCCGGCGGGTATCTCACCGGTGGACTCTCCCGCACGGGGTCAGCAGCCGCTTGCCAGGGTACCAGCGTGTCCGGGCCGGTCCCCCGAGTGGCCGACACCTGCGTTGTGCCCTTTCGTAGTCACAGGAGCAGTGGCGACCTGTTGGAGGGACCGTGCAGACCGACATCGATCCGCGCAGCCTGATCGGCCGCAAGGCGTTCGACCGCAGCGGCCACAAGATCGGGACCGTCGACGAGGTGTACCTCGACGACGCGACCGGCGTCCCCGAGTGGGCGGCCGTCCGTACGGGACTCTTCAGCCGGGACGCCTTCGTCCCCCTCGAACCGAGCGAGATCGTCGACAACGCGCTCCACGTGCCGTACGAGCGGGGCCTGATCAAGGACGCCCCGGACTTCGGCGTCGGCCGCCATCTCTCCCCCGAACAGGAACTCCAGCTCTACCACCACTACGGGCTGGACCTCGCCGCCCCGCCGTCGCCGGCGCAGGCGTCCGGCGACACCTCCTTCGGCCGCATAGCCGGCCAGGAGGACTGACCCCGCCTCCCCGGGCGGGCCCCTCAGTCGCGCCCCGCGGCGAGGGCCGCACCGCCCGTCCCCCGTGCCTCCTCGGCGGGGGCCGCACCGCCCGTGCCCCCTGCCTCCTCGGCGGGGGCCCCGACGAGCGGCAGCGGCTCGGCGGGCCGGAGGGCCTCATCGTCCACGCGGAAGGTGCGCACCCGGCCGGGCGCCGAACCGGGCACCTCGAAGCGCACGGTCACCCGGCCGACCCCGCTGCCCTGCACCCAGCCGGGCCCCAGCTCGGCGTGGAGCACGTCCTGCCCGGCCGACCAGTGCCGCTCGGCCGGCGGCTCCGGCCCGTCCTCCGGGGCGGCCGGCTCCGCGGCCGGAGCCTGGGTGCCGGCGGCGGGGCGGGGCTCCGGCCCCTCCCCGGCCGCTTCGGCGGCCGGTTCCGCGAGCGCGGCGGCGGCCTGGGCGAAGAGGTCCTCCTGGGTGTAGTCGGCGAGGCCCGTGACGCCGACGCCGAGCAGCCGCACTCCCCCGGTGGTGTCCACCGACTCCAGCAGCCGGCCGGCCGCCTCCCGCACCACGGCGGGGTCGTCGGTCGGCCCGCGCAGCGTCTCGGACCGGGTCAGCGTGGAGAAGTCGTACCGGCGGACCTTCAGCACGATGGTGCGCCCGGAGTGGCCGCCGGCCCGCAGACGCTGCACACACCGCTCGGCGAGCCGGTCCACCTCGGTGCGCACCCGCACCCGGTCGTGCAGGTCGACGTCGAAGGTGTCCTCGACGGACACCGACTTGGCGTCCCGCTCGGCGACCACCGGCCGGTCGTCGTGGCCGAGCGCCATCCGGAAGAGGGCCGCCCCGTGGGCCCTGCCCAGCAGGCGCACGAGTTCGTCCTCACCGGCCTCGGCGAGGTCGGACACCGTGGTCATCCCGGCCCGCCTCAGGTGCTCGCCGGTCGCCGGCCCCACACCGGGCAGGGTGCGGACGGTCAGCGGGCCGAGCAGGTCGCGTTCGGTACCGGGCTCGATCAGCACGAGCCCGTCCGGCTTGGCCTGCTCGGAGGCGATCTTCGCCAGCATCTTGGACCCCGCGAGCCCGACCGATCCGCTCAGTCCGGTCACCGCCCGGATGTCGGCCCGCAGCCGCTCACCCGTGGCCCGTGCCGTCACCGCGTCGTGCGCGGTGCCGCCGGCCTCCAGATCGACGAACGCCTCGTCCAGGCTGAGCGGCTCGACCAGCGGCGACAGCCGGCCCAGCAGCTCCATGACCTGCTCGCTGACCGAGCGGTAGAGGGAGAAGCGGGGCACCAGGTACGCGGCGTTCGGCGCGAGGCGCCGGGCCTGGGCCGTCGGCATCGCCGAGTGCACCCCGAAGCGCCGGGCCTCGTACGAGGCGGTGGCCACCACACCGCGCGGCCCGAGTCCGCCGACGACCACGGCCTTGCCGCGCAGCGACGGCTTCGCCGCCTGCTCGGCAGCGGCGTAGAAGGCATCCATGTCCAGATGCAGGATCGTCGGCGCGGATCTCACACCACCGATGCTCCCTCACACCACCGACAACGCCCCCTTCCCGCCGCCGGGACCTCGCGGCCGGCGGCGGGAAGGGGGCGTCGTCAGACCGCCCGGTTCTGCCGGCGTCTGGCCAGTTCGTCGGCGGGGTTGTTCCCGACCAGGGTCTCGCCGGTGTCCACCCGTTCGCCGTGGAGCTGGGACAGGGCCGCCTCGACGTCCCGCCACACCACGCCCACGGCGATCCCGAAGATCCCCTGGCCGCCCTGGAGCAGGTCGACCACCTCGTCGGGGGACGAGCACTCGTAGACGGTGGCGCCGTCGCTCATCAGCGTCATCCGCTCCAGGTCCCTGAATCCGCGGGCCCGCAGATGCTGGACCGCGGCGCGGATGTTCTGGAGCGCGACACCGGTGTCCAGGAAACGCTTGACGATCTTGAGCACCACGACGTCGCGGAAGCTGTACAGCCGCTGGGTGCCCGAGCCGTAGGCGGCCCGCACACTCGGCTCGACGAGCCCCGTGCGCGCCCAGTAGTCGAGCTGCCGATAGGTGATGCCCGCCGCCGCGCACGCGGTGGGACCGCGGTAGCCGATGGTGTCGGGCGAGGGGTCGGCCGCGCCGTCGTGCAGCGGATACGGCCCGCCTTCCACCGGAATTCCGGGGCCGCCCCCAGCCGTACTGTCGCCGCTGCTTCTCACGCCGACCTCCGTCCTTGACCTGCCACCTCGAAGGTAGGGAGTCACCGGGGGTGCGTCAACGATCGCCACACTCGGCACGCCGAGTGATAATCACCCTGAGAGTGGTTTCTCGTGCCCCGATTGCGGGAAAGGCTACTCGAATGTGCCCGGCGCGGCGGCCCCACGCCCACCGAGGCGGGGGTTACCGGGAGTCACGTCACGGACCGTCGACCGGAATCGGCGTCCCGGTCACCCGCAGTCGCCGGCTCACTGGTTGCTGGTGCCGAAGTCCTCGGGCGAGATCTGGTCGAGGAACTCGCGGAACTTCTCCACCTCGTCCTCCTGCTCGTCGGGGATCGCGATCCCGGCGTCGTCCAGCACACCGTCGCTGCCGTAGATCGGCGTACCGGTGCGCAGGGCGAGCGCTATGGCGTCCGAGGGCCTGGCACTGACCTCGACGCCGCTGGCGAAAACCAGCTCCGCGTAGAAGACGCCCTCACGGAGATCGGTGATCCGGACCTCGGTGAGCTCCTGGCCGACCGCCTCCAGGACGTCCTTGAACAGGTCGTGCGTCAGCGGTCTGGCGGGAGCCATCCCCTGCTGTGCGAAAGCGATCGCGGTCGCCTCCCCGGGGCCGATCCAGATGGGGAGGTACCGGTCGCCTCCCACTTCACGCAGGAGAACGATCGGCTGGTTCGAGGGCATTTCGACCCGGACACCCACAACGTCGAGCTCGTTCACACAGCAACCCTAGGACGTGCGCGCCGGGTTTGGGTAGTCGGGCTGGGCCAAGATCAGGTCAGTCTGACCCCGAGGGCGCTGCGGACCAGCGCCGTGTGGAGCCGCACGGACAGGTCGGCGAGCTCCTTGACGGTGGCCTCCGCATGCGCCCTGGTCTGCGGATTGCGGTGCAGACGCAGGGGTGCGACCACCTGCTCGACGAGCCCCGCGTCCCGCTCCGCGGAGGCTTTCATGGCCCGCAGATGCCGGGGCTCCAGTCCGAAACGGCCGAGATCCGTGACGAGCCGGGCGACCGTGACCGCCTCCGGGTCGTAACCGCCGCCGCCGTCAGCCGTGAGCAGCCCGTACGACTCCCACTCGGTGAGGTCCTCGTCGGTGATCTCGGCGGCCGCCAGCAGCTCGGCCCTGCCCAGCCGGCGGACGGTGGGGCGGTCGTACGCCGCCTGGGCCGCGCCGTCGGCCGGATCGCCCTGCGCGCCCTGGGCGGGAAGCTGGATCTGCTCCCCGCGCTCCAGGGCGTCGAGCTGCTCGCGGATGACCTTGAGCGGCAGGTAGTGGTCGCGCTGCATCCGCAGGACGAGGGCGAGCCGCTCGACGTCCTGCGGGGTGAACTTGCGATACCCCGAGGGGGACCGCATGGGCTCCACGAGCCCCTCGGCCTCCAGGAAACGGATCTTGGAGATCGTCACCTCGGGGAACTCGTCCCGCAGCCGGGTGAGCACCGTACCGATGCTCATCGGCCGTTCGCCCTGAGCGGCGGTGCCGTGACCGGCACCGCCCGGGGGTGTGCGCAGCATGTGCCTTCCCTGGGTGCTCCCCGGACGGCGTCCGGGGAGGCTCAGATGCCCCGCTGGCTCGCGTAGAAGACCAGCCGGTACTTGCCGATCTGGACCTCGTCGCCGTTCGACAGGACGACGGAGTCGATCCGCTCGCGGTTGACGTAGGTGCCGTTGAGGCTGCCGACGTCGGAGACGGTGAAGCTGCCGTCCCCGCCGCGACGGAACTCCACATGGCGGCGCGACACCGTCACGTCGTCCAGGAAGATGTCGCTCTGGGGGTGGCGGCCCGCCGTGGTCAGCTCGCCGTCGAGGAGGAAGCGGCTGCCCGAGTTGGGGCCGCGGCGCACCACGAGAAGAGCCGATCCGAGCGGGAGCGCGTCGACGGCGGCCTGGGCCTCCGGCGACAGCGAGGGCAGTGCGGTCTGCCCCGTCACCTCGGAGTCGTACGCCTCGATCCCGGAGATCGAGATGGTCGACGTCGTCTCGGAGGCACGCTCGGCGGGAACCCCGCCGCGCAGCGGCGCACCGCAGTTGGAGCAGAACCGGGCGGCATCGGGGTTCCGGTGGCCGCACCTCGTACACACCGGCGAGCCGGCCATGGACGGATCCTCCTGCCGCGGCTGTCCCGCGTGGGGATTGGTCGCGTACGGGTCCTGGGCAAACCCTCCACCCGCACTTGATGGTTCCCCGAAACCTATGCGCCCGGCACCGGCAGGGTCAACAGACGACGCGCCCGTTCCGCCCGAATTGTCACCGCGGCCGACCTCGTCGCGGAACAGCGGGCGCTCCCCGCCCTGCTCCTCGCTCTGGCCGTGACGCGGGGCGCGGTGACGGGCGTTGCCGTCCTCGCGTGCGCTCTTGCCGAACAACTTCCCAAACAACTTCACGGGCGCTTCCCCTTGACCGAAATAGACCCGCCCGTGGGGCAGGACGAACCCTGAACGAACACACCTGCCGCCCCGGACATTCTCACAACGTCCGTGACCACCTGACAGTTTCCACCACGCGCCGCCGATCCGGCGCGCCGCCCCCCTGCAAACTTCTGCCCTGGGCCGGCAGCCCCCATGTCCCCCCGATTCACTGCGATGACGACCGAGCGTAGTCAGGCCGCTCCGCCGGTCGCAAGGCGTCGACGACGATCTTCTCCGAACGCACCACGGTGGCCGTGGCCTGCTCCTTCTCCAGCGTCTGGACCACTCCGCCGGGGATGTTGAGCGCCGGCTCCAGGTCCTGGGGCTTGCCGATCACCTCGAAGGTGTACGGGGCGCTGATGCTCCTGCCGTCCACCTCCACGTTCCCCGCGGTGCCGGAGAAGTACGAATTGGCCACCACGCGCGCTCCGTTGACCTGGATCGCCTCGGCGCCCGCAGCCCGCAGCTCCTGGATCGCGTCGAGCAGCATGTCGGGCTCCACCGTCCCGGACGGGTCGGCGATGGTGAGCGTGACCCCGGGACCCTGCGCGGCGACCGTGCCGGCCAGGATCCCGAGCTGCTGCTCCTTCTGGAGCGTCTGCTTGCGGGCCTCCTCGGCCTGGTCCGAGCTGTTCTCCAGCTCGGTGCGCTGCTCCTCCAGGCGCTGCTTCTCGTCCTGGAGGCGCTGGGTGCGGTTGTCGAGCTCGTCGAGGATCCGGACGAGGTCCTCCTGCCGGGCACCGCGCAGCGCGCTGTCGTCGCTGTTGGAACGGACCTGGATGGCGAGCCCGAGACCGAGGACGAACAGCAGCACGGCGACGATGAGCTGGGCACGGGTCACCCTCGGCGGCCACAGCGCGGCCCCCAGGCGCTGCCTGCCCGACTCCCGGCCCTCACCGTCGGCCCTGGTGTCCCCGGCGGGCTGCGCGGGCGCGGGGGGCGCCATCGGCGGCAGCGGTTCGCGGCGCGGCTCGGGGGAGCCGCCGTGCGGCCTGTCCTCACTGTTCATGTGCGTCACGCCCGGAAGACATGGCGGCGGATGGCCGCGGCGTTCGAGAAGATCCTGATGCCCAAGACGACGACCACACCGGTCGAGAGCTGGGCGCCGACACCGAGCTTGTCGCCGAGGAAGACGATCAGCGCGGCGACCACCACGTTGGACAGGAACGAGACCACGAAGACCTTGTCCACGAAGATGCCGTCCAGCATGGCCCGCAGTCCGCCGAACACGGCGTCCAGCGCGGCCACCACCGCGATCGGCAGGTAGGGCTCGACCACCGCCGGCACCTCGGGCCGGACCAGCAGGCCGACCACGACTCCCACGACGAGGCCCAGTACGGCGATCACGATGTGCCCTTCTCTGTCTCGGCCGCGTCCTGCCCGCCGCCCTGCGCGGCGGCGTCGGTCTCCGGCTCTGCTGTACGTACGATCAGGCTCGGAGCCGCGGGGAGCCGGACCGACTCCTCGGCCGAGATCCGCGTGCGGATGCCGAAGCTCTCCTGGAGCGCGTGCAGGTACTGCCCGTCGGCGCTGTCCTGGAAGGCGGTGCTCAGCTTGTCGCCGTCGCCCACCGCCAGCACGGTGTACGGGGGCACCAGCGGCCGGTTGTCGACCAGTATGGCGTCGCCCGCCGCGCGGATGGCGGACAGGGCGGTGAGGCGCTGCCCGTTGATGGCCACGGCCTCGGCGCCCGACTCCCACAGGCCGTTGACGACCCGCTGCATGTCGCGGTCGCGCACCCGGCCGGTGTCGGAGAAGCCGCTGCTCTCGCGCGGCCCGTCGCCGCCCTGGGCCGTGTCCTTCGCGTCGTCCACGACGAGTTTGACGCCCGGGCCCTCCACCGGGGTTGCTCCGGCGAGCAGACCGGTGAGGTCCGCGTGGCCGCCGCCGTCCTCGCTGAGGGCCTTGCGCTGACGCTCCTGGACGTCGGCGCGCAGCGATTCGACAGTGCGCTCCAGGTCGTCCACGGATTCCGTCTGCGCCTCGACCCGGTCGATCAGCTCCACGCGCTCCTTGGCGAGCACGGGCGCGGAGACACGGGCCTCGGCGGCTCCCACCGTCACCACCGCGGCCGCGAGGACGAGCCCGGCGGCGAGACCGAGCCGTGCGCGCAGCGTCTTCGGCAGGCCGCCGCTCTCGGCACGGCGTGCCGACGCCTCGGCGTAGCCGTCGTCGAGGCTGTGCTCCATGACGTTGGTCAGCAGCGACATGGAGGCGTCGGGACGCACGGGCGGTGAACCGGTACTCCGAACGGGGGGCGGCTGCGACATGCCGCACATCGTCGCACGTCGCAGCCGCTACCGCCGAATGGCCCCACCGGTGCCCCGGGCCACCGCGTCACACGGCGGCCGGGGGCACCCGTGAGGGTGTCACTTCCCCGCGCTGTCCACGACCGCCGCCCACTCGTCGAGCAGCGCCTGCGCGGAGGTGTCGTCCGGTCCCTCGGCCCACAGATGGGTGACGGCCTCGGCCGGGTCGGGCAGCACCATCACCCAGCGGCCGTCCGCCTCCACCACCCGCACACCGTCGGTGGTGTCGACGTGCCGGTCCCCCGCCGCCTCCACCACGCGCCGCATGACCAGGCCCTTGACGGCCCACGGGGTGGCCACGTCCCGCCTGAGGACGTGGGCCCGCGGGATCCGGGCGTCGATCTGGCTCAGCGTGAGCTGCGTCCTGGCCACCAGGCCCACCAGCCGCACGAACGCGGCGGCGCCGTCGAAGACGCTGCTGAACTCCGGCACGATGAAGCCGCCGCGGCCGTCGCCGCCGAAGATCGTGGTGTCCTCGCGGCCCACCCTGGTCAGGTCGTCCGGCGAGGTGGTCGTCCACTCCACCTGCGTCCCGTGGTACGCGGCGACCTGCTCGGCGATGCGGGTGGTGGTCACGGGCAGGGCCACCTTGCCGCTGCGCCGCTCGGCCGCCACCAGGTCGAGCAGGACCAGCAGCGCCCGGTCGTCCTCCACGATGCGCCCGCGCTCGTCGACCAGCGAGAACCGCTCGCCGACCGGGTCGAACCGCACCCCGAACGCCGCGCGCGCCGAGGCGACGATCTCGCCGAGCCGGACCAGACCGGCTCTTCGCGACTCGACCGACTCCGTCGGCCGGGACTCGTCGAGACCCGGGTTGATCGTCAGGGCGTCCACGCCGAGCCGGCCGAGCAGGCTGGGCAGGATGAGCCCGGCGCTGCCGTTCGAGGCGTCGACGACGACCTTCAGCCCCGAGTCGGCGATCCCCGTGGTGTCCACGTTGCGCAGCAGCGATCCGGTGTACGAGTCGAAGACGCTCGACGGGAAGTGCAGGTCGCCGATCTCGCCGGGGAAGGCCCGCCGGTACTCCTGGCGCGCGTACACGCGGTCGAGCTTGCGCTGGCCGCCCTGGGACAGGTCGGCGCCCCGCGCGTCGAAGAACATGATGTCCACCGAGTCGGGGACACCCGGCGACGTCCGGATCATGATGCCGCCGGCACTGCCCCGGGCGGTCTGCTGCCGGGCGACGGGCAGCGGCACGTTCTCCAGGTCGCGCACGTCGATCGCGCTCGCCTGGAGCGCCGAGATCACCGCCCGTTTCAGGGCCCGCGCGCCACGGGAGTGGTCACGCGCGGTGGTGACCGTGGCGCCCTTCTTGAGCGTGGTGGCGTACGCGCCCGCGAGCCGGACGACGACCTCGGGGGTGATCTCCACGTTCAGGATGCCGGTGACGCCCCTGGCCCCGAAGAGGTGCGCCTGCCCCCGGGACTCCCAGATGACGGACGTGTTGACGAAGGCGCCGGCCTCGATCGTCTTGAACGGGTAGACCCGCACATTGCCCTGGACGATCGATTCCTCACCGATGAGGCACTCGTCGCCGATCACGGCGCCGTCCTCGATCCGGGAGGCGCGCATGATGTCGGTGTTCTTGCCGACCACGCAGCCGCGGAGGTTGCTCTGCTGGCCGACGTAGACGTTGTCGTGGATGACGGCCTTGTGCAGGAACGCTCCGGACTTCACGACGACGTTGGACCCGACGACGGTGTGTTCCCGGATCTCGACGCCGGCCTCGACCTTCGCGTAGTCGCCGATGTACAGCGGTCCGCGCAGCACGGCGTCGGGATGGACCTCCGCACCCTCGGCGACCCACACCCCGGGCGAGATCTCGAAGCCGTCGAGTTCCACGTCCACCTTGCGTTCGAGGACGTCGGCCTGCGCCTTCACATAGCTCTCGTGGGTGCCCACGTCCTCCCAGTAGCCCTCGGCGACATAGCCGAAGATGGGCTTGCCCTCCTTCATGAGCTGCGGGAAGACGTCGCCGGACCAGTCGACGGGGACATCGGCCTCGACGTAGTCGAAGACCTCGGGCTCCATCACGTAGATTCCGGTGTTCACGGTGTCGGAGAAGACCTGGCCCCAGGTCGGCTTCTCCAGGAAGCGCTCGACCTTGCCCTCTTCGTCGACGATCGTGATGCCGAATTCCAGGGGGTTCGGTACGCGGGTGAGGCAGACCGTGACGAGAGCGCCCTTCTCCTTGTGGAAGGAGATCAGGTCGGTCAGGTCGAAATCGGTGAGGGCGTCACCGGAAATGACGAGAAAGGCGTCGTCCTTCAGCGCCTCCTCGGCGTTCTTCACGCTGCCCGCGGTGCCGAGGGGCTTCTCCTCGTTGGCATACGTGAGCTCCATCCCGAGCTCTTCGCCGTCACCGAAGTAGTTCTTGACCAGTGACGCGAGGAACTGCACGGTGACCACGGTCTCGGTGAGCCCGTGCCGTTTGAGCAGGCGCAGCACATGCTCCATGATCGGCCGGTTGGCCACCGGCAGGAGCGGCTTGGGCATGCTCGAGGTCATGGGGCGAAGTCTGGTTCCTTCGCCACCAGCCATCACGACGGCCTTCATGTCGGAAGCGTCCTCCTTGAGAGATGACGGTCAGCCGACTTCGCCCGCGCGATGGAACCCTGTGGTGGCATCCGCGGCCGGCCACACTGCGCGGCTACGCGTAGACGGGGTCAATCGGCCACTGCGTCCGCCTTGACGAGGCGGCGGACCTGGACCACATAGAGGATCCCTGCCCACCAATACAGAGTTGTACCCCATCCGGCGAATGCCCATCCGAAAATCGCGGCCAGTGACGCAAGCCACCCCGTCCCGTCACTCAGGAGCAGCAAGGGGAAGGCGTACATGAGGTTGAAGGTGGCGGCCTTGCCCAGGAAGTTCACCTGGGGCGGCGGATAGCCGTGGCGCCGGAGGATTCCCACCATCACCAGCAGCATCGCTTCCCGGGCGAGAAGTGCCAGGGTCAGCCAGAGCGGCAGAATCTCGCGCCAGGTCAGTCCGACCAGGGTCGACAGGATGTACAGCCGGTCCGCGGCCGGGTCGAGGATTCGGCCGAGGCTGCTGATCTGGTTCCAGCGGCGGGCGAGCTTGCCGTCGAGATAGTCGCTGACACCGCTGAGCATCAGCACCAGCAATGCCCAGCCGTCGGCCTTGGGCCCGCCGAACTCGGGAAGGAGGATCAGCCACAGGAAGAGCGGGACGCCGACCAGGCGTGCCATGCTGAGAATGTTCGGGATGGTGAGTACCCGGTCCGTCTGAACGCGGGTCTCCTGGACCTCCACCCGGGGGCCTCCTGTGGGAACGTGCCAATGATGCCCCCCGACCTTACCCGCCTGGTGAGGTCCGACGGCCACAGGGGGTCCGGAACTGCCTGTTCCGTCGCGGCCGGCCGGCCGGAATACCCCCGAAACGACTCAACCCCCGGACAGGGTCCGGGGGTTGAATACACGATGAGTTCGGCGGCGTCCTACTCTTCCACAGGGTCCCCCCTGCAGTACCATCGGCGCTGAAAGGCTTAGCTTCCGGGTTCGGAATGTAACCGGGCGTTTCCCTAACGCTATGACCACCGAAACACTATGAAGATGTCGAACTACCAGCCGGCAAAGGCGAGTTCGTTACTTCAGAACTAACACAGTGGACGCGAGCAACTGAGGACAAGCCCTCGGCCTATTAGTACCGGTCAACTCCACCAGTTACCTGGCTTCCATATCCGGCCTATCAACCCAGTCGTCTACTGGGAGCCTTACCCTCTCAAGGAGGTGGGAGTCCTCATCTCGAAGCAGGCTTCCCGCTTAGATGCTTTCAGCGGTTATCCTTTCCGAACGTAGCCAACCAGCCATGCCCTTGGCAGGACAACTGGCACACCAGAGGTTCGTCCGTCCCGGTCCTCTCGTACTAGGGACAGCCCTTCTCAAGACTCCTACGCGCACAGCGGATAGGGACCGAACTGTCTCACGACGTTCTAAACCCAGCTCGCGTACCGCTTTAATGGGCGAACAGCCCAACCCTTGGGACCGACTCCAGCCCCAGGATGCGACGAGCCGACATCGAGGTGCCAAACCATCCCGTCGATATGGACTCTTGGGGAAGATCAGCCTGTTATCCCCGGGGTACCTTTTATCCGTTGAGCGACGGCGCTTCCACAAGCCACCGCCGGATCACTAGTCCCGACTTTCGTCCCTGCTCGACCCGTCGGTCTCACAGTCAAGCTCCCTTGTGCACTTACACTCAACACCTGATTGCCAACCAGGCTGAGGGAACCTTTGGGCGCCTCCGTTACCCTTTGGGAGGCAACCGCCCCAGTTAAACTACCCATCAGACACTGTCCCTGATCCGGATCACGGACCCAGGTTAGACATCCAGCACGACCAGAGTGGTATTTCAACGACGACTCCCCCTGAACTGGCGTCCAGAGTTCACAGTCTCCCACCTATCCTACACAAGCCGAACCGAACACCAATATCAAACTGTAGTAAAGGTCCCGGGGTCTTTCCGTCCTGCTGCGCGAAACGAGCATCTTTACTCGTAGTGCAATTTCACCGGGCCTATGGTTGAGACAGTCGAGAAGTCGTTACGCCATTCGTGCAGGTCGGAACTTACCCGACAAGGAATTTCGCTACCTTAGGATGGTTATAGTTACCACCGCCGTTTACTGGCGCTTAAGTTCTCAGCTTCGCCTGGACGAATCCAAGCTAACCGGTCCCCTTAACGTTCCAGCACCGGGCAGGCGTCAGTCCGTATACATCGCCTTACGGCTTCGCACGGACCTGTGTTTTTAGTAAACAGTCGCTTCTCGCTGGTCTCTGCGGCCACCCCCAGCTCACCGAGTAAATCGGATCACCAAGAATGGCCCCCCTTCTCCCGAAGTTACGGGGGCATTTTGCCGAGTTCCTTAACCATAGTTCACCCGAACGCCTCGGTATTCTCTACCTGACCACCTGAGTCGGTTTAGGGTACGGGCCGCCATGAAACTCGCTAGAGGCTTTTCTCGACAGCATAGGATCATCCACTTCACCACAATCGGCTCGGCATCAGGTCTCAGCCTTAATGTGTGACGGATTTGCCTATCACACGGCCTACACCCTTACCCCGGGACAACCACCGCCCGGGCTGGACTACCTTCCTGCGTCACCCCATCGCTTACCTACTACCACCTTGGGTCAGCGGCTCCACCACTCCGACCTCGTCCGAAGACTCAGCCGGCGGCTTCACGGCCTTAGCATTAATGGGCTCGATATTGGGCGTTTCAAAGCGGGTACCGGAATATCAACCGGTTGTCCATCGACTACGCCTGTCGGCCTCGCCTTAGGTCCCGACTTACCCTGGGCAGATCAGCTTGACCCAGGAACCCTTAGTCAATCGGCGCACACGTTTCTCACGTGTGTATCGCTACTCATGCCTGCATTCTCACTCGTGAACCGTCCACAACTCGCTTCCGCGGCTGCTTCACCCGGCACACGACGCTCCCCTACCCATCACAGCACCCGTTGGGGCTATACGCTGCAATGACACGACTTCGGCGGTACGCTTGAGCCCCGCTACATTGTCGGCGCGGAATCACTTGACCAGTGAGCTATTACGCACTCTTTCAAGGGTGGCTGCTTCTAAGCCAACCTCCTGGTTGTCTCTGCGACTCCACATCCTTTCCCACTTAGCGTACGCTTAGGGGCCTTAGTCGATGCTCTGGGCTGTTTCCCTCTCGACCATGGAGCTTATCCCCCACAGTCTCACTGCCGTGCTCTCACTTACCGGCATTCGGAGTTTGGCTAAGGTCAGTAACCCGGTAGGGCCCATCGCCTATCCAGTGCTCTACCTCCGGCAAGAAACACACGACGCTGCACCTAAATGCATTTCGGGGAGAACCAGCTATCACGGAGTTTGATTGGCCTTTCACCCCTAACCACAGGTCATCCCCCAGGTTTTCAACCCTGGTGGGTTCGGTCCTCCACGAAGTCTTACCTCCGCTTCAACCTGCCCATGGCTAGATCACTCCGCTTCGGGTCTTGAGCGCGCTACTGAATCGCCCTATTCGGACTCGCTTTCGCTACGGCTTCCCCACACGGGTTAACCTCGCAACACACCGCAAACTCGCAGGCTCATTCTTCAAAAGGCACGCAGTCACGACTGCATGTGCAAGCACATACAGCGACGCTCCCACGGCTTGTAGGCACACGGTTTCAGGTACTATTTCACTCCGCTCCCGCGGTACTTTTCACCATTCCCTCACGGTACTATCCGCTATCGGTCACCAGGGAATATTTAGGCTTAGCGGGTGGTCCCGCCAGATTCACACGGGATTTCTCGGGCCCCGTGCTACTTGGGAAATTCTCAAGCAAGCCGCATGAATTTCAGCTACGGGGGTCTTACCCTCTACGCCGGACCTTTCGCATGTCCTTCGCCTATCCATACGGTTTCTGACTCGCCGACCAGTCGGCAGACTGGTCAAGAGAACTCCCGCAACCCCGCATGCGCAACC